>NZ_JBAZUD010000013.1:0-55116 GCF_041661565.1 Mesorhizobium sp.
CAGCGCCTTTTCAACGACGGCTTCCATGGCGCGCTCGTCGAGCACGGGGATGCCAAGAACTTTTCGGGTGATTTCCCGGCCCATGAAGAAATTGGCGACCACATCGACATTCGTGCACAGCGACAGGTCCTGGTAGACGGTCTCGATGCCGGCCGCCTTGGCCTCGGCGGGCGACCTTGCGAGGAATTCCTTGCCCTCGAACAGCATCCGGCCCGAAGTCGGCTCCAGTCCGCCGGCGATGATCTTCACCAGCGTCGACTTGCCGGCGCCATTGTCGCCGAGCAATGCCACGACCTCGCCGCGACTGATCGAAAAGCTGATCCCTTTCAGGGCTTCGATGGCGCCATAATTCTTGGTGACGTTGTCGAGAACCAGCAGCGGTTCGCTCATGCCGCTATCTCCCTTGCCGCAAGAAGATCGCGCCCGCGTTCCCGCTCGGCGGCGAACATTTGACCGAAGCGGGGCGAAAGCACCCCGGAAACCGCAAGGGCGGCGGCGCCGCGCAACACCGAATGGCGCCCGCCACGCGCCACCATCACGCGCGGCGTCGCCCGGTCCTTGCGCGCGGAGACGGAATTGTGAAGGCCGGTGGCAGACCCAGCCAGCCGGTCGAGCAGTTCCGTGGAAGCCAGCCCGCCCAGGATGATTGTCTCCGGGTCGAACAGATTCTCGATGATGGCGACCGCATTATGGAAGATCGGGCTGACTTGCGCGACCCAGTCGGACTCGTTGCCGTTCCAGCGCCGCAATGCCTCGAGCGAGAGATATCTTTCCAGGCAGCCCCTGTTGCCGCACGGGCAGGGTTCTCCGCCGGGAACCACGGGTATGTGCCCGACTTCGCCGGCATTGCCCCACGCGCCGCGCAGCACGCCGCCATCATGAACCATGACGCCGCCGAGCCCCACGCCGAAATAGAGGTAATAGTATTCGGGGAATTGGGCGCCTAGCCCGTAGAGGCGCTCGCCTATGGCGGCGGCGGCCATGTCGGTCTCGAAAAAGGCTGGCAGTCCGGTGGCTTCCGCCAGCCGCTCGCGCAGCGCCACGTCTTTCCATCCGGTCATGGTGGTCGGGCCGACAAAACTCATGGACTCGACGCCGAATGGTCCCGGCAGGGCCAGGCCGACCCCGAGGACCCGTCCTCCGGCCCGCAATCCGGTGAGTTCCATCACCATCGCCCCGATCAGTTCGAAGGCATGGTCCGGCGTCGCGCTCGGCGCCTCGCGGTATGTGCTTTCGATCACGTCGCCGCTCAGGTTGATCAAGGCTGCGTTGATGCCAAGCGGGGTGATGTGGACGCCGACCGCATAGCCGCCTTCGGGATTGATCCGCAAAGTGGCAGGCGGCAGGCCGCGACCCTTGGGCTCTTCACGCACGGAAAGGATGTAGCCTTGCTCTTCGAGTTCGCGCACGATGGTCGATACGGTCTGGACGGTGAGCCCGACGCGGGCGGCGATCTCGCCGCGGGCAATCGGCCCATGCAAGCGGATGGACTCAAGCACGATGCGCCGGTTGTACGGCCGTCCGAACTCTTGATTGGTCCCCCGCAGTGCCATGACTTGCGCCCCTTGGAACCACAGCTTTGCATTGCTCATTTATTCAGTCAAATGGAATTCAAAAATATTTTGTGGACGTATCGCCCGCGCAAGCTGTTGCAGGGGACGTATCCGCCTAGGACCTGTTCACTTGCGCTCCTTGGCCGATTGCCGCGATGTTGAAAGCGCGGCAATGGTGAGCCAGCGACCGTTGATCGAACAAGGCATGGAGTGAAGATGATCGAATTGCCGTTTGCCCGCGACGAGTACCAGCAACGGCTTCGAAAGATCCGGGCAGAGATGGCGAGGCGCGGTCTCGAACTGCTGGTCGTCAATGACGTTGCCAACCAGCATTACATCACCGGTTACGATGGCTGGTCGTTCTACACGCCCCAGGTCGTGCTGGTTCCGGTCGAGGACGTCGAGCCGGTCTGGATAGGGCGCGCGATGGACGCGGCCGGCGGTCTTCTGACGGTCTGGATGAAGGCGGAGAACGTGGTCGGCTTCCCGGAAGACCATGTTCAGCGTGACGATCGCCATCCCATGGATTGGATCGCGAGCTGGATCGTCGCCAACGGTTGGGGAAGCCGCCACATCGGCATCGAACTCGAAGCCTACTATTTCTCTCCCAAGGGGCATGCGCGGCTCGTCGCAGGGCTGCCCAACGCCAAATGGCACGATGCGGACCTGCTGGTGAACTGGATCCGCGCGGTCAAGTCGGCGCCAGAGATTGCCTATTTGCGCAAGGCATCAACGCTCGCGGAAGCGGCCGTCGCGCGGGCGTTCGAGGTGATCGCGCCCGGTGTGCGTGAATGCGATGCGATTGCCGCCATCCAGGCCGCGCAGATCGCTGGCAGCCCGGACTTCGCGGGCGACATCACCGCACTTCCGCCGACCATCCTGGGCGGCGAGAACGCCTCGGCCCCACACATCATGTGGAGTGACAGGCGGTTCGGAGACAATGAGACCATCGCCCTTGAACTTGCCGGCGTCTGCCGCCGTTATGCGGCGGGGCTGGCAAGAACCATGCAACTCGGCAAGACGCCGGCGCGTGTCTCGGACACGGCAAAGGCCGTGACCGAGGGCATGGATGCGGTGCTCGATGCGATCAGGCCGGGAACGACGGCCGAAGCAGTCGAGGGTGCTTGGCGCAAGGTGATCCAGCGTTACGGACTGAAGAAGGAATCGCGCATCGGCTATTCGATCGGCGTTGCCTATCCACCGGATTGGGGCGAACACACGATCAGCCTCCGGCAGGGCGACAAGACGGTGTTGAGGGCCGGCAATGTCTTTCATTCGATCCTGGGCATGTGGATGGACGGTTGGGGCATAGAGGTCAGCGAGACCATCCTGGTCACTGAAACCGGCAACGAGACCCTGACCAGGTTTCCGCGAGAGATTCATGTCAAAGCCTGAGCCTGCGGCCGCTGCCGGCGGTGTCGCGGTTCCCCATATCGATGCCGGAATTCTGGACCGCATGATCGAAATCCGCCGGCACCTGCACCGCAATCCCGAGCTTTCGAACCGGGAAGCCAACACGCAGGCCTATCTCAGGCAGATGCTGGCCGGTCAGGGAATTGGCGACATTCGCGACGTCGCCGGCTTTGGTCTGGCTGTAGATATTGTCGGTACCGGCAGGCCGTCCAATAGAAAGGTGGCCATCCGGGCCGATATCGATGCCTTGCCGATCGAGGAGGCGTCCGGCGTCGACTTTGCCTCGATCAACCCGGGCGTGATGCATGCGTGCGGTCACGACGCCCACGCCGCGATGGGCTTTGCCGTGGCCGCCCATCTTCATCGATCGAAGGCCGACTTCGGCGGCACGGTGCGCCTCATCTTCCAGCCCGCCGAGGAAGACGAGCCGTCGGGTGGACGGCGGGTGGTGGAAGAGGGGCTGCTTGACGATGTCGACGCCGCCATCTGCGTCCATGTCGATCCTTACACGCCGTCTGGGAAGATCGCCGTCTCTGCCGGGCCCTACACCCTGGCATGCGATACGTTCGACGCCGTCGTGACCGGTTCGGCGGCCCACGCGGCAAAGTCGTATGAGGGCATCGACGCGATCACCGTGGCTTGCTCCATGGTGAACGAGTTGCAGAAGATCGTCTCACGCGAGACCGACCCTTACGATCCCCTGGTCATATCCGTCACCGGCATCAATGGCGGCAGCGCCTACAACGTGATCGCCGGCAAGGTCACCGTGAAGGGCACTATCCGCAGCGGCAGCGACGCGACCCGCGAGCGGGCCTGGCGGCGTGTCCGCGAAATCATGGCGGGAATAGCCAAGACCCATGGCGCCAGTGTGCGGGTCGACATCCACAAGGGCGAACCGGGTGTCGTCAACGATGTCGAGATGACCGGCCTGATTGTCGCCAGTGCCAGCGCCTGCATAGGCGTCGACAACGTGCTCAAAACGCCCGGATGGACCATCGCGGACGACTTTGGCTACTATAGCGAGAAGCGTCCGTCGGTCTATTTTCGGCTGGGAATACGCAATGAGGACGCCGGATCGGTCTTCCCGCTTCACCATCCGAGCTTTCGCGTAGACGAGGCCGCCTTGAAGGTCGGCGCGGCCACGCTGGTGTCCGCCGCGACCATGTTCCTGTCCATGCGACCGGACAGTGCTGCCTAGCAAAGGCGACGGACGGAAATCGCTTAGAGGTACTGCTCGACCTTCTTGCCGATCGTGAGGAAGCGCAGGGGATCGATCGCCTCGCCATTGTGGCGCACTTCGTAGTGCAGATGCGGGCCGGTTGACCGGCCGCTGCTGCCGGTCTTGCCGATGACGGCGCCGGCGTCGAGCTTCTCGCCCACGGTCACGTCGATCTCGCTGAGATGCCCGTAACGCGTCGCGAAACCATTGCCGTGGTCGACTTCCACCATGCGGCCATAGCCGCCGTTCCAGCCGGCCTTCGTGACGACGCCAGGCGCCGTGACCTTGGCGGCCATGCCGATCGGTGCCCTGAAGTCCATGCCCGAATGGAGCGCGGCGCTACCGAGGATCGGGTCGGTTCGGACGCCGAACGGACTGGTCACGGAGTGACCGGGGGCGGGGTTGGCGAGCGGCAGCCGGCGCGCCTCCTTCTTCAGATGGTCGAGCGCATCGAGCGCCTCGTCCAGTTCCTTCACCTTGCTATCGAAGATCATCGAACTGTCCAGCGGGATGAGGGGGCCGCCGACATCGCTGTTGTTCTTGCCGAAATCGCCGTCGACCGGCAGTCCGGCCGCCTCGAGGGCCTGGGTGATCGCATCGGCGCTCTTGTAGGCATTGTCGGCCAGGGTCGTGATGCGGGTGAGCTGTTCGTTCTCTATCGATTTCAGCGACTGGTTGATCGACACGAACAGTTTGTCGGCACGGTCGGCAGCGGAATCATTGGGCAGGGGATCGGACCGGGTCGACCACAAGGAAAACGGCCGCGTATCACCGATGCCGAGGCTGGCGACCGCGTAAGCCGGTCCAGGCTGATTGGGGGTACCGATCAACTCGGCGCGTTTGTCCGCTGCGCCGGCCGGGGCGGGGGCGCCTGGCGCCGATGGGGCTTCGTTCTCGGCGCGTTCCAACAGCGGCCCGAGGCGGCCGTGACGTTGGCTTAGCTGGCTCTGCCGTTCGAGCAGTTCGCTGACCTTGGTCTCCATCAGCTTCTGGTCGAGCAACTGGCGGCTGGTGATGCGGTCGACCTGGGCACGAAGCGCCGAGATGCGGTCCTCATAGGCCTGCTGCATGCGCGCCTGCCGCGACGTCGTGGCGCCGATCAGGTCATCGCGCAGCACAAGATAGGAGGTCGCCAGCAGATAGCCGATGACAATGGCCGCCAACGCCGAGCCGAGGAATGCCGCGAGCCACGGCCGGATGGTGAAATGCCGGATTTCATTGCCCCGGGCGATGATGACCGTATGGGGCTCCCTGCGTCTGCCGAAGACTGCCGACTGACCGTTTGCGTTCACGGGACCAAGCTTTCGTTTACTATACCACGACAGCTTGATTACACATTATTAGGGTTAACAAAGCTTTGCGCGTCGGCGAGGCGGTCGGCCCTCCGGCGGAAACCTCACAGCGCGCGGGCGGCTTCCAGCACCTCCTCGGCGTGGCCCTTCACCCGAACCTTGCGCCAGATCCTGGCGATCCGCCCGTCACGTCCGATCAGGAAGGTCGCGCGCTCGACCCCCATGTACTTGCGGCCATACATCGATTTCTCGACCCACAGATGGTAGGCCTCGATGGCCTTGCGCTCCTCGTCTGCGGCGAGATCGATGGTAAGATCGTATTTCGATTTGAACTTGTCGTGCTTTTTGACGTTGTCGGGAGACAGGCCGATCACCACGGCGCCGGCCTGTTCGAATTCCGGTTTCAGTCGCGAAAAATCGATAGCCTCTTGCGTGCAGCTCGTGGTGTCGTCCTGGGGGTAGAAGTAAAGCACGATGGGTTTGCCGGCGGACGCCGCAAGGCTGAGAGATCCGCCACCGTCCTTGGGAAGCTCGAACTGCGGCGCAAGGTCGCCTAGGAGAAGGTCAGCCATACCGATGCCCTTGTTTGAGGTTACGCGCGGAGCCACACCGATATAGTGTCGAACGGGGATTCGTCCACGATCGAGTTCGTACAACGGAAAATTGCGTGGATCAGGAGCAACCGCCGCACGAGAAGATCCGGTTCAGGCGTGATGAGATCACCGACCTGGGGAGTTTTCCGTCCGCGTGCCGTGTGCCCCCGCTCGGTCAGGCGTCGATCGGACGCGGCTTTCGCATCCTCGCGCGACTGTTCGCCGGTTTGGCCAGCGTCGTCCTGTTGGCGGCAATCATCGTCTATCTGATCGGCGCGTCCGGCATCGGCTCCGAGCGGCTTCGGGCGGAAGCGGAAACCGCGATCGAGAAATTCGCTGGCGTCGACGTCGCTGTTTCGGTCGGGCCGGCTCGCATCACGCTTGACGGATCGAGCTTCATTGCCTTGCAGGTCAGCGACGTCAGCCTGAAAACAGCGGATGGCAAGCCGATGGTGGACGCGGGGCGCGTGCGCTTCGGCGTGCGCCTGCTACCGCTGCTGTGGGGAGACGTGCGGTTGACGAGCGCCAGGGTATCCGACGCGCGCATCGTCGTGGCTGCAATACCGTCCGGCGGTGACTGGACTGTCGGACTGCGCAACCAGGACGGCCTTGTCGATCCCGATAAACTGTCCGATGCCGTGTTCGAAAACATCCACCATGTCCTCGACGCCGTGCGTGAGGATTCGATGCGCCGGATCGATCTTCGCAATGTCGAGTTCGTGCTGCCCGCAAACGCGACCATAAAACTGGTCAAGATCGCCAATGCCACTGTCGCGCAGTCGGGGTCGGCCGGCATGACGTTTTCTTCCCAGGTGGATATCGACGGCAGAACGCTCGCCGTTACCGCTTCAGCGACCCGGGATATCGCGGCTCACCGCGTGACGACGCTGGATGCCAGCATCAATCTGGCGGATACCGGTGCCACCCCGGATGACGCCGGGAAGTTGGGCGCGGTTTCGATGAAGCTTGCAGGATCGGAAGGGTCCGGCACCACTGCGTCGCGGCTCACCGTCGCCCTGTCATCGACGGGCTCCGTGCTCGATCTTGACGCGCGTGGGCTGATGCCGGCCGATGTCGACGTCAATGCGATGCTGGTCGCCGGCAGCAACAAGATCCAGGTCGACAAACTGCTGCTGAAGACCGGGCGGTCGACATTCGATTTTGCCGGTTCCATCGGGCCAAGACCGGCGACCGGGGCGGCGGGCGAGGAGCCGTCCTACCGGTACGACCTGACCAGCGATGGGTCGTCGCTGGCGCCAGCGGATTCGCCGGAGCCAGCGCTGCGCTTCCTTGCCCGGATAGCGGGAACATACGGCACGGTCAGCCACAAGCTGGTGGCCGACCAGATCGCGATCCGTTCCGATGCCAGCGGCGAGGTGCTTGGCACAGCCGCTGTGGAGTTTGTCGAGGGCCAGGCGCCCGGGATCACCGTCGCTTTTAACGTCCATGACATGCCTGTCTCGCACATCAAGCAGCTTTGGCCGTGGTTTTCGGCGCGTAGCGCGCGGGTCTGGGTGCTGAACAATCTGTTTGGCGGCCGCGTCGTCGACGCCAATATTCAATTCCAGGTCGTGCCGGGCCGCCTTGGCAATGGCGTGCCAATCTCCGGCAATGAGGTGTTCGGCCGCTTCCAGGTCGAAGGATCGCGTTTCGACACGGCCGGCCGCATTCCGCCGATACGCGACGCCGTCGGCGTCGTCGGTTTCCACGGCAACGATGTCGACATATCCCTCTCGTCGGGCACGGTCTTCATGCCCAGCGGCCGCACCGTGGCGGCCAGCAACGGAACCCTGACGGTCAAGGCGGCCAACCATCCGCCGGTCATCGGCGCGCTAGATATTGACGTTGACGGCGAGGCGCCCGCAATCGCCGAACTCGCTTCCTATGAGCCGATCAACGCCATGCGCCATGTCGGCTTCCTGCCGGAAGACCTGTCCGGCAGCGTCACCGGGCATGTCAGGGCTGACATCCCGCTGCAAGCGGGCGTCGACACCTCGAAGCTCGACTGGCTGGTGTCGCTCGACTATAGCGGCCTGTCACTGGCCAAGCCCTTCGAGGGCCAGACCGTGACCGACGCCGAGGGTTCGATCACCGTTGATCCTCAAAAGGCAGTCATCTCCGCCAAGGCCGCGCTGAATGGCATTCCGGCAGAACTCGATCTGATCGAGCCGCTCAGGGATGACGGGCCGGCACGCAGCCGCAAGGTGGCCCTGGTGCTCGACGACAAGATCCGGGCCGCCGCGATGCCCGGCCTGACACCGCTGCTTGCGGGGACCGTAAAGGTCGCGATCGACAAGAGCGGCAGCGGCAACCAGAACGTCTCGGCCGATCTGACCAACGCAAGGCTCGACATCCCATGGGCAGGCTGGAGCAAGGGGGCAGGGGTCCCCGCCAACGTCACCTTTGTCATGACGAGATCCGGCGACACCACGACCCTGTCCGACTTCGAGCTGGACGGAAAGACGTTTTCTGTCGACGGCGGCATCGTGCTGGTCAACGGCGCCTTGTCGTCGGCCCGGTTCAGCAAGGTCACCTTGAACAGGGGCGACGATGTCGCTGTGTCGGTGAAACGAGCAGGCAGGGGCTATGCGGTCGACATATCGGGCAGCGCGCTGGACGCCCGGTCTCTCATCAAGCAGTTCACCTCCGACGTCGACACCGCGACGAAGACCACCGGCGCCGACTCCATTTCCGTCAGTGCCGATGTCGCTCAGCTGACCGGTTTCCATGACGAGCAATTGTCGAACTTGAAGCTCGACTACAGCGCGACCGGGTCGAGGGTGAACGGGCTGAAGGTCAGCGCTGCGGCAAGTTCGGGCGCCGCGATAACCATCAGCAACACCACCGGCGGCGGCCAGCGTTCGCTCAACGTACAGTCCGCCGACGCCGGCGCCATACTCCGCTTTCTCAACGTCTATGAACACATGGAAGGCGGCTCGATCACCCTGGCGCTGTCGGGGTCGAGCGATGGCCCGATGACCGGCAAGGTGGATACGACGAATTTCTTCGTCGTCAATGAGCCGAAGCTCGCCTCCATAGTCTCGACGACACCGGCCGGCGACAGCCGCAGCCTCAACCAGGCGGTCAAGGGAAACCTCGACACGTCCCGCGTGAAGTTCGAACGCGGCTACGCCGAGATCAACAAGGGCAGCGGTTATCTGAAACTGGCCAATGGGTTGCTGCGGGGCCCACGCATCGGCACCACTTTCCAGGGTACGCTCTACGACCAGAACAACAACATGGACATGACAGGCACGTTCATGCCGGTCTACGGCCTCAACCGTATCTTCGGCGAACTGCCGCTGGTCGGCGCGCTTCTCGGCAACGGCCGCGACCGCGGCCTGATCGGCGTCACCTATCGGCTCAAGGGCAATGCCAACAAGCCGCTGCTCGACATCAACCCGCTGTCGGTGATCGCGCCGGGGATATTCAGGTCGATCTTCGAGTTCAGGTGACCGGACTCAGACCGGTCTCACCAGAATGTGCTTTTTCCTGCCGAGCGATAGCTTTACGACGTTTTCCGGACCGAGATCCTGAAGCGTCACCATCCGGCGATCGTCGGACACGGGCTGGTCGTTCAAGCGCACGGCGCCGCCCTGTACATGCCGCCGTGCCTCGCCGTTGGAGCCGGCGAGCCCAGCCGTGACGAACAGCGACAGGATGCCGATGCCGGCTTCCAACTCGGATTTGGCCACCTCGACGGTCGGCAGCGTTTCGGCGGTCAAGCCTTCCTCGAATGTCTTGCGCGCCGTCTCGCTGGCCCTTTCGGCCGCCTCGCGGCCGTGCAGCATGGCGGTGATCTCCGTCGCCAGCACCTTCTTGGCGTCGTTGATCTCGGAACCACCGAGAGCCGCGAGGCGCGCGACCTCGTCGAGGGGCAACGTCGTGTAGAGTTTCAGGAAGCGGCCGACATCGGCGTCCTCGGTGTTGCGCCAGTACTGCCAGAACTCGTAGGGGCTCAGCATGTCAGCATCGAGCCAGACCGCGCCTGACGCGGACTTGCCCATCTTGGCGCCCGAAGAGGTGGTCAGCAGCGGCGTGGTCAGCGCATAAAGCTGCGCGTTTTCCATGCGATGGCCGAGATCGATGCCATTGACGATATTGCCCCATTGATCGGAGCCGCCCATCTGCAGGCGGCAGCCCAGGCGCTTGTAAAGCTCGACGAAATCATAGGCCTGCAGGATCATGTAGTTGAACTCAAGAAACGACAGCGATTGCTCGCGGTCGAGCCTGAGCTTGACCGAATCGAAAGCGAGCATGCGGTTGACGGAAAAGTGCCGCCCGACGTCGCGCAGGAAGTTGACGTAGTTGATCTCCATCAGCCAGTCGGCGTTGTTGACCATGACCGCGTCGTTCGGGCCGCTACCGAACTTCAGGTAGGGCATGAAGTTGCGGCGGATGCCGGCAAGATTGTCGTCGATATCCTGCGGGGTGAGCAGCTTGCGGGCCTCGTCCTTGAAGGACGGGTCGCCGATCATAGAGGTGCCGCCGCCCATCAGCGCGATCGGCCGGTGGCCGGTCTGCTGCAGCCAGTGCAGCATCATGATCTGGATCAGCGAGCCGGCGTGCAGGCTTCTCGCCGTCGCGTCGAAGCCGATATAGGCCGTCACCGTTTCCCTGGCGAAGATCGCGTCGAGGCTGGCATCATCCGAAGTCTGGTGGATGAAACCGCGCTCGCTCATGGTGCGCAGGAAATCGGATTTGAAGGCAGGCATTTTATTCTTTCCCGGGAGCGTCCGGCCAATTGGCAGGCGTATGTGAACGCGCGCGTTTAGCACCCAAGCGCGATCAGCAAAAGTGGAATCCGGTTTTGCGTCCGATCGCGCTTCGGGCGGCAAGTTGCGATCAGCAAAAGTGGAATCCGGTTTTGCGTCCGATCGCGCTTCTGGGGGGCAAGTCGCGATCAGCAAAAGTGGAATCCGGTTTTGCGGCCCGCGCGGGCGCCGCAGCGGCGATCCGGCATGCTTGCTTCATCGTTTCGGCTGGCGTAATGAGGCGCCGCGCCAACGGGTTCTCGCAGCCTTCGATCCGCTGGAACGGCACCGCACGGCATCACTCAAATGCCATATCCTGTGACAGAGCCCGACGCGACATATGCCGGACGCATTGATATCCATCGTCATTCCTTGTCGCAACGAAGCGGCGAACCTGCCGCTGCTGATCGACGAGATCGAGGCGGCGATGGTCGGGCGCGACTTCGAACTGATCATCGTCAATGACGGCTCGACCGACGAGACCACGGCCGTGCTTGCCGAACAGGCGGCGCGTCGGCCGTTTCCGGTGCGGGAATTGCGGCATCTTCGATCGGCCGGCCAGAGCCTTTCGGTGCGCTCCGGCGCGTGGGCGGCGCGCGGCCGCATCGTCGCCACCATCGACGGCGATGGCCAGAACGATCCCCAATACATTCCGGTGCTGATCGACGCGCTTGTGCGGGCCGGCCCCGATTTCGGCGCCGCACAAGGGCAGCGCCTCAAGCGTCGCGACAGCAAGGTCAAGCAACTGGCGTCACGTTTCGCCAACTGGCTGAGAGGCGCGATTCTCCATGACGAGACACGCGACACCGGCTGCGGCCTGAAGGCCATCCACACGGATATCCTGCGCAAGCTGCCTTTCTTCGACGGCACCCATCGTTTTGTTCCGGCCCTGGTCATCCAGGAGGGGTATCGCGTCGTGCATTGCGACGTCGTCGACCGGTCCCGCCGGCACGGCAAATCGAATTACGGCATCTTCGATCGCGGCCTGCAGGGCGCACTCGATCTGGGCGGCGTCTGGTGGCTGCGCCGCCGCCGGCGGAGAATGCCAAAAGTAGAGGAAATCAGGCATGGGTAACGTGCTTCAGGAATTGATGACCTGGCTCCACCAGGTTTTCATCAAGCAGTTCGACGCATGGATCCTGCTCGGCTTCATTGCCCAGTTCTTCTTCACCATGCGCTTCGTCGTGCAGTGGCTCGCCTCGGAAAAGGCCAAGCGCAGCGTCGTGCCGGTCGCCTTCTGGTTCTTTTCCCTGTTCGGCGGCGGTCTGCTCTTGATCTATGCCATCGTGCGCCAGGATCCGGTGTTCATCGCCGGCCAGGCCATGGGCATGTTCATCTATGTCAGAAATCTCTGGCTGATCGCCAATGAGCGCAAAGCCGCGGCGATGACCAAGGTCGATTGACCGGCTTTGGTTCGCCAGAAAAACACAGTCGAAGAGGTTCTGACATGGCGCTGAACAGGAACTACGTCCTTCTCTTCCTCTTCAGCCTGATGATGACCGCGTCGGGGCTGGCGTCCATGCCGCCGATCGACCGCGACGAGCCGCGCTTCGTCCAGGCCACCAAGCAGATGGTCGAGAGCGGCGACTATGTCGATATCCGCTTTCAGGACGCCTCCCGTTATCAGAAGCCGATCGGCATCTACTGGCTGCAATCGGCCGCCGTATTGGTGAGCGGCGAGGGCGCCGAAGCGCCGATCTGGGTCTACCGGACGGTGTCGGCGCTTGGCATCGCCATTGCGGTGCTGGCGATCGCCTGGACCGGAACCAATCTTTTCGGAGCCAATGCCGGCATCGCCGCCGGGCTAGTCATGGCCGCGATCTTCGCCACGGCTTTCGAGGGCCGCGACGCCAAGACCGATGCGATGCTGCTGGCCTGCTGCGTGGCGGCGCAGGGCGCGCTGGCGCAGATCTACCTGGCGTCGCGCCGCAACCAACCGGCCGCCGGCCATCTCTGGTGGATTTTCTGGATCGCGCAGGGTGCGGCAATCCTCATCAAGGGGCCGATCGCCCCGCTGCTCTCTGCGCTTACCATCGCGGTGCTGTTCGCCTTCGAGCGGGACGGGCGCTGGCTGTCGCGGCTGAAAGTCGGACGCGGCCTGGCGCTGGTCGTGCTGATCGTGCTGCCCTGGCTTGCCCTCATCACCTGGAAAAGCCATGGCGCCTTCCTGCAGCAGGCCGTCGGCAAGGATATGCTGGGCAAGGTCGCATCGGGCGAGGAATCGCATGGCCTGCCGCCCGGCTTCTACATGCTGACCTATTCGCTGTTCATGTGGCCCTTCGGCCTGATCGCGGTCGGCGCCGGGCTCCAGGCGCTCAACCGCCTGCGCGACGATGTCAGGCTGCGGTTCTGTCTCGCCTGGTACATTCCGTTCTGGCTGGTCTTCGAACTGATCCCGACCAAATTGCCGCACTATGTCCTGCCTGCCTATCCCGGCATGGCGCTGCTGATCGGTTGGCTGCTGACATTGCAGCCGCAGGATGCCGACGCCCCGCTCAAGCGCTGGCAGCAGTGGCTGTGGTGGTCGACTGCGTTCGGCTTGGTGGTGGTCAGCCTCGGTCTGGCGGTGGTCTGCGTCGGCGCGCCGATCTACCTCGCACACGCCTTCTCCTGGTGGAGCATCCCCGCTGCCGCCGCGGCGCTCGGCGCGGGATACCTTGCCTTTTCGCGGCAGTTGCAGGTTCCTTTGCCACGCATCGGCGCAGCGGCGGCCTGTGCGGGCATCACCTACGCCCTGCTTTTCGGCGTGATAGCTCCATCCCTGAAGCCGATCTGGCTGAGCCCGGCGATCAAGCAAGCGGTTCTTGCCAACAAGCCTTGCGACACGACGGTGCTGGCCTCGTCGCAGTATCATGAACCAAGCCTCGTCTTCTTGGTCGGCACGAAAACGGTGCTGACCAATATCGGCGGCGTGGCGGAACATCTGCTTGCCGATCCCGCCTGTGCGTTGGGACTGGCGCCTATCGAAGATGAGCTGAAACTGAATGGCATTCTGTCGGTAAGAGGCAAAACGGCGAACCGTGTCGCCGAAGTCGACGGTCTCAACTATTCGTCGGGAGACAAACTGTCGCTCGGGCTCTATCGTCTAGCTCCATGACGGCTCGTCTATGACAGGGTCGAGGCCCCCATGCTGGTGAAATCACGCCCTTCCTTTGCAGACCGGCTCCTGGGGACTGGACGCCGGTCCCTGGACAATTTTCGCGATACGATGCGGATCGTCAGAGGCCGGTTTGCCGCTCGCCCCGCCGTCTACCCGAACGTACCGTGGCCGATCTGGGGCCTGGTTTGGGTCTTGCTTACAGCGGCCGCGTTCGTGCGCCTCGACACGCCGGCGGGCATGGTTCACGGCCAGTGGTCGGGGGCTAGGTTTGCCGAATTCCTGACCCAGTTCGCCCTCGGCGGCTGGTACCTGATCCCGTCGGCGCTTTTGCTCGTCGCGGCCAATCTGATCGATTGGCGAAGCCTCTCACGACGATCGCTGATGCTGGTCTACAACTGGACCTGCCTGGCTTTCCTGGTGCTGAGCTCCGTCGGCCTGTCCGGCCTGCTCGTCAATCTCCTGAAATATGCGATCGGCCGGGCCCGCCCGCTCTACTTTCAGGATTTCGGTGTTCTCGCGCTGCATCCCTTTGCCTTCGATGCTCGCTTCGCCGGCTTTCCGTCGGGCCACGCCACGACGATGGGCGCCGTGTTCGGGGTGCTCCTGCTGCTCTTCCCCAGGCGCTGGTACATTGCCCTGACGCTCACCGCATGCATCGCCTCGACGCGGATCTTTGTCGGCGCGCACTATCCCAGCGACACCGTCGCCGGCTTTGGCCTTGGATTGGCTTTTGCACTGGGGTGCGGACTGGTCTTTGCCCGGCTTGGCTTCATCTTTCGCCCGGCGCGGACGGGACTGCCGGCCCGCAAGACGTCATTCCGGCTGACGGCTCCGGAAAAATAATGGCAGCTAGTTGCTGTCCAGGCCGCCATAGGACCTAACAAGGCTGGCCATGTCGGACGCAATGGCCGTCTCGCTTTCGAGGCCCCGCGCGACGCCGACGCGATCGGCGACCGGCCGGTTCTGGCTGACCTTCCATTTGCCGTGGATTTCGCTGATCTCGATTTGCAGACCGATGATGCCCTTGATCTGCGACTGGATGAAGGGCGCCGGCGCGTCCGTCACCGCCCATGGCGCGGCGCGAGCGCCTTCTTGTGACGCCGTCAGATCGGCGATTTGCCGAGCCAGCCAGTCCTGGTCGTCGATCACCTTGACGGTGCCGCGAACCTGCACGATCGCATAGTTCCATGTCGGCACTACCTTGCCGGTCTCGCGCTTGGTCTCGTACCAGGACGGCGTGACATAGGCATCGTTGCCCTGGAAGACGATCAGCACCGGCGATGCCGGATTGGCCGCCAACAACTGCCATTGCGGGTTGGCCTTTGCCAGATGCGCCCGCAGCCTGCCGTTCGGCGGGACGTCCGCGTCTAGCAGGAACGGGATCGCGTTGGCGACCGGACCTTCGGCTCCGTTGCAGATCAACAGGCCAAGCGGATGCGCACGGATCAGGCCATGCAGGATGTCCGTGCGCGTTTCCCTGAAATGGGGAGGCTCGTACATCTCGGCCCGCGTCTTTCCTGCCTATCTCAGACGCTTCGGGCGCGGATCGGACAATTCGCCGGCAAGCCGGCGATCGAGGTAATCCGAGCACTCCTCGATCAGCAGGTCGGCGTCATTGGCGAAGAAATGGTTGGCGCCGGGCAAGGTCTTCTGCGTGATGGTGATGCCCTTTTGCGTGTGCAGCTTGTCGACCAGGCCCTGTACATCCTTGGGCGGCGCCACCTTGTCGGCATCGCCATGGATGATCAGGCCAGATGACGGGCAGGGCGCCAGGAACGAGAAATCATAGGTGTTGGGCTGCGGCGCGATCGAGATGAAGCCTTCGATCTCGGGCCGGCGCATCAGCAACTGCATGCCGATCCATGACCCGAAGGAATAGCCGGCGACCCAGCAGCTCTTGGAATCCGGATGCAGCGACTGCACCCAGTCGAGCGCCGCCGCCGCGTCCGACAACTCGCCGGTGCCGTGGTCGAACTCTCCCTGGCTGCGGCCGATGCCGCGGAAATTGAAGCGCAGCGTGGTGAAATCGCGCTTCTGAAACATATAGAAGAGGTCGTAGACGATCTTGTTGTTCATCGTGCCGCCGAACTGCGGATGCGGATGGAGCACGATGGCAATTGGCGCGCTCTTCTCCCGGGAAGGCTGGTAACGTCCCTCCAGGCGACCGGCCGGACCGGTGAAAATGACCTCAGGCATGAAATACTCCACTAGATATACGAATGCGCGGCGCCCGGAACGAGTTTTCCTCTGGCCTTGACGCAGGGCGAGCGTCTTCTTAGAAGCTAGTTTAGAATTGTTCAAAACTGAATGGCCAGACGTAGAGCCCGGCCACCCACGCCGCAAGCCGGGTAAATAGGACGGCTCGCCTTGGAATTTCAAGGAAATAACGCCATACGTCAGCGGAATGGCTCCTGACGGGACTGAACGGACGGAAATGGCCGGAATGCGCGCCTATCTCGACTACAATGCCAGTGCGCCGCTGCTTGCCGCGGCGCGCGAGGCTGTGGTCGCGGCGCTAGATGTGGCCGCCAATCCATCGTCGGTCCATACCGAGGGGCGCGCGGCAAGGCGCCTGATCGAGACCGCAAGGCGCGATGTGGCGGCCCTGGTCAACGCCAGGGCCGAGCATGTCGTGTTCACCTCCGGCGCGACGGAGGCTGCCTCGACGCTGCTGTCCCCCGATTGGCGGATGGGGCGCGGCGCCGTGCGCATGGGCCGGCTTTACGTGTCCGAGGCCGATCATCCCTGCCTGCTGAACGGCGGCCGTTTTCCGGCGGCGCAGGTGACGCGGATCGGTGTCGATGCCGACGGCATTGCCGATCTCGAAGCCTTGGCGGCGGCGCTTGGCAAGCATGACAAGGCCGAGGGCCTGCCGCTGGTCGCCATCCATGCCGCCAACAACGAGACCGGTGTTCTCCAGCCGATCGATCGAATCGCCGCGATCGTCAAGGCGGCGGGCGGCATTCTTGTCGTTGATGCGGTCCAGGCAGCCGGACGGATTTCGATCGATATGTCAGCGGGTTACGCCGACTACCTGATTCTGTCCTCGCACAAGATCGGCGGTCCCAAGGGCGCCGGCGCCATCGTTGCGGCCTCGGATCTGATGATGCCCAAGCCGTTGATCAATGGCGGTGGCCAGGAAAAGGGCCATCGCGGCGGTACGGAAAACCTCGCAGCCATTGCCGGCTTCGGCGCTGCAGCGCGCGAGGCCCTGGCAGGGTTGCGGACGATCGATGCGGTTCGCCAGCACCGTGACGAGATCGAGGCCATCGTGAAAGCGTTGACCCCCGATGCCGAAATCTTTGGTACCGGCGCGCCAAGGCTTGCCAACACGACATTCTTCGCTATTCCCGGCATCAAGGCCGAAACCGCGCAGATCGCTTTCGATCTGGCTGGAGTGGCGCTGTCGGCCGGCTCCGCCTGTTCGTCCGGCAAGGTCGGGCCGAGCCATGTGCTGAAAGCCATGGGATGTGGCGATAGTCTTGGCGCCTTGCGCGTGTCGATCGGCGCGGCGACCGGTGCGAATGACGTCGCGTTGTTCCGCAGCGCGCTGGCTGGAATCGCCGTCCGCAGGGCGGACAGGGAAAAGGCCGCGTAGCGGTCGGACAATTTGGGCCTGTCGGCCTGGTAGAGCCGTGCGTTTCATGTTGGCCGGGTGCATTTCCGGCTGAAACGCACTATATGGAACTTACGCTGCCGCGGATGCCTCGGGCGTCCATCTGGCGGTGCCATAGTTTGAAAACTGTCGGGCCTTGAACCCGGCGTGGATGGAGAACGCTGATGCCTGCTGTGCAGGACACGATCGATCGAGTCCGAAAGATCGACGTCGACCAATACAAATATGGATTCCAGACCGAAATCGCGATGGACAAGGCCCCCAAGGGCCTGAGCGAAGACATCATCCGTTTCATTTCGGCCAAGAAGGATGAACCGTCCTGGATGCTGGAATGGCGCCTGGAAGCTTATAAGCGCTGGCTGACGCTGGACGAGCCGACCTGGGCGCGCGTGCATTACCCAAAGATCGATTTCCAGGACATCTACTTCTACGCGGCGCCCAAGAGCACGCCCGGCCCGACCTCGCTCAGCGAGGTCGATCCCGAGCTCCTGAAGGTCTACGAAAAGCTCGGCATTCCGCTGCGGGAACAGGAGATCCTGGCCGGCGTGCAGAAGACCGACGCCTCGGAGCTCGAGGAAGCCAGCGACAATGTCTACAAATCGGGCCGCGTCGCTGTCGACGCAGTGTTCGATTCCGTCTCGGTCGTCACCACCTTCAAGAAGGAGCTGGCGCAGGCAGGCGTCATCTTCTGCTCGATCTCGGAAGCCATCCGCGAGCATCCCGAACTGGTGAAGAAATATCTCGGCTCGGTCGTGCCGACGTCCGACAACTACTACGCCACGCTGAATTCGGCTGTCTTCACCGACGGCTCCTTCGTCTTCGTGCCAAAGGGCGTGCGCTGCCCGATGGAGCTGTCGACCTATTTCCGCATGAACGAGAAGAACACCGGCCAGTTCGAGCGCACGCTGATCATCGCCGAGGAGGGGGCCTACGTCTCTTATCTCGAAGGCTGCACGGCGCCGCAGCGCGATGAGAACCAGCTTCATGCCGCGGTCGTCGAACTGGTTGCGCTCGACGATGCCGAGATCAAATACTCGACCGTGCAGAACTGGTACCCCGGCGACGCCGAGGGCAAGGGCGGCATTTACAATTTCGTCACCAAGCGCGGCGATTGCCGTGGTGATCGCTCGAAGATCTCGTGGACGCAGGTCGAGACCGGCTCTGCGATCACCTGGAAATATCCGAGCTGCATCCTGCGCGGCGACGATTCCCAGGGCGAGTTCTATTCGATCGCCGTGTCGAACGGCTACCAGCAGGTAGACTCGGGCACCAAGATGATCCACCTCGGCAAGAACACGTCGAGCCGCATCATCTCCAAGGGCATCGCCGCCGGCTTCTCGCAGAACACCTATCGCGGCCAGGTCTCGGCGCACCGCAAGGCGACCAATGCCCGCAACTTCACCAACTGCGATAGCCTGCTGATCGGCGACCAGTGCGGAGCGCACACCGTGCCCTACATGGAAGCCAAGAACTCGACGGCGCAGTTCGAGCATGAGGCGACGACGTCGAAGATTTCAGAGGACCAGAAATTCTACGTCATGCAGCGCGGCATTCCGGAAGAGGAGGCGATCGCGCTGATCGTCAACGGCTTCGTCAAGGACGTCATCCAGCAGCTGCCGATGGAATTCGCGGTCGAAGCGCAGAAGCTGATCGGCATCAGCCTCGAGGGCTCGGTCGGCTGACCGGACATATATTCAGGAAACAAAAGAATGCTTGAAATCAGAAACCTGCACGCCCGCATCGCCTCGACCGGAACCGAGATCATCCGCGGCCTGAATCTCACGGTGAAGGCCGGCGAGGTCGCCGCCATCATGGGCCCGAACGGCTCGGGCAAGTCGACGCTGTCCTACATCCTCGCCGGTCGCGAGGACTATGAGGTGACGGAGGGCGATATCCTCTACAACGGCCAGTCGATCCTCGAAATGGATCCGGCCGAGCGCGCCACATCGGGCATTTTCCTCGCATTCCAGTATCCGATGGAGATACCGGGCGTGGCGACCATGGAATTCCTGAAGGTGGCGATGAACGAGCAGCGCAAGGCGCGCGGCGAGGAGCCGCTGAAGATCCCGGAATTCCTGAAGCGGGTGAAGGAGGCGGCCGCCTCGCTCAGCATGGACATGGCGATGCTGAAGCGGCCGCTCAATGTCGGCTTCTCCGGCGGCGAGAAGAAGCGCGCCGAGATCCTGCAGATGAAGCTGCTGGAGCCGAAGCTCTGCGTGCTCGACGAAACCGATTCCGGCCTCGACATCGACGCGCTGAAGATCGTCTCCGACGGCGTCAACGCGTTGCGCGCGCCTGACCGTGCCTTCCTGGTCATCACCCACTACCAGCGCCTGCTGGAACACATCGTGCCGGATAGCGTGCACGTGCTCTACAGGGGCCAGGTCATCAAGTCCGGCGACAAGTCGCTGGCGCTCGACCTCGAGGCCAACGGCTATGCCGGCGTGATCGGGCAAGCCGCGTGAGATGCCAGAAGGCAAGGTCAAACTGATGAATATGCACGCACAACCCCAGCGGACACCGGCCGAGACGGCGTTGATCGACGCATTCGGCGATCGGCTGTCGCTGCTGCCGGGCGACGGCGCGGTGATGCTGAAGCGCGACGATGCCATAGAATCGATCAAGCACGGCCTGCCGACGCGGCGGATCGAATCCTGGCACTACACCGATCTGCGCCGACTGTTGAACGCGGTACCGGACTTCGATCCATCCGCTGCCGCGAAAGCCATCGCTCCCATTGTCGAGGGCTCCGCCGTGTTGGCCGTGCAGAACGGCGTGTCGAGCACGAAGATGCCGACGGTTGAAGGCGTCACGGTCCAGCGGCTGACGGAGAAGCTGATCGACGGCAGCATCGCGCCGGGGCTCGATCCCTATGGCAGCGATGATGCCATCGGTGCCCTGAACACGGCTTTCGTCGCCGACGGGTATTTTGTCGATATCGCCGATGGGGCCCAACTGGAGAAGCCAGTCGAACTGCAGAACCTGCAGGCCGGCGGCCAGACCCATGTGCGCCTGCCCGTGCGTGTTGGCGCCGGCGCCAGGGCGACCATTGTCGAGCGCCAGACAGGTGACGGATCTGCCCTGGTCAGTTCGGTCAGCCAGCTCGTGCTGGGCGAAGGCGCCGATGTGACGTGGCTGATCGTCCAGGAACAGCCGGAAACGGCGACGCATCTGGCGCAGTTCAAGGCCCATATCGGCAAGAACGCGAAACTGACGCTGTTCGTCATGAATGCCGGAGGCAAGCTCGTGCGCCAGGAGATCATCATCAAGACGACGGGCGAAGGCGCCGATTTCAAGTTGCGCGGCATCAATTTGCTGGCCGGCGACACCCACACCGACGTCACCATGGTGCTCGACCACGCCGTGCCGCACACGACCTCGACGGAAATCGTCCGCAACGTCGTGACTGGCAAGGCGCGCGGCGTCTTCCAGGGCCGCATCAATGTCCACCAATACGCGCAGAAGACCAATGCCAAGATGGCCTGCAACACGCTGCTGTTGTCGGATGATGGCGAGTTCTCGACCAAGCCGGAGCTCGAAATCTTCGCCGACGATGTCGTCTGCGGCCATGGCGCGACCGTCACCGAGATCGACCACAACCACCTGTTCTACCTGATGGCACGCGGCGTCGACGAGAAAAGCGCGCGCGGGCTGCTGGTCAAGGCGTTCGTCGCCGAGGTGATCGAAGAACTGGAAGACGAGACGATCGTCGAGGCGCTGGAAGCGAAGCTCGACGATTGGTTCATGATGCACGGGTGAGCGCCCTTCCTTCTCCCCTTGTGGGAGAAGGTGGATTGGCGCGCAGCGCCAAGACGGATGAGGGGTGCTGGACGGAACGCCGCCTGAGCGGCAAGGACTTCGAAATGGACCAGAAAGTCGAGAATATCCCCTACGACGTCGAGGCGATCCGCCGAGACTTCCCGATCCTGTCGCGGGAAGTCTATGGCAAGAAGCTGGTCTATCTCGACAACGGCGCCTCGGCGCAGAAGCCGCAGGTGGTGCTGGATACAATCCAGCACGCTTACAGCCAGGAATATGCCAACGTCCATCGTGGCCTGCACTTCCTGTCCAATGCGGCGACGGACGCCTATGAGAATGCGCGAAAGTCAGTACAGCGTTTCCTCAACGCGCCAAGCACAGACAACATCGTCTTCACCTCCAACACGACCTCGGCCATCAACACGGTCGCCTATGGCTATGGCATGCCCAACATCGGCGAGGGTGACGAGATCGTGCTGTCGATCATGGAGCACCATTCCAACATCGTGCCGTGGCATTTCATCCGCGAGCGGCAGGGCGCCAGGCTGGTCTGGGTGCCGGTCGATGACCTTGGCGTCTTCCACATCGAGGACTTCGAGAAGCGG
Source organism: Mesorhizobium sp. (assembly GCF_041661565.1). Taxonomy (GTDB): domain Bacteria; phylum Pseudomonadota; class Alphaproteobacteria; order Rhizobiales; family Rhizobiaceae; genus Mesorhizobium. The sequence goes on from NZ_JBAZUD010000013.1 coordinate 21,905, forward strand.
CTGACCGACCGCACCAAGCTCGTCGCCATCACCCAGATGTCGAACGCGCTGGGAACGGTGACACCGATCAAGGAGATCGTGCGCATCGCACATGCGCGCGGCATTCCCGTCCTCGTCGATGGTAGCCAGAGCGCGGTGCACATGCCGATCGACGTCCAGGATCTCGACTGCGATTTCTTCGTCTTCACCGGCCACAAGGTCTACGGCCCCTCGGGCATTGGCGTGCTTTACGGCAAGAAGGACATTCTGGCTGATATGCGGCCCTTCATGGGCGGTGGCGAGATGATCGAGGAGGTGACGGAAGACATCGTCACCTACAACGATCCGCCCCACCGCTTCGAAGCCGGCACGCCGCCGATCGTGCAGGCGATCGGGCTGGGCGCGGCGCTCGACTACATGGAAGCGGTAGGCCGCGAGCGCATCGCCGCGCATGAGGAAGACCTCAAGACCTATGCGCACGAGCGCCTGCGCGCCATCAACTCGCTGCGCATCTTCGGCGATGCGCCGGGCAAGGGCGCCATCGTCTCCTTCGAGCTGCAGGGCATTCATGCCCATGACGTATCGATGGTGATAGACAGGCAAGGCGTAGCAGTGCGCGCGGGAACCCATTGTGCCCAGCCGCTGTTGAAACGGTTTGGCGTAACCTCCACATGCAGGGCTTCGTTCGGCATGTACAATACCAGGGCCGAAGTCGACGCCTTGGCCGAAGCGCTGGAAAAGGCGCGCAAATTCTTCGGGTGAAGATTTTTTTGGGTGACCGACCATGGATGATATGAACATCGCCGCCGAGACCGCTCCGGAAACCGCGCCCAATGCTCTGGTTTCGGGGTCGGCCATACCAGCCGACGAACTGGCCCGTCTGACCGATGACATCGTCTCGGCGCTGAAGACCGTCTACGATCCGGAAATCCCGGCCGACATCTACGAACTCGGCCTGATCTACAAGATCGACATCGAGGACGACCGCTCGGTCAAGATCGACATGACCCTGACAGCGCCAGGTTGCCCGGTTGCCGGTGAAATGCCGGGCTGGGTCGAGAACGCCGTCGGCGCCGTCGAAGGCGTGTCAGGCGTCGAGGTCAACATGACCTTCGACCCACCCTGGTCGGCCGACCGCATGTCGGAAGAGGCACAGGTCGCGGTGGGCTGGTATTAGCGCCAAGTCTGCTACACTTGCGCCAAGGATAGAACTTCACCATTTTAGGCGAGGAATCATTCGGCAGGCCTTGAACCTGCATGGAATGGAAGGAAAAAGAATGGGACGCTTTGCCGTCATCACGATGACCGATAGGGCCGCCGACCGGGTGCGCGAGATTGTTGCCACGCGTGACAACGCGCATGGCATCCGCCTCGGCATCAAGAAGGGCGGCTGCGCCGGCATGGAGTATACGGTCGATCTGGTGACTGAGCCCAACACCAAGGACGACCATATCGAGCGCGACGGCGCGCATGTCTATGTTGCGCCGGAGGCAGCGCTTTTCCTGTTCGGCACCGAGATGGATTTCGAGCAGACTACGCTGCGCACCGGGTTCACCTTCCATAACCCCAACCAGAGCTCGGCGTGCGGCTGCGGCGAGTCGGTCGAATTGAAGCCTGCCGATCTCAAGGCCTTGGCCGAGGCGCGCGCTTCGGCCTGAGGTCGAGGCTCAGTCCACCCACATTCCCGTCCGCTTGTGCCAATCGGCGATCGATTCCTCCGGATAGACGTCGAACACCTTGTCGCCCTTGCCGATAGCCGGCTCGACCCAGTTCGCCTTGTATTTCAGCATCAAATGGACCTTGCTCGGCGGCTTGGGCAGGTCGCTGTCGATCGCCGAGGCGAAGGGGTGCACCAGCTCCGGCCAGGTCGGATCGTAGAGCCAGAGCGCCGATCCGCATTTGCGGCAGAAATTCCTTTCTCCGGTCGAGATCTCGCATTGGGGATGCTGCTCGTCCTCGATCTTGGCCCGGTAGACGCCGATGCTCCTTTTGCCCCTGATGTTCAGCGTCTCGTTATTGGCGCCCAGATTGATGGCGAAGCCGCCGCCGCCCTGCTGCTTTCGGCAGATGGAGCAGTAGCACAGCATGAACGGCGCGGGCGTGTGGCTCTCCACCTCGAAGCGGACGGCGTTGCAGCGGCAGGAACCCTTGAGCAGAAGCGGCATGGCGAATAACTCCGGCGTTTTTCCCTCAACCCTTCAGCATCTCTTTGGTTGCGGCGATGACAAGTCCAGGCGGCGATGACATCATCGCGGCATGGACAATGAACGCATCGCCGAACTGTTCGAAGGCCTGGGCCCGGTCAGCATCCGAAAATTGTTCGGCGGCAAGGGCATCTATTACGATGGCGTCATCGTGGCCATCGTGCTGCGCGGCGAATTGATGCTCAAGGCCGACGAGCACAGCGCGCCCGACTTCGAGGCCGCCGGCTGCCGGCAGTGGACCTATACCGGCACGCGGCATGGCAAGCTGGTGGCCATGCCCTATTGGAGCGTCCCCGACGATGCGTTCGATGATCCCGACGAGATGACGGTGTGGGCGCGGCGAGCGTATGAGGCAGGGCGAAGAGCGGGGAAGTGACGCGGCAAATATTCCGGAATGTTGGCGGGACAGCACCCCTTTGGCCTGCCGGCCATCTCCCCCGCAAGGAGGGAGATTGGCAGTTTGGCCGCCGGCTCTCACATTCAACGTTGGTGATTGGCGAAAGCCGATGTGACATCTGATCTCCCCCTTTGCGAGGAAGATGTCCGGTAGGACAGAGGGGGTCCTGTCCCGCCGACGTTGGCTGTCTTACAGCGCCTTCGCGATCTTCGCCGCCAGCCGCGCATTGTTTTCGACCAGGGCGATGTTGGTCTTCAGGCTCCTGCCGCAGGTCAGCTCAAGGATCTTCGACAGCAGGAACGGCGTCACCGCCTTGCCGGTCACGTTCAGCGCTTCCGCCGCTTTTTGCGCGGCTTCGATGTAGCCGGCCATCTCCTCGGCAGGAATTTCGTGGCTCTCCGGCACAGGGTTGGCGATCAGCATGCCGCCTCCCAAGCCAAGCGCAGCCCGAGTCCGATAGAAATGCGCGATCTCTTCCGGCTTGTGCAAGGTCAACGGCGCGCGGAACGGGGAATGCCGCGACCAGAAGGCCGGCATCGTCTCGCTGCCATGGCCGATCACGGGCACGCCGCGAGTCTCCAGCACCTCCAGTGTCTTTTCGATGTCGAGGATCGCCTTGGCCCCGGCCGACACGACAATGACCGGCGTGCGCGCCAGTTCGTCGAGATCGGCGGAGATGTCGAAGCTCTTTTCGGCGCCCTTGTGCACGCCGCCGATGCCGCCGGTGGCGAACACTTTGATCCCGACCATGTGCGCCGCGATCATGGTGGCGGCGACCGTGGTGCCGCCGGTGCGCCCTTGCGCCACGGCAAAGCCGAGGTCGGCGCGCGACAGCTTCATGGCGTCGCCGGTCATCGCCAGCGATTCACGCTCGCCATCCGAAAGCCCAATCTTGATGCGGCCGGCGACCACGGCGATCGTCGCCGGCACGGCGCCACCGTCGCTGATGATCCTCTCGACGTCGGCCGCCATCGCGCCATTGTCGGGGTATGGCATGCCGTGGGTGATGATGGTGCTTTCCAGCGCCACCACCGGCCGGCCCGCGGCCATGGCCTGCGCCACCGGCGTATGGATATCGATGAAGGGGCGGGCGGTTTCCGGGCTCATCCTGATCTCCAGCCTCGAGTGTCGCGCATCCACCCGGATGCGGCCGTGCTCGGGTTCCATGAATGTGCCGGTCTCATGCCATTTCCCGAGCATGCGGCACAAGAGCCAGCGCTTCGGCGAAGCCCGCCGGTGTGAAATCGGGCACGGCGGTAGCGCTTTCTATGGCCAGCGTCGCGGCGGCAACGCCTTCGCGCAACGCCTCGCGCAGGGGCATGCCGCGCAGCACGGCCGCCACCGTGGTTCCCGCCAAGGCATCGCCGGCGCCGGTGACATCGACCACCTTTCTAGGAGCGGGTGGGGTGATTGAAAAGCTGCCGCCTTGGTCGAACCCCAGTACTGCACCGCCACCGGCCGTGACCACGGCGCTGCCGAGGCCTGCACGTTTCAATCCGGCGAGGATATCGTGCTCCGAGGCCGTGTCGTCCAGGCCGGCCAGGACCAGGGCCTCGCGCCTGTTCATGAAGACGACGGCCAGGCTGCCGAGAACCGGTTTGAGGCGCACGATCTTGGCCGGCGAAATCGCAATGGCGAACATGGCCTTGCCGCCTGCAAGCAAAACGAGCCGTTCCAGCGCCGCCGACGGCAGATTGGCGTCGCAAAGAATGGCATCGACGGCAGCGATCACCTCCCTGACCTTGGAGCGGCGGATCTGCTTGGGGAAGGCCAGGTCGTAGAGCGCCATGTCCGCAAAGCCGACGATCAGCTCGCCGTCGCGGTCGATCAGGGCCGTGTAGCTGGGCGTCGTCCGGTCGAGGAAAACGGCCGACAGGTCGGCGATGCCCGCCGCGGCAATGGCTCGTGAAACGGTATCGGCAGCCGCATCGCCGCCACGCACCGACAGCAGCGACGCCGCCACGCCCCGACGGACCGCGCCGCGCAAGGCATTGAACACACCGCCGCCGACATCCTCGCGCATGGCGCCGGGGTTGGAGGCCGCGGCCACGTAGGCGCCGGACACCTGGCCACGCCGGTCTATATGGGCGCCGCCGACGGCAAGCAATTTCGGGGACTTCACCATGCCGGCGATATGACCTTTGTTATTCCGGCCGCACAAGCGCTAGGCTGTGCGACCGAGCTTCGCAGGCCGCGCGGCGATTCGGCGCGCGAAAGCACCGAGCCGTCTGGACCAACGCGTGACTACTGCAAGAAATATCGTGAGACAAAAATAGAACAAATCCGAAAATTCATTGTTTTTCAGACATTTGATCCCCCTTGCCAAACGAGAACAAAAAAGGTACAAAATGGCAGGGATTACGGATTGTCCGGCCTTCATTGACGACCAAGGGGTGATGTATCATGGCTCAGAATTCGTTGCGGCTTGTAGAGGACAAAGCGGTGGACAAATCAAAGGCTCTTGACGCGGCGCTGTCGCAAATCGAGCGGGCTTTCGGCAAGGGCTCGATCATGCGGCTCGGCGCGAACGAGCAGGTCGTCGAGATCGAAACGGTGCCCACCGGCTCGCTGGGTCTCGACATCGCGCTTGGCGTCGGCGGCCTGCCGCGCGGCCGCATCGTCGAGATCTACGGGCCGGAAAGCTCGGGCAAGACGACGCTGGCCCTGCACACGGTGGCGGAAGCCCAGAAGAAGGGCGGCATCTGCGCTTTCGTCGATGCCGAGCACGCGCTTGATCCGGTCTATGCCCGCAAGCTTGGCGTCGATCTCGAGAATCTGCTGATCTCGCAGCCCGACACCGGTGAGCAGGCGCTGGAAATCTGCGACACGCTGGTGCGTTCCGGCGCCATCGACGTGCTGGTGGTCGATTCGGTCGCGGCGCTGACGCCACGTGCCGAAATCGAAGGCGAGATGGGCGATTCGCTGCCCGGCCTGCAGGCCCGCCTGATGAGCCAGGCGCTCCGCAAGCTGACCGCGTCGATTTCGCGCTCCAACACCATGGTCATCTTCATCAACCAGATCCGCATGAAGATCGGCGTCATGTTCGGTTCGCCCGAGACGACGACGGGCGGCAACGCATTGAAATTCTACGCTTCGGTGCGCCTCGACATCCGCCGCATCGGCTCGGTCAAGGACCGCGACGAGGTCGTCGGCAACCAGACCCGCGTCAAGGTGGTCAAGAACAAGCTCGCACCGCCCTTCAAGGTGGTCGAATTCGACATCATGTATGGTGAGGGCGTGTCGAAGACCGGCGAGCTGGTCGACCTCGGCGTCAAGGCCGGCGTGGTCGAGAAGTCTGGCGCCTGGTTCTCCTACAATTCGCAGCGCCTCGGCCAGGGCCGCGAGAACGCGAAGCTGTTCCTGCGCGACAACCCCGATACGGCGCGCGAGATCGAGCTGGCGCTCAGGCAGAATGCCGGACTGATCGCCGAGAAATTCCTCGAGAATGGCGGCCCTGAGCGCGGCGAGGACGACGGTTTCGAGGAAGAATCCGGCGCGATGTAGGAAGCAGGCGAGGCTGGCCTCAGTCCTCGGGGATTTGCATATCCCTATTTGAGTATCGTTGTGTTTCAGACCGCCGGCCTCAGGGCCGGCGGTTTTGCGTTTTGACTTCGAAGCGGTCAGGCGCGGATAGCCTGCGAAGGCCGTCATTTGGACCAATTCCGTGTTTCTGGACAGGGTGCGGTGCGACCGCTAAAAGGCCAAGTCTATCTTCCAGACGCAGAGCCCATTTTCCGTTGGCTAGTCCTGCGGTCTTCTCGAAAAGGCAGCATTCATGAGTGGCGTAAACGAGATCCGGTCGACATTCCTCGACTATTTCCGCAAGGAGGGTCACGAGATCGTCGCGTCCAGCCCGCTGGTGCCGCGCAACGATCCGACGCTGATGTTCACCAATGCCGGCATGGTGCAGTTCAAGAACGTCTTCACCGGCCTAGAGAAGCGACCCTATTCGCGCGCCTCGACTGCCCAGAAGAGCGTTCGCGCCGGCGGCAAGCACAATGATCTCGACAATGTCGGCTACACCGCGCGCCATCTGACCTTCTTCGAGATGCTCGGCAATTTCTCCTTCGGCGACTATTTCAAGGAGCGCGCCATCGAGCTTGCCTGGAACCTCATCACCAGGGAATTCGGCCTGGACAAGGACAAGCTGCTGGTCACCGTCTATCACACGGATGACGAGGCGGCCGGCTTCTGGAAGAAGATCGCCGGCTTTTCCGACGATCGCATCATCCGCATCGCGACGTCGGACAATTTCTGGGCGATGGGCGACACCGGACCGTGCGGTCCGTGCTCTGAGATATTCATCGACCGTGGCGAACACATCTGGGGCGGTCCTCCCGGCAGTCCCGAAGAGGACGGCGACCGGTTCCTCGAGTTCTGGAACCTGGTCTTCATGCAGTATGAACAGGTGACGAAGGAGCAGCGCATAGACCTGCCGCGCCCGTCGATCGACACCGGCATGGGCCTGGAGCGCATGGCTTCCATCCTGCAAGGGGTGGAGAGCGTGTTCGAGACCGATCTGTTCCGTCACCTGATCGACGCGGCGTCTTCCGCGCTCGGGCAAGGTCCCGACAGGGAGACAGTCGCGTCCTACCGCGTCATTGCCGACCACCTGCGGTCGTCTTCCTTCCTGGTGGCGGACGGCGTGCTGCCGTCGAACGAGGGCCGTGGCTACGTGTTGCGCCGCATCATGCGCCGCGCCATGCGTCATGCGCAGTTGCTCGGCGCCAGGGAACCGCTGATGTGGAAGCTGGTGCCGGCGCTGGTGCGCGAGATGGGGCAGGCCTATCCGGAACTGGTGCGAGGCGAACAGCTGATCACCGAGACGCTGAAGCTCGAGGAGACGCGCTTCCGCAAGACGCTGGTGCGCGGCCTCGGCCTGCTGTCGGAGGCGACGGAAACGCTACATGCCGGCGACATGCTGGATGGCGAGACGGCCTTCAAGCTCTACGACACTTACGGCTTCCCGCTCGATCTGACGCAGGATGCGCTGCGCCAGCGCAACATCTCCGTCAATCTTGCCGGCTTCACCGAGGCGATGGAGCGACAGAGAACCGAGGCGCGCGCCCATTGGGCAGGCTCCGGCGACGCGGCCACCGAGACGATCTGGTTTTCGGTGCGCGAGAAGGCCGGTGCCACCGAGTTCCTCGGCTACGAAACCGAGCAGGCCGAGGGCCTCATCCAGGCACTGGTCAAGGATGGCGAGACCGTCGACAGCGCGGGCGCGGGCGATGCCGTGGCCATCGTCGTCAACCAGACGCCGTTCTATGCCGAATCCGGCGGCCAGATGGGCGATACCGGCATCATCTCCGGCGACGGGTTTTCGATCGAGGTTTCGGACACGCAGAAGAAGGCCGACGGGCTGTTCGTGCATGTCGGCAAGGTGGCGAGCGGCACGGTCAAGGTGGACACGCCTGTCGAATTGAAGGTCGATCACGCACGCCGCTCCAGGCTGCGCGCCAACCATTCGGCGACGCACCTGATCCATGAGGCTCTGCGCGAGGTGCTGGGCACCCATGTCGCGCAGAAGGGCTCGCTGGTGGCACCAGAGCGCCTGCGCTTCGACATCTCGCACAACAAGCCGATCTCCTCCGAGGACCTCGAAGAGGTCGAGCGCATGGCCAACGAGATCGTCGTCCAGAACAGCCCGGTGAGCACGCGCCTGATGTCTGTCGACGATGCCATCGCCGAGGGCGCCATGGCGCTGTTCGGCGAGAAATATGGTGACGAGGTGCGCGTCGTGTCGATGGGCACCGGCCTGCATGGCGCCAAGGCCAACCGGCCCTATTCGGTCGAACTCTGCGGCGGCACCCATGTCAGGGCGACCGGCGATATCGGCCTGGTGCGTGTCGTCTCGGACAGCGCGGTCGCCGCCGGCGTGCGTCGCATCGAGGCGCTGACCGGCGAAGCCGCCCGCAAATATCTCGATGAGCAGGACAGGCGGCTAAAGGCGGCGGCGGCCGTGCTGAAGATCTCGCCGGCCGACGTGCCGGCGCGCGTCGAGGCGCTGCTGGAAGAACGCAAGAAGCTGGAGAAGGACCTGACCGAAGCGCGCAAGAAACTGGCGCTCGGCGGCGGTGCTGCCGCGGGTGCGCCGTCGGAGAACGAGACGGTCGCCGGCGTCGGTTTTCTCGGCAAGGCGGTCTCCGGCGTTTCGCCGAAGGATCTGAAGCCGCTCGCCGATGCCGGCAAGACCTCGCTCGGCTCCGGGGTCGTCGTCTTCGTCGGCGCTGGCGAGGACAACAAGGCAAGCGTCGTGGTCGGCGTCACCGACGATCTCGTCGGGCGCTTCAGCGCCGTCGACCTGGTGCGCGTGGCCTCCGCGGCGTTGGGCGGGCAGGGCGGTGGCGGACGCCCCGACATGGCTCAGGCCGGCGGCCCGGATGCCTCGAAAGCCAATGATGCGATCGCCGCGGTCAAGGCGGCGCTCGAAGCGGCGTAAGCTGCCGGAGTCACCTTATTTTGAGGGCCAGCGCTGGCACTCATCTTGCGCCGTCATCTTCTCCCCCGTGAGCGGGGAGAAGGGCGCTCTTGCTCATGATTCCGCTGATTGTGATCGTTGAAGCATGGTTGCTGGGGGCGCGTTCGGCCGCTTTCGCTCCGTTTACAGGGAGAAATCCCGGCAGGGAAATGAAAGGCGGCGCGAACGCCGAGCGGGTTCGCTCGATTAGCCAACCTTTTCGGTGCGCACAAAGCTTGGGCGCTCAACCACCCGCGCGTACCAGTCCCGAATTTCCGCAAACCGCGCCAGCAGCTTCTGGCCCTCGATGACCTTGACGAAATAGGCAATGACCGGTGCGGCGTGCAGGTCGGCCAATGTCAGCTGGTCGCCGAGCAGCCAGGGTCCGTTTGCCTTCAACGAGGTCAGCACTTCCAGAACCGTCTCAGCCTTGCTGAGGCCACCGGCGATCAGGATCTCATCCGGCTCAGCCTTTTCCAGCCGCTCCACAGCGACATCCCAGACCATGGCGCGGTAGCCATAGGCGTCGAGCATGCCTGTCATCTGGCCCATCCTGGCGCGCCCTCGCGCATCGGCTGGTTGCAGCGCCGGGCCGTCGAACGCCTCGTTGACATAGCGCGCGATCGCGCCGGTTTCGAAGAGGCGAAACCCCTCATGCTCAAAGGCCGGGATGCGGGCAAACGGGTGAAGTTCCAGATACCAGGCCGGGATGCCTTCGGCGGCGAAGATGTCGACCGGCACGAGCTCGTAATCAATGCCCTTCTCCTCCAGCGCCATCCGAGCAATGCGGACGTAGACGCTGTAGTCCGCGCCGTAGAGGATTGGTTTGGTCATCGATGGCTGCCGCTCGGTTGTTCGTCCAAAAAGCGAAGGCTCCTTTCGGAGCCTTCGTGGAAAATGCGGTTTCTTACGCCATCGCCTTCTGCAAATTCTCGTCGATCTTGTCGAGGAAGCCCGTGGTTGAGAGCCAGGGCTGGTCGGGGCCGATCAAGAGCGACAGGTCCTTGGTCATGAAGCCGGATTCGACCGTCTGGATGCAGACCCTTTCAAGCGTCTCGGCAAAGCGCTTCAGTTCGGCATTGTCGTCGAGCTTGGCGCGGTGTGCCAGCCCGCGCGTCCAGGCGAAGATCGAGGCGATCGAGTTGGTCGAGGTTTCCTCGCCCTTCTGGTGCTGGCGATAGTGGCGGGTGACGGTGCCGTGCGCGGCTTCGGCTTCGACAGTCTTGCCGTCCGGCGTCATCAGCACCGAGGTCATCAGGCCGAGCGAGCCGAAACCCTGCGCCACCGTGTCGGACTGGACGTCGCCATCATAGTTCTTGCAGGCCCAGACATAGCCGCCGGACCATTTCAGGCTGGACGCCACCATGTCGTCGATCAGGCGGTGCTCGTACCAAAGCTTCCTCGCCTTGAACTCGGCCTCGAACTCGGCCTCGTAGACCTCCTGGAAGATGTCCTTGAAGCGGCCGTCATAGGCCTTGAGAATGGTGTTCTTGGTCGACAGGTAGACCGGATAATTGCGCAGCAGGCCGTAGTTCAGCGAAGCGCGGGCGAATTCGCGGATGGAGTCGTCGAGATTGTACATGGCCATGGCGACGCCGGCGCCGGGTGCATCGTACACATCATGCTCGATCACCTGTCCGTCCTCGCCGACGAACTTGATCGTCAGCTTGCCCTTGCCGGGGAAGCGGAAATCGGTCGCGCGGTACTGATCGCCGAAGGCGTGACGACCGACGATGATCGGCTTGGTCCAGCCGGGCACCAGGCGCGGCACGTTCTTCATGATGATCGGCTCGCGGAAGATGGTGCCGCCGAGGATGTTGCGGATGGTGCCGTTCGGCGACTTCCACATCTTCTTCAGCTTGAATTCCTCGACGCGCTGCTCGTCGGGAGTGATGGTCGCGCATTTCACGCCGACGCCGTATTTCTTGATGGCGTTGGCCGAATCAATGGTCACCTGGTCGTTGGTGGCGTCGCGGTGTTCGATGCCGAGATCGTAATATTCGAGCTTCAGGTCGAGATAAGGGTGGATCAGCTTGTCCTTGATGAACTGCCAGATGATGCGGGTCATCTCGTCGCCGTCGAGTTCGACGACCGGGTTCGCCACCTTGATCTTCGCCATGAAAGAATGCCTCGTTGCTGGGGAATGGGACGGCCTTGCCCGCTTGGCGTTGGGCCGGGGATGCCGCCCGTATATCAAAGCGCTTTTGACCGCGCAAACGGCGATCGGTCACGAATGTGAAGCCATCGCCGCCGCCATTTGCGAATGCTTCATTTTCGCGGCCGAATATGGCAGGGGACGCTGAAATGCCGCAAACAGCAGTTCATTGACAATCATGCCAGCCACCGAACACATTCCCCAATATTCAGCCGTGGGTCCGGCCATCATCCTCGTCGAGCCGCAGCTTGGCGAGAACATCGGCATGGTCGCGCGCGCCATGGCCAATTTCGGCCTGGTCGAATTGCGTCTGGTCAATCCGCGCGATGGCTGGCCGAGCGAAAAGGCGCGCGCTGCCGCCAGCCGGGCCGATCATGTCATCGATGCCGTCAAGGTGTTCGACGACCTAGCCTCGGCGCTGGCCGACTTGAATTTCGTCTTCGCCACCACGGCCAGGCAACGCGATGGGTTCAAGTCCGTGCGTGGGCCGGTGGAGGCGGGCAGGATGCTGCGGGCTCGCCACGACATGGGACAGCGCACCGGCATCCTGTTTGGCCGCGAGCGCTTCGGTCTTTACAATGACGAGGTCGGCCTTGCCGACGAGATCGTCACCTTTCCGGTCGACCCCGATTTCTCCTCGCTCAACATCGCCCAGGCCGCGCTGCTGATGTCCTATGAATGGATGAAATCCGGCCTCGAGGACGAGACGAAGACCAACTTTACCGGTCCGGAGATGAAGCCGGCCAGCAAGGAAGAATTGCACGGCTTGTTCGCCTATCTGGAGGGCGCGCTCGAAGCGCGCGGCTATTTCCGGCCCGCTCCCAAGAAGCCGAAGATGGTGGACAATTTGCGCGCCGTGCTGACGCGAGCCGGTTTCGCCGAGCCGGAACTCAAGGTGCTGCGCGGCATCATCTCGTCGCTCGACAGGTTTTCGCCCGCCATGCCGCGTGGCGACGGTTCGCCCGGCGATGATCCACGGCGTTTGCCGGCGGCCGCCGCGCGCGCCCGCAAGGCCGAGGCGGCGTCTCGGACGCACAAGGTCACAGGCGACGACGAGGATATGCCGCTCGGCGGCAAGGGGACCGACAATGACTGAGCGGCCGATCCTGATGTTCGATTCCGGCATTGGCGGCCTCACCGTGCTGCGCGAGGCGCGTGTGCTGATGCCTGACCGCCGCTTTGTCTATGTCGCCGACGATGCCGCGTTTCCCTATGGCGCCTGGGAAGAACCAGCGCTGAACGCCCATATCCTTGGCCTGTTCGGCGAGTTGCTGGACAGATTCCAGCCGGAGATTTCGGTCATCCCCTGCAACACCGCTTCGACCCTGGTGATCGACGCATTGCGCGACAAATTCCCCGGCCACCCGTTTGTCGGCACCGTGCCGGCCATCAAGCCGGCGGCCGAGCGCACGCGGTCCGGCCTCGTCTCGGTGCTGGCGACGCCTGGCACGGTCAAACGACAATATACGCGCGACCTGATCGGCAAATGGGCGCAAAAATGCCACGTCCGGCTCGTCGGCTCGGACCGTCTGGCGCCGTTGGCCGAAATCTACATGCGCGAAGGGTTCATCGACGAGGAGATCGTGCGCGAGGAAATCGCGCCCTGCTTCGTCGAGAGGGATGGCGCCCGCACCGACATCGTCGTGCTCGGCTGCACCCATTATCCGTTCCTGGCCAACCGCATGCGCAAGACCGCGCCCTGGCCGGTGGACTGGATCGACCCGGCGGAAGCGATTGCCCGCCGCGCCATGTCGCTGCTGGCACCCGTCGACGGCCCGTTGCCGGTGGGTGAACCCGACATTGCCGTCTTCACCTCCGGCAAGGTGGACTTCGCCACCAGCCGGCTCATGCAAGGCTTTGGCCTGAGCACGCGCTAGGCCGGTTCGAAGACGATGCTGCGTTGATCCGGATCGGCGGACACGAGCCTTAGCCTCAGCCCATCGCCTTGACTGGGACCTGATGCCTTCACATTGGCAACGATGGGCATGTCGCAGAGCTGGACGCGCACACGCTGATCGGCGACGTCGGTCACGACGGCCTTGAACGTGTCGCCCTCGCGTCCCTTCAGCATCACCGCCTCGGCGAGGTCGATGGCTGCGTGCGTGATCCTCGAAGCGCGGGCATCCGCACGGCCCATGACCTTCGGCAGCCTGGCGAACGCGTCGGTGACGGTCCGTGGAACCGGCTGGCCATTGGCGATCGCCAGTGCGCAGCGCACGACATAGCGGTCTGCCAGCCGCCTCAGCGGCGCGGTGGCGTGGGCGTAGGTCGCCGCCATCGCCTCGTGCCAGGGGACGACGCCATCCTGAAAGGGCTGATACGACGCACCGGAGCCGGCATGGCGTATTTCCAGCATCAGCGCCGCTTGTTGCTTGTTGCCCGCGTCGAGGGTTCGTTGATAGTCGCGCAGATTGGTCGAAGCCGGCCAAGACAGGCCAAGGGCGCGTGCCGCGTTGCGCAGTCTCTGCACCGCGGAGGCATCCGGCGCCGCCATCACCCGGAACAACCCGGTCCGCTGTGCCAGCATGGCGTCGGCAATCGCCATGTTGGCGGCCAGCGACAGCGCCGCATTGTCCTTTTCGGATTGGAGCTGCGGTCTAAAAGCAAGCTGGAATGTGCCATCGGGGAGCCGTTGCACCTCCTGTTCGGGCGGGTCGACGCGGGAAGCGCCGCGACGCTCTTCATTCGTCGCCATGCGCCGCGCGATTTCGGCGAAGCCGGTGGGAACGTCGGAGGCGCGCACGCTGTCATAGGCGAGCTTGGCGCGGCTCTGAATGATGGCCCGCTCCGCGCCGTCCAGTTTCACCGCTCCGTCGACGGCGACCCGGACCGTGAAGACGACCGCCGGACGTGGTCCGTCGGGCAACAAGCTCGCGGCCCCCTCGGCAATCACCGGCGGATAGAGCCCCGCCCTCCCGTCCGGCAGGTACTGGGTCTCGCCCCTTGCCCAGGCTTCGAGATCCACGGCGTCGCCGTCCTCGACGAACCAGGCCACGTCGGCAATCGCATAGTGCAACAGAAGGTCGCTGCCGCTCTCCTCGATTGAAAACGCCTGGTCAAGATCGGTGGAACTCGCCGGATCGAGCGTCACGAATGGCATAGCCGTTCGATCGGCATGCGCGTTCGGGATCCGTTTGGCCGCTGCCTCGGCTGCGGCCATGACGGCTGACGGAAATCCATCCGGCACATCGAATTCGGTGCGGATCTTTGCCAGGCCAACGGAAAGTGCGCGTGATGGATCGGACAGTGATTTCATGCTGCCGTCCTACACTGGCGTTCCGGACACTGGAAGGTCGCCAACCAGGATCGCCACGGCCGCACGCCACATGAGACGACCAGGCTGGTCTGACCGGGTTGCGGAAGGAACTGGCGCCGAGGCAAGGCGTTCACCTCGACAGCGAAGGAGAAACGACCATGCCTGCCACCTCGAAAGCCCAGCAAAAGGCCGCCGGCGCAGCACTGTCCGCCAAACGGGGCGAGACGAAGAAGAGCGAGCTCCAAGGCGCTTCCAAGGAAATGTACGAATCCATGAGCGAAGAGCAGTTGGAGGAGTTCGCTGAGACCAAGCGAAAAGGCCTGCCTGAGAAGAAGTCGAAAGACTAGACATCATGCCAGGAAAAAGCCCGCGGTCACGACCGCGGGCTTTGCCGGCCAAGTAGGGCGATCCTAGATTACCAGCAACGCCGCACCTTGTAGCGGACGACGTGCCTGTGGCCGTGGCGCCAGACCACTTTCTTCTTGACCACGACACGGCAAGCGTGGTGATGCCTGTGGCCCTGCCAATGCCTCGCTTCGGCGGGCGCAGGAGCAACGGCCATCGATCCGGCCAACACCGCCACGCCTGCCAATGAAAGAAAGAATTTCCTCATACTAATCGGACTCCTCTGGATCCAGTCCCTTCTGGTACCGTTGGCGCAAAGCTCCGCCAGTTTCGGCATCGCATCAACGTCGAAAACGTTATATGGTTGCGGTTCGCCATTCCATGCCAAAGCTTGACACCGGTTAAATCTCGGTTTAACCAGCCGCCACCACCGGGCAGCGATGCCCGGTGTTTCTTTTGTCTACGCAAGACCGAACGCCGATCTTGCTTGAAATGACGTGTCCCGTGGGTTTTCCGCCGCGTTGCGTGGGAAAACCCTGTCAGGTCTCGAAAACGGAGGCCAGAGGAGGGCGCGTTTCCTTCACGCGGACCATGAGGTTCCGGGTGTGTCTGTTTTGAAAGGGAATGCGATGAGCAAGCGCGAATCCGCTAAGTACAAGATCGACCGTCGTCTCGGCGAAAACATCTGGGGCCGCCCGAAATCCCCGGTCAACAAGCGCGAATACGGCCCCGGCCAGCACGGCCAGCGCCGCAAGGGCAAGCTTTCCGATTTCGGCCTGCAGCTGCGCGCCAAGCAGAAGCTGAAGGGTCACTATGGCGACGTTTCGGAAAAGCAGTTCCGCAAGGTCTATGAAGAGGCCGACCGCCGCAAGGGCGACACCTCGGAGAACCTGATCGGCCTGCTCGAATCGCGGCTCGACGCGGTCGTCTACCGCGCCAAGTTCGTGCCGACCATTTTCGCGGCCCGTCAGTTCGTCAACCACGGCCACGTCAACGTCAACGGCAAGCGCGTCAACATCGGTTCGTATCGCTGCAAGCCGGGCGACGTCATCGAAGTTCGCGAGAAGTCGAAGCAGTTGGTCATCGTTCTGGAAGCGGTGGGCCTGGCTGAGCGCGATGTGCCGGACTACATCGAAGCCGATCACAACAAGATGGTCGCGACCTTCTCGCGCATCCCCGGCCTGGCGGACGTTCCGTTCGCGGTCCAGATGGAACCGAACCTGGTCGTCGAATTCTATTCGCGCTGATCTGCTTCTTTTCGAGAGACATCATCGAAGGCCGCCCGTCGAGGCGGCCTTTTCTTTGTCGGCCACGTCGGCTAATTCCAAGCGCGACAACGTACCGACGGGTCGTTGCTCCAGGATTTTGGAACCGACGTCATGAACATGCTGACAGCCATCGAAGCGATCGAACCAACCGCAGATGGCGAAGGCGGCTTCCATCCGCTGTTTGCCGATGTGCCGTCTTCGGTCGAGTTCAACAAGCTACGCAAGCGGCTGCTGCGGCTGACCCGCCAGGCGATCGACGATTTCGCGATGGTGACATCAGGACAGCGCTGGCTGGTTGCGCTGTCGGGCGGCAAGGATTCCTACGGCCTGCTGGCCATATTGCTGGATCTCAAATGGCGCGGGTTGCTCCCGGTCGATCTGCTGGCCTGCAATCTCGACCAGGGCCAGCCGAATTTTCCCAAACATATCCTGCCGGACTATCTCGACAGGCATGCCATCCCGCATCGCATCGAATACCAGGACACCTATTCCGTCGTCACCGACAAGCTGCCGCAGGGCAGCACCTATTGCTCGCTCTGTTCGCGGCTCAGGCGTGGCCATCTCTACCGCATCGCGCGCGAGGAGGGGTGCTCGGCGCTGGTGCTCGGCCACCATCGCGAGGACATTCTGGAAACCTTCTTCATGAACCTGTTCCATGGCGGCCGGCTGGCGGCCATGCCGCCAAAGCTGCTCAATGACGAAGGCGACGTCATGGTGTTGCGGCCGCTGAGCTATTGCGCCGAGGTCGACCTCGAGAAATTCGCCGCGGCCATGCAGTTCCCGATCATCCCCTGCGATCTTTGCGGCAGCCAGGAAGGCCTTCAGCGCAATGCCATGAAGGCCATGCTCGACGATATCGAAAGGCGCATGCCTGGCCGCAAGGACACGATGCTGCGTGCGCTGTCCAACAGCCGGCCGTCGCATCTGCTCGACAGGAATCTGTTTGATTTCGCGGCCCTCAACGAAACTCTCAACACCAGGCAAACCGATGACATTTGACGATACCGCGATCGACTGGCTTGCCGGTCTTCTGTCCGACGCCGCGAAGGCCGAGATCATGCCGCGCTTTCGCCGGCTGGAAGATGGCGACATCCGCCAGAAGACATCCGCAGTCGACCTGGTGACGCAAGCCGACGTCAATGCCGAGCGGCTCATCACCGCGCGCCTGCTCGAACGCTACCCGAGAGCGATGGTCGTCGGCGAGGAAGCCTGTTCGGACAATCCCGCACTTCTCGACGGCTTGGGCGACGCCGATCTGGCCTTCGTCATCGATCCGGTGGACGGCACCTTCAACTTCGCTTCCGGCCTGCCATTGTTCGGCGTCATGCTGGCGGTCGTGGTCAAGGGCGAGACAATCGCCGGCATCATCCACGATCCGGTCGGCAAGGATTGGCTGATCGGCGTCAAAGGCGGCGGCAGCCATATCAGGCATGCGCATGGCAGCCTGGAGAGAGTACGGGTTGCCGCGAGCGCGCCGATCTCACAAATGACCGGTGCGGTCTCCTGGCAGTATATGGCCGAGCCAGACCGCACGCGTCTGGCCCGCAACCAGACCAAGACGCTGTCGCAGTTCAATTACCGATGCGCCGCCCACGAATACCGCCTGCTGGCCAGCGGCCATGGCCATTTCGTCGTCTACAACAAGTTGATGCCGTGGGACCATCTGGCGGGTGTGCTGATCCATGCCGAGGCCGGTGGTCACGCGGCGCGCTTCGACGGCACGGCCTATCTGCCGTCGCATGTCGGCGGTGGTCTCCTGGTCGCTCCAGACAAGGAAAGCTGGCAGGAGTTGCGCCGCGAACTGTGGGCTGAGTAGGATAATTCCTGCGCGGATGTTCAAGCCGTCGCGAGGCTTCCGGTGCACACCTTAATGCAGGTCGGTGACGTGTCCTGAAACGGGTGCATTTTGCGGCTGGAACATCTTGCCACGCTCGGCGATGAGGATCATCAGCAGGGCCGCGACCGAGACGCTGCAGAAGCCGGCGGCAAGCGGCGTCACCGTGCCGTTGAAGGCCTGGCCGATCAGCGTGCCAAGAATGCCGCCCAGAAACGTCTGCATGAAACCCAGGATGGACGAAGCCGTGCCGGCCAGTTGGCCTAGCGGCTCCATGGCCAGCGCGTTGAAATTCGCGCCGAGCGCGCCGAATGGAAGCATCGCGCTGGCGAAGAAGGCAACGAACAGCCAGAGCGGCATCCTGATTTCCAGCGACACGACCAGCCAGACCAGGCTGATGACGAGAAACAGCAGCAGCGCGCTCTGCGAGAGGCGGCGCATGCCGATACGGCCGACGAGGCGCGAGTTCAGATAGTTGGAGAAGGCAAGCACGCCCGCAACTCCGGCGAAGATGACCGGGAACATCTCACCGACCTGGAATATGTCGATGTATATCTGCTGCGCCGAGGCTATGAAGCCGAACATGGCGGCGAAGATGAATGTGCTGGCGAACGCATACGAGATTGCGATTCGGTTGGTGAGCACGATGCGAAAGCCGCCGACGATGGAGCTGACCGTCAGCGGTCTGCGATATTCGGGATGCAGCGTTTCGGGCAGACGCAGCAGCGCCCACGCCGATACGAGGAGCGCGCCGACCGCCATGGTGACGAAAATCCAGTGCCAGGTCGCGAACAGCATGATGAACTGGCCGATGCCCGGCGCAATGACCGGTATCGCCATGAACACCATGAAGATCAGCGACATCACCTCCGCCATCCGCCGGCCGTCGAACGTGTCACGCACGATCGAGACGGCGATGACGCGGGTGGCGGCGGCGCCCAAGCCCTGAACGGCCCGGCACAGCAGAAGCGTTTCAAAGCTAGGCGCGACCGCGGCGGCGGCTGCTGCTGCGACATAGATCACCAGTCCCGCAACCAGCGGCGCGCGACGACCGAAGCGATCCGACAAGGGGCCGAAGAACAACTGGCCGCCGCCAAAGCCCAGAATGTAGGCTGTCACCACATATTGCCGGTGGTTTTCATTCTCCACGCCGAGCGACGCGCCGATCTGCTGCAGGGCCGGCAGCATGATGTCGATGGCCAGGGAATTCAGCGCCATCAGCGCCGCGCATAGCGCAATGAACTCCCAGCGCGGAATTGGCAGCTTGCTTGCCGATCGCTGCGCTGTCGATTGCTGGTCCACGGGAAGTCCGATCTGTAAAAATGAAAATGCGCCGGCTGGCCGGCGCATTGGCTCGTCCTGGTTTCGATATCAGGAACATGGAATTGCCGAAGGGATGCCCCGGCGCCCGGTGCATGTCCGAAGACATGCACCGGTAAAGGTCAGGCCGTGGCTTTGACGCTGACGCCCTTTTCGACGAGGAACGTCTGCAATTCGCCCGCCTGGAACATCTCGCGGATGATGTCGCAGCCGCCAACGAACTCGCCCTTGACGTAGAGCTGCGGAATCGTCGGCCAGTTGGAATATTCCTTGATGCCCTGGCGCAGCTCGGCTGAGTCAAGGACGTTCACGCCCTTATAGTCGGCGCCGATGTAGTCGAGGATCTGGACGACCTGCCCGGAGAATCCGCATTGCGGGAAGCCGGGCGTGCCCTTCATGAAAAGCACGACCTCGTTCGCCTTCACTTCATTGTCGATGTAGTCGTTGATACCGCTCATGGAATACCCTTTCACGCCCGTGGGAGTCAGGCTCGAAGCATCCCCTTCAAATAAACCCATAGAGTGCCCGAAACAAGACATTAGCCACGCAGCCATCGAAATGGCGCAAAGGATGGGCCCGCTTGGGCCAAGAGCGGGTTGGCTGGTCGCCTCAGTCCGGTACGCTGGTCTGCAGAGCAAGGGCATGCAACACGCCGCCCATATTCCCTTTCAGCGCGTCATAAACCATCTGATGTTGCTGCACGCGGCTCTTGCCGCGAAAGCTCTCGGCCACCACTTCGGCCGCGTAATGGTCGCCGTCACCCGCGAGATCGCGGATCGTCACCTGGGCGTCGGGAATGCCGTCCTTGATCAGCTTTTCGATGTCGTGGGCGTCCATTGCCATAGCGGAATTCCTGTTTCGGGCGGCAGCGATGTGGCGGCCCGTGCGATGAGAGTCGGGCTGAGACTAAAGCCTTTCCAGTCGGGATTGAAGCGCTTCCGTCGGGTGTGGGGTAATTGAACCTTATGAAGCGGCCTGGTCCGGACGAACCGCATCGTCCGCAGCATCATCTTCGCGCATCGAGAAGATGCGACCAAGGCTGAAGACCAGCACGTAGAGCGGAACGTTGACCACGATGTTGGCAATCGGCAGGTAGCTGGTCGCCTGCCACATGGGCGAGAAGAATGGCTGGCCGTAGCCATCGCAGATCAGCGAATTTCCATAGTCCCACAATGCCCCGAAAGCGGCCGCGGCTGCGAAAAGCTTGATGCAGGTGACGATCTGCATTGACCGCGCCTGGTCCGGCAGAAGCCGGCCCCAAAGCACCAGGCAGACGATCGGAACCGCGTAGATCAGGTTCTGCAGGACCAGCATCGACAGCGTGCCATTGGCCGATGCCAGGAACTGGTCGCGCCTTTGCAGCAGCGGACAAACTTCGCTTGGGGTCGTCGAAAGCAGGAAGAAGACGAACGGACGAAGGAACCAGAAGAAGAACAGCGAGGGCCAGAAAACGACCGCAATCAGCGCCCGGACGGCCAGTCTGCTCAACTGGCCTGATCCATGAAGCGGGGGAACCAGCCCTCGTGGGCGGCGCTCAGTTCGCTGACCGGAATAGCCCGCGTCTCACCAAGTTTCAATGCGTGGCCGCCGGTCGAGCCGATCCACGGCGCGAAGATGCCGAGTTCGCCCTGCTGCTTGCGGATCGTGTCCCATTCATCGCCATGCGGATCGATCGACAGCGTCAGGAGGTAACGGCCCTGATCCTCGCCGAACCAGACCGGGACGGGATCGGTGCCAAGCAGCCCCGGAATGGTCGCGCCGATGCCGGACGCCATCGCCATCTCCGCCAGGGCCACGGCGATGCCGCCGTCGGAAACGTCGTGAGCCGCAGTGACGATGCCGGACGCGATCAGCGAGCGCACATGATCGCCGACGCGCTTTTCGTGGGCGAGGTCGACCGGCGGCGGCGGACCGTCCGTGCGGCCGTGGATATCGCGCATATAGACCGACTGGCCAAGGTGCGTGCCCCAGGAAGGGGGAGCGCCAACCAGCAGGATCATCTGGTCTTCGCCCGCGAACCCGATCCGCGCCATCTTCGACCAATCGTCGATGAGCCCGACACCGCCGATGGTCGGTGTTGGCAGGATGCCCTGGCCATTGGTCTCGTTGTAAAGCGAAACATTGCCGGAAACGATCGGGAAGTCGAGCGCGCGGCAGGCGTCGCCGATGCCCTTCACCGCGCCGACCAGCTGGCCCATGATCTCCGGCCGCTCGGGATTGCCGAAATTGAGGTTGTCGGTGGCCGCCAGTGGCAATGCGCCGGTGGCGGTCAGGTTGCGCCAGCACTCGGCCACAGCCTGCTTGCCGCCCTCATAGGGGTCGGCCTCGCAATAGCGGGGCGTGACGTCCGAGGAGAAGGCGAGGGCCTTGGTGGCGTGGCCCTCGACGCGAACCACCCCGGCGTCGCCGCCGGGCAGCTGCAGCGAATTGCCCTGGATCAGCGTGTCATATTGCTCCCAAACCCAGCGCCGCGAAGACAAATCCGGTCCGCCGAGCAGCTTCAGCAGCGACTCCGCGACATCGGACCGTGGAACGTCGTCGGCGGCAAGCGGCGCCGGCTTCTTCGACTCGACCCAGGGCCGGTCATATTCGGGCGCCTTGTCGCCAAGGTCCTTGATCGGCAGGTTGGCGACCTCGTCACCCTGGTGCAGGACGCGGAAGCGCAGATCATCGGTGGTCCTACCGACGATGGCGAAGTCGAGGCCCCATTTGTGGAAGATCGCCTCGGCTTCCTTCTCCTTCTCGGGGCGCAGCACCATCAGCATGCGCTCCTGGCTTTCCGACAACATCATCTCATAGGCACTCATGCGTTCCTCGCGCACCGGCACCTTGTCGAGGTCGAGCTCGATGCCGAGATCGCCCTTGGCGCCCATCTCGACCGCCGAGCAGGTGAGGCCGGCGGCCCCCATGTCCTGAATGGCGATGACGGCGCCGGACGCCATCAGTTCGAGGCAGGCCTCCAGCAGGCATTTTTCGGTGAACGGGTCGCCGACCTGGACGGTGGGGCGCTTCTCGTCGATCTTGTCGTCGAATTCGGCCGAGGCCATGGTGGCGCCGCCGACGCCGTCGCGGCCGGTCTTGGCGCCGAGATAGACGACCGGAAGGCCGACGCCCTTGGCTTCCGACAGGAAGATCGCGTTCGTCCTGGCGAGGCCGGCGGCAAAGGCGTTGACCAGGATATTGCCATTGTAGCGGGCATCGAAATTGACTTCGCCGCCGACCGTCGGCACGCCGAAGGCATTGCCGTAGCCGCCGACGCCGGACACCACGCCGGAGACGAGATGGCGGGTCTTGGGGTGGTCTGGGGCGCCGAAGCGCAGCGCGTTCATCGCCGCGATAGGTCGCGCGCCCATGGTGAAGACATCCCGCAAAATGCCTCCGACGCCGGTCGCCGCGCCCTGGTAGGGCTCGATGTAGGATGGATGGTTGTGGCTCTCCATCTTGAACACGACGCAGTCGCCGTCGCCGATGTCGACCACGCCGGCATTCTCGCCCGGACCCTGGATGACCCTCGGCCCGGTGGTCGGCAATGTCCGCAGCCATTTCTTCGAGGACTTGTATGAGCAGTGCTCATTCCACATCGCCGAAAAGATGCCGAGTTCGGTGAAGCTTGGCTCACGGCCAACAAGATCGAGTATGCGCTGATACTCGTCGGGCTTGAGCCCGTGCGAGGCAATGAGTTCGGGGGTGATCGGCACGGAATTGGAAATGGTCATGGGCGGCAATTTTGTCCTCGGATCGAGTCCCGTCTTATCGCAAGCCTTGAGGCCAATACACCCGTCGATCGAGGAAAAAAGACAGAAAGCATCAAAGTTGACGACCGGGCCGGCAGGCGCCGTGGGCGACGCGGTGCCGATAGCGGAACGCTATGGCATCCCGGTCGTTAGGTCTCCAACCAATCAGGAGATCCAGACCATGGCGACCAAGCAAGGCAAGAAGGACAACCGTCTCTCGGACAAGGAGGCCATGCATATCGCAGAGACCACCGACGTTTCGCCCGGGCAGGCCAAGGAACTGGCCGAGAAGCACGGCAAGGAAAACGCCGAGAAGGAAGCCAAGAACTTCAAAGCCGAAGGCTGAGCCGGAACCGACTCACTGGAGATATCGGCGTCGGCTTGGAAGTTCGGCAGGACTTCATAGTCTCAAGTGAAGCTGTCGTAGCCGGCGCGTCCTTCGTCGAGGAGCCGACGGATCACCGCCACGCCCTCGGCGACATCGCTGTAGTGGCTTGGCTGGGAGATTCCAAAGCGTACGCCGTGGAAAACCTGCTCCGAGCGACCGGCCTTGAATTCATCCTCGTCATCGATCAGGACGCCATGCTCCAGGCAGGCGTTCTTGAACGTGCCGGAAAGCCAAGGGTCTGGCAGGGTGAGCCAGACAAAGGGCACATTGTCGTGTGACTTGAACGAAAAGCCGGCCAGCGTGTCGCGCACGATCGCTATGCGGGCCTGGATTTCGGCAATGGATCGCATGCGTATTTCGGCGGCCTGGCCCGACAACACCAACCGGCTATTCACCTCCGCCAGCAGGAAGGGCATGCCGCCAGTCATCATCTTGTGGGCGACACGGATGCGATGGCGGTAGGCGGGCGGGCAGGCAAGCCAGCCGCCACGGAGGCCGGCAGCGACGGACTTCGACAGGCCAGCCGCGACAATGGTCCGCTCGGGCGCGTATTCGGCCAGCAACGGCGTCGGATCATCGGTCAGATGGCCATAGAGATCGTCTTCGATAAGAACGACATTGTATTCGCGCGCGATCCGCGCGACCGCCTCGCGTCGTGACGCCGAGAGCGTCACCAAGGTGGGATTCTTCGCCGTTGGCATCAGAAATATCATCTTCGGGTGCTTTTGCGCGCAGACGCGCTCGAAATCGTCGGGGTCGATACCCTCTTCGTCCGACGCCACGAGCGCCGCACGGCGCCCGATAAGGCCGGCGCTGCGGGAAATCTGCGAGTAGGTGAGGTGCTCGAAGGCGACATAATCGCCGGGTGTGGTCAGCGCGGCGATCGCCGCCATCACAGCGGCATGGGTGCCGAGCGTTGGAACGATGGCCTCGGCGGTTGGTGCGAAGGCGTTTCGCGACAGCCAGCGCGCGCCCGCATCGTGCCAGCGGTCCGGAAAATCCCGCGTGTAGCTTGAAATCTCGTGCGGATAATCCTGCGCGGTGCGCGACAGGAAATCGGCGACAATGGCTCCCTGGCCGACATCAGGTGCCGCCGTGCTGTCGAAGCGCAGCTTGCCGCGAGGCACATCGACGGTGCGCGTTCCCTCCATGCCGACGTCGCGAACGTGGAGGTCGGACTTCTTCCCGTCCGCGTGCTGGGCCAGCACATAGGTTCCGCGCCCGACTTCTCCGCTCACCAGGCCGCGCTCGCGCAGCAATTGGTAGGCCCGGCCGACCGTGCCGACAGTGGTGCCGATGTCATAGGCCAGATCGCGCTGCGGAGGCAGCTTTGCTCCAAAATCGATCACCCCCCGGTCGATATCGGTCTCGATGGAATCCGCCAGCCGTTGATACAGCGGGCCGGAGCCGGTCAAATCTGGGAGCCAAGTTGTCATGGTGACAAGTTTTAGATTGCACCTATAGATGAGTCAATACATATCGGTAGTGCATCCAAAGAGAGGTTCAATTCACGGTATTGGTAGGACGAAATGAATACAATAGAGACAATCCGCACTTTTCCACCCACGTCACGAAGCCAGACCACGGGGCCCTTCAGCCGACGAGACTTCGTCGGCAGCTCAGTCCGCGTTCTCGCGTCGTTCGCCAAATGGATGGAAACCCTGCTTGATCGTCGAAGGAGCCGGCTGGCGCTGCTTGAAATGACGGACGACCAGCTCAAGGACATTGGCATTTCGCGTTGCGATGCCCACCGCGAAGGCATCAGGGCCTTATGGGATTGAGGCTAGTCTAACGGACGGCTGATGCCTTGGCGCGTGCAACGCGATGATCCGCAAGGACCGCGATGATGCACAGCAACAGGAAAAGTCCGGTGATGGCCATTGCCGAGATGGCGACGCTGCCGGCGCCGTTGCGGGCGACATCCAGGAACGGGTAGGGCACTTCGCCGGCGATCGGCGCGCGCGCCAGCGCGTAGGCGAGGTAGCCGACGGGGTAGAGCAGCCACCAGGATATATCGCTCCACCGGGTCCTGCCGTCGGCGCCCGATACCAGCCACCACAGCACGAACAGCACCGGCGTCACATAATGCAGCAGAACATCACTGAGCAGGAACAGGCCTTGGGGATGCCAGAGCCTTGCCAGGACCGTGGCATAGACAATGAGGACCAGCGCGATCGAAACAGCGACGCCGGCGCGCATGCGGGGTGCCGCGAAGGCCTGTAACCAGGCATAGCCGGTGGACGAGGTCAGCGAGACATGGACCAGCATCGCGGCGACGTTGGTGAGGATGGTGAAGAAGCTGAAATAGAAGACGATCGAGGCAGGCAGGCTGCGCCCGGCCTCCATCGAGGCCGGAATGGTGATGCAGAACTGCAGGACAAGTCCGACAAGGCCCAGGGCCAAGCCTGACACCTGCAGAAAGCGTCCCATAGCTAGGCGGTCGCGGAGCAGGCCGGATTGCCAGCTTGCCAGCGGGCGATGTCCGAACCGATACGCGCGCCGAGGGAATCGGTCATCAGGGGTCCAAAGGCTTCGACGCGGCTTGAATTGCCTCGCGCCTGCACGACCAGCAACGGTTTGCCGCCATAGTGCTTGGCTGGCACCAGCAGGAACCGCGGCGTGCCGCTGAAGGAATTCAGCTCATTGGCCATCTGATACTGCTTGAAAGCCGGGTCCTTGCTGGCGATCCAGCATTTGTGGGCCGCGATCGCCACCTGTTCCATCGCCAGCAAAGAAGCACTTTTGCCCGAGGGAACGGGCACGCTCCTCTTCGGGGCCGACTGGCAGGACGCCAGCGCAAGACCCGCCGCCGCGACGAGAAGGACCGTCCTGCTCTTGATCAAGCGGCACCCATTTCAAGTTCGGACAGAAACATCTTCAGGCCGTCGGTCATCTCGCCCCACACACGCGACAATGCCGGATGCTGGGAGGCGATCTGTTCATAGGCATCGAATTTGGGATAGGCGTCGAGCAGTTCATGGCGACCGGTCATGACGCGGAAATTGTTGAAGATGAACCGCGTCGGCGTCAGCCAGGCATCGGCAAAGCTGATGTCGTCGCCGAGCGCGAAGGGGCCCTGCGCCATGCGCGCTTCGATCGCTGCCAGTCCGTGGTGCAGGCGGGCGAATTGGGCGTCGATCTCGGCATTGTTTTTCTTCGGCACGGAATGCAGTTCGAAGAGCTTCATCGTCGGCGTCAGCACGTCGAGGTCAGTGATGCGGGCGAACATGCGCACCAGCGCGCGATCCTTGGAATCGGCCGGCAAGAGCGCGGGTTCAGGAAACCGTTCCTCGAGATACTCGGCGATGACAACCGATTCGACGATTGTTTCGCCAGAGCCGGTAATCAGCACCGGAATCCGGTTCATCGGCGAAATCGCACGAAACTCCTCCGGAATGGGAAAACCCGCCGGCGGCGCGATGATCTTGAGCGGCACGTCCTTGATATAGGCCAGCGCCCGGACGATGGACGAGTAGGGCGACAACGGCCGCGAATAGAGTTTCATGACCGTCTCTCTCCCAAGAGCTGTGGACTTGATGTCCTTATGAAGTTTACCGTGCTTGCGGCCGAAATCGTCAAGCGGCTATGCCCAGGGCACTTTCAAACAGTGCCCTTCCATCATTGCCGCCATGCGCCGCCTCGATCAGGTTTTCGGGATGCGGCATGAGGCCGAGCACATTGCCCTTTTCGTTGATGATGCCGGCGATGTCGTTGATCGAACCGTTCGGGTTGGTGCCTTCGGCATAGCGGAACACCACCTGGCCTTCGCCTTCGAGACGAGCGAGCGTGTCAGCGTCTGCGAAATAATTGCCGTCATGATGGGCGACCGGCGACCGGATGATCTGGCCCGGCTGATAGCGGCGTGTGAACATGGTGTTGGCATTGGTGATCTCGAGCTTCACCTGCCGGCAGACGAACTTCAGCGAAGTGTTGCGCATCAAGGCTCCCGGCAACATGCCGGCCTCGACCAGGATCTGGAAACCGTTGCAGACGCCGATGACGGTCACGCCCTTGGCAGCCTGTTCGGCGACCGCCCGCATCACCGGCATGCGCGCGGCGATCGCGCCGCAGCGTAAATAGTCGCCAAAGGAAAAGCCGCCCGGTATGGCGATCAGGTCGACATCGGGGATTTCGGTGTCGGTCTGCCAGACGGTGACCGGCGGTTTGCCGGAAATCTTGGTCAGCGCGGCGATCATGTCGCGGTCGCGGTTGAGGCCGGGCAGGAGGACAACTGCGGATTTCATGGCAATTCTCGTTCAAGCATATGAGTGAGATACCGGGGTGAAACGTGGTTGGTCAACCAGACACCGTTGTCCGAGAGAAAGAATGACATCCCATCCCTCGTCATGGCCGCCGAGTCGACCTGCAGGATAACACTTTTCCCGGCTCGACGCCGCGCAACGATCAGAGCCGTTTCGACATCATTGGAGAGATGGACATGCTGGCGCGACTGACTGGTCAGGCCTTCACGCAGGATGCTGGGGAGAAATTCTTCCTTGGTGCCGTGGTACAGCATGTAAGGCGGGACCGATGGCGGGAGGCCGAGATCGACATCGACGCTATGGCCTTGCGTGGCTCTGATGCGGTTGCCGTCGATCGCAAAGCGCTTTTTCGGATTTTCTTCGACGATACGCAAAACATCGGCGGTCGATGCGCCGAACTTCGTGTGGATGACCGCGCAAAGCATCCCGAAATCGGCCCAGCCGTTCTCATCGAGCGACAATCCTGCCTCTTGTGGCGCATGGCGCAGAACCAGGCTCATGAATTTCGAGATCTGGGTGTCATTTGGCATCGAAGCAGCGACCTCAGAACACGACGGCCGAACTGGTGTCACTTCGGTTCATAAGGCCTCTGACTTTCGGCGAGTTCGCGCAGATCCAAACGACGATCTATGCGTTCGAGCCGCTCGTCTTGCCGCGCGAGTATGCCATAGACGTTGTGAATGTCGCTTTGCGTGGCCACCATGTGGCCTCGCATCACATTCAGCTCCCGTTTGGTTTCGGAAACATCCTGCCGAAGCTCACCGATTTCGTGATGCACGCGTTTGAGAAGCTCGAACATCAATTCACTCGTGACTTCCGACATTGTGCCTCCGCTACAACCTCAGATCAGCGTCACACTGTAATTCTCGATCACCGTGTTCGCCAGCAGCTTGTCGCACATGGCCTTGAGATCCGCCTCGGCCTTGGCCTCGTCGCTCTCGGCCAGTTCGACGTCGAAGACCTTGCCCTGGCGCACGGCGCCGACGCTGCCGAAGCCCAGGCCGGACAGGGCATGTTCGATCGCCTTGCCTTGCGGGTCAAGAACGCCGTTCTTGAGGGTGACGGTTATGCGGGCCTTGATCACGCTGGACATGCTCCTGTTCGCTCTTAGTGAGGCTTGCCTTTGATGCCCTCGGTCGAGGCGACGAGAACCGGGCCGGTCGGGCGCGGCGGCTCGTTCTCGTTCATTATGCCGAGGCGGCGGGCGACTTCCTGATAGGCTTCGACGAGACCGCCCATGTCCCGGCGGAAACGGTCCTTGTCGAGCTTGTCCTGCGTCGCCACGTCCCACAAACGGCACGAATCCGGGGAGATCTCGTCGGCGACAACAATGCGCATCATGTCGCCTTCGAACAGT
Organism: Mesorhizobium sp.; assembly: GCF_041661565.1. Taxonomy (GTDB): domain Bacteria; phylum Pseudomonadota; class Alphaproteobacteria; order Rhizobiales; family Rhizobiaceae; genus Mesorhizobium. The sequence continues at coordinate 50,864 of NZ_JBAZUD010000013.1, forward strand.
CGGCCGCATTCGATCTTGAAGTCGACCAGCTGGATGCCGACACCCATGAACAGGCCGGAGAGGAAGTCGTTGACGCGGATGGCCAGCGCCATCACGTCGTCAATCTCCTGCGGACTAGCCCAGCCGAAGGCGGTGATGTGCTCTTCCGACACCATCGGATCGTCGAGCGCGTCGGCCTTGTAATAGAATTCGATGATCGAGCGCGGCAGGACGGTGCCTTCCTCGATGCCGAGGCGCTTCGACAGCGAACCGGCGGCGACGTTGCGCACAACCACTTCGAGCGGAATGATCTCGACTTCCTTGATCAATTGCTCGCGCATGTTGAGCCGGCGGATGAAATGGGTCGGAATGCCCATGCGGTTCAAATGATTGAAGATATACTCGGAAATGCGGTTGTTGAGCACACCCTTGCCGTCGATGACCTCGTGCTTTTTCTTGTTGAAAGCGGTTGCATCATCCTTGAAGAACTGGATCAGCGTGCCCGGTTCGGGTCCCTCATAGAGGATCTTGGCCTTGCCTTCATAAATGCGGCGGCGATTTTTCATCTGATTTTTCTCTGGATTTCCGGCAGGCGGCAAGCGACCATTTCCTGTCCGTTTGCCTGAAATAGTGCGGCTAGGGCAGGGTTCAATGCCGGGTCTATCCCAATCACACGATTTGCTCAATCGACAAATCCTTTCAATCAACCTCTTTCGGGACTGAAATGCCGCAGTGCAGCATGGTACGAAGCGTATTGACCGCCCGGCGAGCTTTTGGTTTGTGCTTTGTCACCACATATACACCGTCACCAGCGAATCGATTTCCATCGGAGGGATGCCATGAGCAGCATGAAGGATCGCGAAGAGGGTTTTGAGCGCAAATTCGCATTCGACGAGGAGCTTCGCTTCAAGGCCTCGGCGCGCCGCAACAAGGCGCTCGGCCTGTGGGCAGCCGAAAAGCTCGGAAAGTCGGGAGCAGACGCCGATGCCTATGCCAAAGAGGTGGTTGTGTCCGACATCGAGGAGGCCGGCGACCACGACGTTTTCCGCAAGATCCGCAAGGATTTCGACGCCGCCGGCGTCGAACAATCGGACCACCAGATCCGCCGGACCATGGATGAACTGATGGCGCAGGCGATCGAGCAGATCAAGAACACCTGATCGACGGCACTGGACCAATCGACCGCCCGACCCACTCGGGCGGTTTTTCTTTGCGTTTGCGGCGGTTTCCGGCTGAAACTGCGGGTCATCAACAAGGAAAGACACGGATGTCCCTGAAATCGCGCCTGGCGGCTGATGAAACGCTGCTCACCGCATGGTCCGGCGTCCCGGATGCCTTGACCGTCGAGATCGTCGCCAGGCAGGGCTTTGACGCCGTCACCCTCGACATGCAGCATGGCGGCCATCATGAGGACAGCGTCCTGCGCGGCCTGGCGCCCGTGCTCGCCGCCAACAAGCCGGCCCTGGTGCGTATTCCGGTCGGCCGCTTCGACATGGCGAGCCGCGCCCTCGATTTCGGCGCCGAGGCCGTCATCGCGCCGATGGTGAATTCGGTCGCCGATGCCAAGCTGTTCGCGGCCGCCATGAAATACCCGCCGCTGGGCGAGCGCTCATGGGGTCCGACCTATGCCTTTCCACGCCATGGCAAGGGAGACCAGGCCGAATGGCTGCGCGACAGCAATCAGCGCACCATGGCCTTTGCGATGGTCGAGACGCGTGCCGCGCTCGATGCGCTCGATGGCATCCTCGACACGCCGGGGATCGACGGCATCTTCCTCGGCCCGTCGGACTTCTCGATCGCATGGACCAATGGCGGCACTGTCAATTCGACGCTCGAAGACATGCTGGAGACGGTAGCCTCGGTCGCCGCGCGCACCCGCCAGGCCGGAAAGCACGCCGCAATCTATGTTGTCGAGCCGGAGATTGCCGGCCGCGTCGTGTCGATGGGCTACAGGCTGCTGGCCATGGGGTCGGAGCACGCGCTGATCGGGCTCGGCGCCAAGACGCTCATCAAGAGCGTGCGGGACTCGCTCGGCTCCTGACGCTGCTCAGGCCTTCAGGTCGGTCATGAACTTGGCGAAGGTCATCGAACCTTCAGGCCATGGTCCAAATCCTGAATCCGCGTTGAGATGCCCCGTCTCGCCGGCATCGATGAACAGCGAACCCCACGCCGCGGCAATGTCCTCGGCGACGTCGAAAGCGCAGAACGGATCGTTGCGGCTGGCGATCACCAGCGACGGAAAAGGCAGCGGATCGCGCGGGTAAGGGCCGAAGGTCATCAGGTGCCTTGGCCTTATCTCGGGATTGGCGACATCCGGCGGAGCCACCAGAAACGCACCGGCGACAGGTTTCTGGAACCGCGGAATGGCCTGTATGGCCGCGGCAACGCCCAGCGAATGCGCAACGATGACCACCGGCCGCTCGGCCTCGTTGACAGCCTTGGCGACGTTGGCGGTCCAGTCCTCGCGCACCGGCTTTGACCATTCGGCCTGCTCGACCCTGCGCGCTGTCGACAGCTTGAACTGCCAGCGGCTCTGCCAATGCTCGGGTCCCGAGTTGGTGTAGCCAGGGACAATGAGAATATCCGCGTGTTTGACCTTCATGGCGCTGAGATAGCGATCGGCGTCGCGGTGTGCAACGGCCGCAAGCAGCACTCTCGATCACAATGGTGAACACCATGTTCGCTTATTGCCATCTTGTGTGAACGATCTCGATGGACGATTTGTCATCGAACAGAAAAAGCTGTGCGAGACCCCTGGCTTGGAGCTTACACGGCGGACAATGATTGGCGGCGCGGGACTACTCGCCTTGGGAGTCTCACCGCTGGCCGGCCGAACGGAGCATCTGATGACTGACTTGCCTTTTGCCGCCACCACCCCGGTCAGCGTTTCGCGCGTCGGGTTGAAGGCGCGCGATGCCGAAAGCCTCGCCGCCTATTACCGTGAAGTCGTCGGATTGCAGGAGCTTGGCCGCGCCTATGGCGCGATCACACTGGGCGCCGCGAACCGTCCGTTGTTGGTCCTGGAGCCGGATGCGGCGGCAAAACCCGACGATCCGCGAAGTGCTGGACTGTTCCACACCGCTTTCCTGCTGCCCAGCCGCGCGGATCTCGGCCGCTGGATCAACCATGCCATCGCCAACAAGATCTCCATCGATGGCGCTTCCGACCATCTGGTCAGCGAAGCGCTGTACATGACCGATCCGGAAGGCAACGGCATTGAAATTTACGCGGACCGCAGTCCGCGGGACTGGAAGTGGAATGGCGACAAGGTGGCTATGGCGACCGAGCGGTTGAACATCCCGGCCGTCGTAGCCGAAGTGCCGGCCGGTGACGCCGGTTGGCAAGGCGCGCCGGAAAACAGCATTGTCGGGCATGTCCACCTGCGCGTCGGCAGGCCGGACGACGCCGAAGCTTGGTGGAACAAGGAATTCGGCTTCGACACGGTGGCCAGGTATGGCGGCCAGGCGGTGTTCCTGTCGTCGGGCGGTTATCACCACCACATCGGCGCCAACGCCTGGCAGAGTGCCGGCGCAGGCCGCCGCGATCCAAGCCGGTCTGGTTTGGCATGGGTCGAGATGCGTTCGGACAATGTGGCCAGCGAAACGAGCCGCGAGGATCCCTGGGGCACGGTGATCAGGACCGTTCGCGGCAAGGCCTGATCGGGCACGCCAAGCAAACAGGCTCTCCGGCCGGTGGATGAGGCGGGTCTTTTCGTGCTGGGCGGCTCAAGCCTCCCCGAACACACGCCTGAAGATCGTGTCGACATGCTTGGTGTGATAGCCCAGGTCGAATTTCTCACGAATTTCCGCCTCGGGCAGGGCCGCCGTCACTTCCTTGTCTGCCAGTAGTTCCTCAAGAAAATCAGCGCCTTGCTCCCACACCTTCATGGCGTTGCGCTGCACAAGGCGGTAGGAGTCCTCGCGCGAAAGGCCGGCCTGCGTCAGCGCCAGCATGACGCGCTGCGAATGCACGAGGCCGCGGAACTTGTTCATGTTCTTCAACATGTTTTCGGGATAGACGAGCAGCTTGTCGACGACACTCGTTAGCCGTGACAGCGCGAAATCGAGCGTCACCGTCGCGTCCGGGCCGATCATCCGCTCGACCGAGGAGTGCGAGATGTCGCGCTCGTGCCAGAGCGCCACATTCTCCATCGCCGGCAGCGCCATCGAGCGGACCATGCGGGCAAGGCCCGTGAGGTTCTCGGTCAGCACCGGGTTGCGCTTGTGCGGCATCGCCGACGAGCCCTTTTGCCCGGGTGAAAAATACTCTTCCGC
>NZ_JBAZUD010000014.1:0-54863 GCF_041661565.1 Mesorhizobium sp.
CGCGAGATGAACCGGCGTTCTCAACTCCATTTTCGAAGCCTTCAAAGCCGCGGCCAGGGCCGAGGCGACGAAGCCCTTCATGTCGGCCGCTCCCCGCCCGTAAAGCCTGCCGTCGCGTTCGGTCATTACGAATGGCGGCACAGTCCAGTCCTGGCCGTCGACGGGGACGACGTCGGTGTGGCCCGACAGCAGAACGCCCCGCACGCCGGTCGGACCCATCGTGGCAAACAGGTTGGCCTTGCTGCCGTCCGGGCTGTAGAGGATCTGGCAGGTGGCTCCCGCCTCTTCCAAAAGGTCGGCTGCAAAACGGATCAACTCGATGTTGGAGTCGCGGCTCACCGTTGGAAACGCGATCAGCTTTTCGAGGATCGTGACACTGTCCATCGTTGCAATTCCGCGGCGTGCATCAATATTGGCCGGCGCCCCCAAGCCTCTATGCGCGGACTTGCAACACGCGCCATCCGGGCCGGCAGACGGGAACGCGTCCCGCGCTTACTTCGGCGCCATCCGGATGGCTCCGTCCAGCCGGATCACCTCGCCATTCAACATGGGATTGTCGATGATCGCCTTGACCAGGCTGGCGAACTCACTCGGCTCGCCGAGGCGTGATGGAAACGGAACTTGCCGCGCCAGGCTTTCCTGCGCTTCTTGCGGCAGGGATGCCATGAGCGGGGTGAGAAACAGGCCGGGCGCGATCGTCATGACGCGAATTCCATGCCGGGCCAGTTCTCTGGCAATCGGCAGCGTCATGGCGGCCACTCCACCTTTCGACGCCGAATAGGCCGCCTGTCCAATCTGGCCATCAAAGGCGGCGACGGAGGCCGTGGTGACGATCACGCCCCGTTCTTCGCCCGCCAGACCGAGGGAGGCGAGAGCCGCCGAGAACTTGGCGATCACGTTGAAGGTCCCGATCAGATTGACGTTGATGATGGCCGCAAAATCCTTCAGCGGCATGGGAGCACCGTTGCGGTCCACGACCTTGGCCGGTGGTGCGATGCCGGCGCAGCTGACGAGGATTCGGGCCTTTCCATGGAGAGCTTCTGCTCTGGCCAACGCTTCTTCGACCGAGCGTTCGCTGGTCACGTCGGTCATCACGAAGGAGGCGCCGATGGCCGCCGCCTTGGCTTCGCCGAGGCTTTGGTTCATGTCCAGGATTGTCACCTTCGCGCCCGCCTTGACCAGCATTTCAGCCGTCGCCGCGCCAAGGCCTGAAGCGCCCCCCGTAACGATTGCCGCGTGTCCCTCGATCTTCATGCGGAGTCTCCTGATCGCTTTGGCCGATGCGTTCGCGGGTCGGTCACTTGACCCACCCAGCCGGTTGCGCGCTTGCAGATTGCCAACTAGTTTACTTGTGAGTATACGTATTACCAGAAAGTCATAAACGTCAAGCATAAGGTGCTTTGTGGAGCTCACCGAAAGCCAGGGATTGATCCAGGACATGGCCAGGCGATTCGCCGCCGAACGGCTGTCGCCCAACTCGGCCGACTGGGACGAGACTGCGCACTTTCCCCGTGAAGTCCTGAGAGAGATGGGTGCTCTGGGATTGATGGGCATGCTTGTCCCCGATGAGTATGGCGGCTCGATGTCCGATACCGTCGCCTATGCCGTCGCCCTGGAAGAGATAGCGGCGGGCGATGGTGCGATCTCAACCATCATGTCGGTCCACAACTCGGTTGGTTGCGGACCAATACTGCGCTTTGGGACCGAAGAACAGAAGCGGCGGTTCTTGCTGCCCATGGCGCGCGGCGAAAACCTGGGCGCGTTCTGCCTGACGGAGCCGCATGCGGGCTCGGACGCATCGGCAATCCGCACCCGCGCCGTAAAGAGCGGCTCCGGGTGGGTCATCAACGGTGTCAAGCAGTTCGTCACCTCGGGGCGGAACGCGGATATCGCCATCGTTTTCGCGGTCACGGACAAGACCGCCGGCAAGAAGGGCATGTCGGCTTTCATTGTCCCGACAGCCAATCCAGGCTGGCGGGTGGCCTCCATCGAGAGAAAGACGGGCCAGCATCTGTCCGATACCGCCCAGATCGCGCTGGAAGATCTGGTGGTACCCGCCGATCATCTGCTCGGTGCAGAGGGCGAGGGCTACAAGATCGCCCTGGCCAACCTTGAAGGAGGGCGCATCGGCATCGCGGCCCAGTCCGTCGGCATGGCGCGCGCGGCGCTCCACGCCGCTGTCGCCTACGCCCGCGATCGCGCCAGCATGGGCGGGCGGCTGATCGAGCATCAGGCTATCGGCTTCCGTCTCGCCGACATGGCGACCAATCTCGAAGCAGCGCGGCAGTTGGTGCTGCATGCGGCGGCTATGAAGGACGCGGGCCGGCCGGCCCTGCAGGCGGCCTCCATGGCAAAGCTTTTCGCGTCGGAAATGGCTGAGAGGGTGGCTTCGGAGGCGATGCAGATATTCGGCGGCTATGGCTACACAAGGGATTTCCCCGTGGAGCGGATCTGGCGCGATGTGCGCGTGTGCCAGATCTACGAAGGCACGAGCGATGTTCAGCGGATGGTCATCGCCCGTTCGCTCGCCGCCTGATCTGGAGAGCCGCGATGATCGCCGATCCCGTCACTATCGTATCCGCCAAGCGCACGCCGCTTGGGGGGGCTGCTGGGCGATCTGAAATCGCTGAGTGCCAGCGAACTGGGAGCTGTCGCGATCCGTTCGGCTGTCTCCGAGGCCGGGATCGCGCCCGAGGCCGTCGACACGGCGCTGATGGGCTGCGTTCTGGGTGCAGGGCAGGGTCAGGCGCCCGCGCGCCAAGCCGCGCTGAAGGCCGGCCTGTCGAAGGCCACCTCCTGCACCACCCTGAACAAGATGTGTGGGTCGGGCATGCAGGCGATGATGCTCGCGCATGACCAGATAATCGCCGGCTCATCCACCTTCGCCATCGCCGGCGGAATGGAGAGCATGTCGAACGCGCCTTTCCTCATGACGCAGATCCGTGGCCGCCTGCGCATGGGACACGGAGAGTTCAAGGATCACATGTTTCTGGACGGGCTCGAGGATGCCTATGACAAGGGCCGGCTCATGGGCACGTTCGCCGAGGATTGTGCTGAGAGCTACGGGTTTTCCCGCGAGGAGCAGGACCGCTATGCCGTGGCCTCGTTGAATCGGGCCCTGGACAGCGAGAGGAGCGGCAAGGCCGCCGCCGAGATCGTGGCTGTCGAGGCCCTCGACACCCATGGCGGCCCGATTCGCATTGAACTTGACGAGCAGCCGGCGCGGGCGCGGCCGGAAAAGATCGCGACTTTGAAGCCGGCGTTCCGCAAGGAAGGCACGGTTACGGCCGCCAATTCGTCATCGATCTCGGATGGTGCGGCTGCGCTGACGATGACGCGGGCGTCGCACGCCGAGCGCCTGTCGCTGGAACCGCTGGCGCGGGTTCGCGGCCATGCCTCCTACGCGCACGAACCGTCGCTGTTTCCGACCGCGCCAGGCTTTGCCATCAAGCGGCTGCTTGAGCGCGTTGGCTGGGCCCTGAAGGACGTCGATCTTTTCGAGGTGAACGAAGCCTTCGCCGTGGTCCCGATGGCCGCGATGCGCGACCTCGGCATCCCGCATGAGCGCATGAACGTGTTGGGCGGGTCTTGCGCGCTCGGTCATCCGATAGGGGCCTCGGGCGCCCGCATCTGCGTTACGCTCATCAACGCGCTTAAGCAGTACGGGTTGAGGCGAGGCGTCGCTGCCGTGTGCATCGGTGGCGGCGAAGCCACCGCCATCGCAATCGAATTGCCGTGAGGCCGCATGTCGCTTGTCCTTACTGATTTCGACGCAAGCACAGGTGTCGGCCGATTGACGCTGAACCGGCCGGATGTCCTCAACGCCATAGACGTGCCGATGGCGCGGGCGTTCAATCGGGCCGTTCTGGAACTGACGAACAGGGAAGGGCTGCGCGTCATCGTTCTGATGGGATCGGGCAAGGCCTTTGCGGCCGGCGGCGACGTGCCGGCCTTCATGGCTGACGGCATCGACAAGGCTTCTTTCGTCATCAACGAGTTGCTGGATTCCTTGAACCCGGCGATCATCGCCCTGCGCGCGCATCCGGCCCCGGTCATCACGGCCATACGCGGCGTTGCGGCGGGCGCCGGCCTGTCGCTTGCAGTCTCCGGCGACTTCGTGATCGCGGAAGAAGGATCGCGTTTCATCGTCGCCTACGATCGCATCGGCGCCTCACCCGACTGCGGCCTGACCTGGTTCCTGCCGCGGCGGGTCGGCCGCGGGCTGGCCTTCCAGATGATGTTCAACAATCGAAGCCTCACTGCCAGCGAGGCGCTGGAGCACGGCCTGATCGACCGCCTGACGACCGAAGCTGCGTTCGAGGAGGCGTTGGACGAAACGGCGCGGGCGATCGCGTCCGGTCCGACGTTTGCCTATGGCGCGTATAAACGGCTATTGGATGGAGAGCTTGGTCTGGCAGAACAGCTGGAAGCTGAACGATCCAGTCTGATCGCGGCGACGGCCAGTTCGGATTTCGCCGAAGGCGTCAACGCTTTCGCAACCAGGCGGGCGGCGACGTTTGCCGGGCGATAGCACTTCCAGGAGTCTTGGAGAATGAGCACAGAGATCGACAGCAAATCCACGTCGCCCTGGCCGACGAAGGTGGAGCGAAAACGCGATCGGGCCGTGAAGCGCGAGGCGGTGCTGCACGCGGCCGTGCAGGCGTTCAACAGCAAGGGGTTTCATGCGACGTCGCTCGACGAGGTCGCGGCGTCGCTGAACGTGACCAAGCCAACCATCTATCATTATTTCGCCAACAAGGATGAGATCCTGTTCGAGTGCGTGCGGATCGGCCTCGACGACATCCAGAAAGCCGCCGACGCCGTTCAGGCCAAGGGTGGCACGGGCTCTCAGAGGCTGATGGCCTTGATGCGCCGATACGCCCTCGTGATGACGCAGGATTTCGGCATCTGCGTGACGCGAACAGCCGACCATGAGCTCTCGGCGCAGACCAAGGAACAATTCCGCGGCCTGAAGCGCGAGATCGACTACGCCGTGCGCCGCGTCGTGGCGGACGGCATGAAGGACGGGTCGCTGGCCGCGGGCGATCCAAAGATCGTGACCTTCACGCTGACCGGAGCGCTCAACTGGATCGCGCGCTGGTACGAACCCGGCGGGCCACTTTCGCCCGAGGAGATCGCCGACGGCTGCGTCGCGACGCTGATGAACGGCCTGTCGCCGCGATCGGATTCCTAGCGCCGTGGCGATCCCGGAACCTCTCCTCAAGGGCTTGCGACTGCCGGCCATCGCGGCACCCATGTTCCTCGTGTCGGGTCCAGATCTCGTTGTCGAGGTCTGTCGATCTGGCTTGATCGGAACCTTGCCGGCACTCAACCAGCGCACGAGCGCGGGGTTCGACGCCTGGCTCGACGAGATAGGCGGCCGGTTGAGCGCGACACCCGATCCTGCATGCTACGGAGTGAACCTGATCGTTCACAAGTCCAATCCACGCCTGGCCAGCGATCTGGAGATCGTCGTCAAGCACCGGGTGCCTCTGGTCATAACGTCGCTCGGGGCGGTTCGAGACCTGGTGGACGCCGTGCATGCCTATGGCGGCCTGGTCTTTCACGACGTGATCAACCGGCGTCACGCGCAGAAGGCGGCGGAAGCCGGGGTCGACGGGATCATCGCTGTCGCCGCGGGAGCCGGTGGCCACGCCGGATTGACAAGCCCGTTTGCCCTGCTGTCCGAGATACGCTCTTTTTTCCGAGGCACGCTCGTGCTGTCGGGGTCTATCGCCAATGGTGGAGACATCGCTGCAGCGCGGGTGATGGGCGCCGACCTCGCCTATATGGGCACACGCTTCATCGCCACGCGGGAGTCGTTGGCGGCGGAAGACTATAAGCGGATGATCGTGGGCGCTTCCGCCGCCGACATTATCTACACCGCCGCGATCTCGGGCGTGAACGCCAACTTCCTGCGCCCCAGTGTCCTGGCGGCCGGGCTCGATCCCGACCAGTTGCCGGCGCATGCCGAACTCGACATGAAGAACGAAGCGAAGGCGTGGAAGAAGGTCTGGTCCGCCGGGCATGGTGTGGGCGCCGTCACCGACATCCCGGCGGCATCGGCCCTTTGCCAAAGACTGTCGGGCGAGTATCGCGATGCCATGTCCATGGCAGGGTTGGACCGCTTCGGCGTCTAGCGGTGGACCGGCCCGGAACTATCAACCAGCAATCCACCGCCGTGCACCGGCGCCGATGGTCCAGGAGATATGAATGACCAAGCATGCCTTTATCGCGGGTTACGTCCGCACGCCCTTCACCTTCGCCCGGAAGGGCGCTTTGGCCGGCGTCAGGCCCGACGACCTCGGCGCGCATGTGGTGCGATCGCTGCTGGAGCGAACCGGCGTCGCCGGCGAAGAGATAGAGGACGTCGTGTGGGGGTGCGCGTTTCCCGAGGGAGAACAGGGGCTCAATATCGGCCGCATTGTCGGCCTGCTCGCGGGGCTGCCCGAAACCACGGCCGGCATGACGGTGAACCGCTGGTGTGGCTCCTCGATCCAGGCCGTGCAGGTGGCCGCCGGAATGCTGCTGATGAATGCAGGGGAGGCCTTCGTGGCGGGCGGAACCGAGAGCATGTCGAAGGTGCCGATGATGGGCTTCAACATGGTGCCGCATCCCTCCTGGTCGGCGCGGCAGGTCGAGGACTTCGCCAATGTCGGATTGACCGCGGAGCGCGTGTCCCGGCAGTTCGGCGTGACACGCGATGATCAAGACCGCTTCGCCCTGGCCAGCCACGCAAAGGCGAGGGCGGCACAGCTGGAAGGTCGCCTCGCGGACGAAATTGCTCCCTATACGCTGGCCGGTTCGGTTATCGATCAGGACGGCTGCGTCAGGGAAACGAGCCTTGAAAAGCTGATGGAACTGAAGCCGGCCTTTATCTCGGACGGGACGGTGACAGCGGGTTCGTCGTCACCCATGACCGACGGAGCCTCGGCGGTGCTGGTCTGCGGCGAAGCGTTCGCAAAGCGCAATGGCCTGGATCTCCTGGCCCGCGTCGAGAGCTTTGCCGTGTCTGGTTGTGCTCCCGGCATCATGGGCATGGGGCCGGTCGAGGCGTCGCGGAAGGCGATGCGGCGCGCCGGCATCACAATGGCGGATATCGACATCGTCGAGATGAACGAAGCCTTCGCCGCCCAGGCGGAGGCATGCCGCAGGGAACTGGGCATTCCCGAAGAGAAGCTCAACGTGGACGGCGGTGCCATAGCGCTGGGCCATCCTCTAGGGGCCACTGGCGGCCGGCTTGTCGGAAAGGCTGCGACGTTGCTCAGCCGCGGAAAGCACGGGCGCGCGCTCGCCACGCAATGCATCGGCGGCGGAATGGGGATCGCGATGGTCCTCGAGGCTGCTTGAACAGGGCGGGCCGGAACTTAGCTCGCCGAAGGGTGAGGCACTGGCCTGCCTCCAGGGGTACGGGGCCTCAGAATGGATCCCGGGACTCGATCAGGTCCAGGGCTCTTCGTGCGATCACGGATGCCAGGCGGCCAAACTTTTCAGCGTTGTCGGCCGCCGCGTTGCCGGTCCTTCCACGCGAAGCGATGCCCTGGAAAATCACGGCGTTGCGCAACAACGCCAACACCATGTGAAACTTGTTCAATCTCATGCCGGACTTGGCGGCTGCGTCATAGCAGGAGATGAAATCCTGCATGCTCGGCAGGCCTTGCTCGGCAAGGTCGAGACCGAGGATGCCGCCATAATCGTCGGGGGCCAGAAACCAGCTGTAGACGCATGTGTGAGCAAGATCCGCCATGGGGTGGCCCAGTGTCGAGAGTTCCCAATCCAGGACCGCAACGACCCGCGGCTCGGTCGGATGAAAAACCAGGTTTCCGATCCTGAAGTCGCCGTGGACGATCCTGGCGGGACTCTCGGGAGGCAGGTTCAAGGGCAGCCATTCGATGAGCTGGTCGATCTCCGGGATATCGCCGGCCTTTGAGAGCTGCCATTGGCGGGTCCAGCGTGCGATCTGGCGCGAGAAGAAATAGCTATGCTGGCCGAACGAGGACAGGCCCACCGCCTTGAAGTCGACCTTGTGCAGCTCGGCCAGCATGCGCGCCATCGAGCGATACATTTCAGCCCGCTCCGCTTGCGGGGCGCTGCCCAGCCGGCTGTCGTGGAAGATACGCCCTTCGACACGCTCCATCACGTAGAAAGGCGTGCCCATCAAGTCGCTGCCCGCGTGGAGAAGCAAGACCCGCGGCACGCATACGCCCGTGCCTCCGAGAGCCTGGAGCACCTGGTATTCCCGCTCGATCGCATGCGCGGACGGCAAGAGAGGACCGTCGGGCTTCTTGCGCACCACCAGCCGGCGATTGTCGAAGTTAGCGAAAAACGTCGGGTTGGACTGCCCCCCTGCGACCGGCTGCAGGTCGAGAGCCCCGGCAAGTCCTGGGATTTCCGACTTCAGGAATGCTTCGAACCGCTGGGTGTCGATCAACTGTGGAAAGCCTCATCTTGTTGGATTGTCCGACAATAGGACTCAAGTATATGGTCGTCAATCGCCTTGGCCTTGCCCACTCTTGACCTGAGTAAAATTTAGCCCGATTATCGGGTTGTCGGACAAACGGGCTGTGAACAGATCCGGACTCGCGGTACCGGCTGCCTGACGCGGGCGGTCCCGCAAGGGTTTGATTTGCAGCTGGCGATCTTGGAACATGCTCAATGTCCGCCACGTGCCCTGAAGGAGCTGAACATGTCGTTTCCCGCCACCAGGAACGAGGTGCACTATCGCGAACGGATCGTGCGTTGCTTTGCGGATCGGCCCGCCAACCTCGACGAGGTTCTTCGCGATGCGGTGCGGCGGGCGCCCGATCGTGTGGCGCTGGTTTGCGACAGCCAGCGGATCACCTATCGGCAGTTGAATGAGATTGCCGACCGGATTGCGCGGAACCTTCTGCATGCCGGCTTCCGCAAGGGAGATCGCCTGGCCCTATTGCTCGGCAACGGCCTCGAATTTGTCTACGCGATAGCCGGCGCCACGCGCTGCGGCATGATCGTGGTGCCAATGAACGTGCGCCAGAAGCGTCCCGAGGTGGAATACGTCCTCAACCAGTGCGAAGCCGCGGGCATCATCTACGACGCCGAATATAGGCCCAGCATCCCAGCCGAGGCGGACGTTCCTTTCCTGCGGCACCGCTACGTCGTTGGCGACGACGATGGGGAGCTCTTTGGCGATCTGTGCGCAGACAGGGCGAGCGTGCCGTTTCCAGAAGTCGCGGAAGAAGATCCCTATTGCCTGCTTTACACTTCCGGCACGACAGGCAAGCCGAAAGGTGCGGTCCTGACCCATCTCAGCACGATCCACACGCTGCTGCACTACGAGCACGGTTTCGCGCTGCAGGAGGGCGACTCGGCGATCCTCGCTGTCCCGGCGTCTCACGTAACGGGTTTGGCTGCCATTATCCTGACGACCATACGCGTTGCCGGCTGCATCGTGATTCAGAGGGCGTTCAAGACGCGCCCATTTCTCGAACTCGCCTCGCGCGAGAAAATCACATTCACCGTTCTGGTGCCGGCAATCTACAATCTGCTGCTGCTCGATCCGGATTTCACGACCTTCGATCTGTCATGCTGGAAGGTGGCGGGGTTCGGTGGAGCCCCCATGCCGGAGGCGACGATAGAAGGTCTGGCCCGTGCCCTGCCGAAGCTCGCCCTTTGCAACATCTATGGCTCGACCGAGACCAGTTCGCCCGTGGCAATGACGCCTTTGGGCACGCAGGGCAGGGCGGCGGCCTCCGTCGGTAAGGTGCTGCCCTGCGCCGACATCATTGTTGTCGACGAGCAGGGCAGGGAAGTCGCGCCGGGAAAGAGCGGCGAACTGCTGATCGGCGGTGCCGTCGTCGTTCCCGGCTACTGGAACAATCCAGCGGGAAATCAAGCGGGTTTTGTCATGGGCTACTGGGTGTCCGGCGACATCGGGGCGGTGGACGAAGACGGCAATGTCCATATCCTGGATCGCAAGAAGGACATGATCAACCGGGCCGGGTTCAAGATTTACTGCGTCGAAGTCGAAGGCACGCTTTCCCACATTCCCGGCCTCGTGGAATGCGCCGTGATAGGCAAGCCGGATCCCGTGCTCGGTGAACGCGTCCATGCCTTCATTGTCACCGACGGGTCACTGACCGACGGCGAGTTTGTCAGGCAGTTCTGCGCCGAGCGGCTGTCCGACTACAAGGTGCCGGACGGGGTGACGTTCCTGCCGCATCCGCTGCCGCGCAATGCAAACGGCAAGGTGCTCAAGAACGAATTGCGGGAACGTCTCGCGCAGAGTGGTGGCTGATCCAATGGACTTCGAATATTCCAACAAAGTAGAGTCCCTGAGGGCCCAACTTCGCCTCTTCATGGAACAGCATATCCTCCCCAGCAACCAGCGCTGGCACGAGATCGCGCGCTCGGGCGTCTACCCGAGCGAGGTGATTGAGCCCTTGAAGGCACAGGCGCGGGCCGCGGGCCTGTGGAACCTGTTCCTGCCCGCACTTCGAACGGACGAACCGGGCACCGCGTTGAGCAACCTGGAGTATGCGCCCCTGGGCGAGCTCATGGGCCGTGTTCCATGGGCATCGGAGGTTTTCAACTGCAGCGCGCCGGACACTGGCAACATGGAGATCCTGCACACGTTCGCCTCGCCAGAGCAGCGCGAGCGATGGCTGGATCCGCTGTTGCACGGCAAGATCCGTTCCGCCGTATCGATCAGCGAGCCCGACGTCGCATCCTCGGACCCGACGAACCTGGCCACCACGATCGACCGTGACGGCGATGAGCTGGTCATCAATGGGCGCAAATGGTTCACCACCGGCGCCCTGCATCCCCTCTTCGCCTTCACCCTTGTTTTCGGCGTCTCCGACCGCTCCGACGGCGCGGCCAGGCATCGCCGCCATTCCTTTGTCATCGTGCCGGTTGGCACGCCCGGATTCAGCATCGTGCGGGATGTCTCCCTGATGCACCATCACTCGCCCGAAGGACATTGCGAGGTGCTGTTCGACAACGTCCGCGTTCCGGTCGCCAATCTGTTGGGAGAGGCAGGGGCGGGATTCGCCATCGCGCAGGCGCGCCTGGGGCCGGGCAGGGTCCATCATTGCATGCGCACCATCGGGCAATGCGAAGTCGCCCTCGAACTCATGTGCGAGCGGGCGTTGGCACGATCGACATTTGGCAAGCTGCTTGCCGACAATGCCAACATTCAGGACTGGATCGCCGAATCTCGCATCGAGATCGAACAGGCGCGGCTTCTAAACCTGAAAACCGCCTGGCTGATGGACGTGGCAGGAACGAATGCCGCCAAGCGCGAAATCTCCGCGATCAAGGTTGTGGCCGCGAGGCTGCAGACGAAAGTGGTCGACCGGGCGATGCAGGTCTTCGGCGCCAAGGGCCTGACCGCGGATACGCCCCTTGCATTTCTGTGGACCTGGGGTCGCGCTCTACGCTACATAGACGGGCCCGACGAGGTGCACTTGCGCGGCATTGCAAAAGAGGAATTGAAGGCCACCAAGCTGCGCTGTGCAGCAGCGGATGCCGTACACCGGAACTAGCCCTTCGGCCTGGCGCCGAGGGATGATAGCCTGGTACGGCGGCTAAGAGAACGCCATGCTGACCATCGAAAAACTGAGCGCTCCTCCGGCCTACCAAGTCGTGTCGAGCGAGTTGCGCCGCCACATTCTTGGCGGTTCGCTTAACCCGGGCGACGCTTTGCCGAGCGAGCTCGCTCTCGCGACAAGTTTCGGTGTCAATCGATCGACGGTTCGCGAAGGCATCAGACAGCTGGAAAGCGACGGTCTCGTCCGGCGCGAGGGGCGCAAGCGGCTTGTCGTCACCGTGCCGAACCATTCGGATTTGACGCCGCGAGCGACGCGGGCGCTGCTCATGAGTGCCGTGACGTTCGTCGAGCTGTGGGATGTCTCGCGCGTGCTGGAGCCGCTCGCCGCGAGGCTCGCCGCCGAAAATGTCTCGAAAAGCGAACTGGACGGGCTCAATCGCAATCTTGATGCCACCAGGGCTTCGGTGAAGCAGGGGCTTTCCCCAGGCAGGCTCGACATGGAATTCCACACCTTGTTGTCGGAAGCGGCCCACAACCACGCACTTCTGCTCTGCCGGCAGCCGATCGGCACGCTGCTGTATCCCGCGTTCGAACAGGTTCACCCGCAATTGCCCCAAGCTGCGGCCCGGCTGATAAAGGCTCATGAAGAGATCGTCGACGGGCTGGAGCGGCGCGATGCGGAGCACGCCGAGCTGTGGGCGACCAGGCATATCGAGGACCTGAAGCGCGGCTGGCTGAAGGCAAATCTGTCGCTCAGCGAGCAGATTGACCGGTCATTGATAAGCTGATCTGCGAGACGATGGATGCCGCCGCAAAATCGCACGGCATCGGCCTCTACACGGCTTCAAGCTGAACTCGCCACACGTCGATAGACGTGGCGATCTCGAATGAAATCATTGAAGAAACGCCCCTTTGACGATGCCTGTCTGAAGGCGGCGTAGGTTTCCGGGGCGACGTCCTCATAGTCATAGCGGTAGCCGCTTGGCACAAACCAGACCGAGAGAATCCTGGTGGCCGGATCGTATCTGGTGTTTCGGATCACGGTCGATGGCATGGCTTGCACCCGACGGATAGTCGGATAAACCCGTCGGCGGGCCGGGAGTTCCGCGGCCGTTATCCTTGCTGCCTGCTGGCATGAGCCCATGGCGGGCAAAATCCGGCGGACGCATTGGCCGATATTGCCTGGTTGGCCGGCGCTCACCATCTAGGCACGATGTCGCCGCCCAAACTGAAAACACCCGTTCGCGCCGCTCCGCTCCAGCCCGATCTCTTTGGCGCCGGCGACGACCTGCCGGAAGGGTTCCTCTACCAGGCCGAGTTGATCACGCCGGATGAAGAGAGCGAACTCACCCGGCATCTTGAAGGCCTGCCTTTCCAGGCTTTCGATTTTCATGGCCATCTGGCAAACCGCCGCGTCGTTGGTTTTGGCCTGCGCTACGACTATGACCGGCGCCAAGTCGTGGAGGCGCCTCCTATCCCCGGCTTTCTGCTGCCTCTGCGCGATAAGGTCGCGGCGTTCGCGAGCCGGCCCGCCGAAGCGTTCGCGCAAGTGTTGATCAATGAATACCGGCCTGGCGCCGGCATCGGCTGGCACCGCGACAAGCCCCATTTCGAAGAAGTCGTAGGCGTCTCGCTGCTGGCGTCCTGCGATTTCCGGCTGCGGCGCAAGAACGGCACGAAGTGGGATCGCCGGACCATCGTCGTCGAGCCGAGGTCGGCCTATCTCATGGCTGGACCGTCGCGCTCCGAATGGGAGCACAGCATTCCACCGCTTGCCGGGCACCGCTATTCCATCACCTTGCGGACATTGCGGATCGAGGGTCGCTGAACACAGCCTGCTGTGAACCAGTCCAGGACGCGGCCACCCTTCTGGTCCCTACGCCATCTAATTGATGACCATGCCGGAGAGCGGCTCGACCCAGAACAGACTATCCGTGACGGCTTTGACGCCGGGGACGTTTTCCGCCGCGACGCGCGCAGCCAGGCGCTCACGTTCGTCGAAGATCGGTCCGCTCAGGTCCACGATGCCTTTGTTCACGCTCACATGGATCGTACTGGTTCCCGCCCAGCTCTGGCCGGCGAGTTCGGCAACGATATTGCGGCGGATCTGTTCGTCATCCCCGTCCTCCGCGTCCGAGGCCGGCAGGACGCGAAGCAATGCCCGCAGAAGATCGGAGCGGGTGATGATGCCGACGACCTTGCCGCCCTCGACCACCGGCAAGCGGTTGACATGATGGCGCGCCATCAGGTCGACAACGTCCTCGAGCGACGCGTCGCGAGTCGTCGCGACGACGTTGTCCGACATCACCTCCGAGACCCGGCGTCCGTTGGCGTGCACGTATTCGTCCGCGACCTTTCCGGGGCTGACGAGAAATTCAAGCCAGCGCGAGCGCTGGCGCTTCGTGCCCAGTTCTCCGCGGCGCAGGAAATCGCCCTCGCTGACGATCCCCACCAGGGTGCCGTCGGCGCGAATGACCGGAAGGCCACTGATCTTCCTGGACAGCATCATTGTCGCCGCCTCGGCGATCGACGCCGAGGGCTCGATACCCACAACGGGTGATGACATGACGGCTTCGGCCCGCATGGGTATCTCCTTCAAGAGGTCGTTGAGCTTCTGACGGGTCAGTCCCGACCCTTTGCGGCAGGTCCTTGTTTCACGCCTCGCGGCACAGCCGGGCGGTCTTCGCGCATCTCGAACCACATGGCGTTGAGGATGGCGAAGGAGCAGGCGAGGCCGACGCCGAGGATCCAGGAAAAGTACCACATGATGTTCCGCTCCTTAGGGCGTTGGATCGTCAATATGCGTTGGGGTTGCGGCCGATGGAGGTGACCGTGACGGTGCCGCGCATGACGCGATAAACCCATGCGGTGTACATCAGCACGAGCGGCAGGAAGACGATCGTCGCCAGCAGCATGATGAACAGGGTCAGGTGGCTGGACGACGCATCCCAGACCGTCAGGCTTGCATTCGGGTTGAGCGAGCTTGGCAAAAGAAAGGGAAAGAGCGACAGGCCGGCGGTCGAAATGATGCCGACGATGGCGAGCGTGCTGCCAAGCAGGGACGTTTTCCAGGCATGTCCCTTCAAACCGGCATAGGCGACGAGCGGGCCAAGCAGTCCGAGGGCGGGTGCGATCATCATCCACGGATGGGCGCCATAATTGACGAGCCATGCGCCGGTGGCGGTCGTCACCGTCTTGCCGAGCGGGTTCGATGGGCCGAGCGGATCCTGCACGCTGGTCACCGCATAGCCGTCCATGGCGAACGACACCCACAGCCCGGCCAGAGCGAACAGGACAATGCTCGCCACGGCGGCATAGCCGCCATAGAGCCTTGCCCGCGCGGCGAGCGCGCCTTCGGTTCGCGCCGCGACGATGACAGCACCGTGCGTCACCAGCATGGCCACGCTGAGGAGGCCTGACACAAGCGCGAAGGGCCGCAGCAGGCCGAAGAAATTGCCGGCATAAGAGGGGCGAAGCGTGGCGTCGAGGTTGAAGGGAACGCCAAGCAGCACATTGCCGACGGCGACGCCGAAGATCAGCGCGGGCACGAAGCCGCCGATGAACAAGGCCCAGTCCCAGACGGAGCGCCAGCGCGGATCCTGAATCTTGCCGCGGAACTTGAACCCTACCGGGCGCAGGATCAGTGCCAGCAGGATGGTGATCATGGCCAGGTAGAAGCCGGAAAAGGAGACGGCATAGAGCGCTGGCCACGCGGCGAAAATGGCGCCGCCGCCCAGCACCAGCCAGACCTGGTTGCCCTCCCAGGTCGGGCCGAGCAAGTTGATCAGCACGCGTCTTTCGTCATCGGTGCGCGCGATGAAGGGCAGCAGCGCGCCGACGCCCAAATCGTAACCGTCCATCACGGCAAAGCCGATGAGCAGGACGCCAAGCAGAAGCCACCAGATCAGCCGGAGACTCTCGTAGTCGAGGGGGATCGTGTTCATATTGCTTGCTCCTCGCTCAGCGGGCGGGATGGGCGAAAGCGCCCTTGGGAATACGGACCACGCTGCCAGCGTCGTCTGTGGCCGCATTGTGCGGGCTTGGGCCGGCCTTGATGGTCTTGACCATCAAGATCACCATGACGACCAGCAGGCTGGTGTAGAGGGTCAGGAAGAAACCGAGGCTGATCACGAGATCGGTCAGCGTCAGTCCCGACGCGGCGTAAAAGGTGGGAAGCACGCCTTCGATCGCCCAGGGCTGCCGGCCATATTCGGCCACCAGCCAGCCCGATTCGATCGCGATCCAGGGTACTGGCAGGCTGAACAGCGCGATCCTGAGCAGCGTGCGGTTCTCGCCGAGCTTGTGACGGGCGCTCAGCAGGAAAGCCGTGGCGAAGAACAGGATCATGTAGAAGCCGAGCCCGACCATGATCCGGAAGCTCCAGAACAGGGTGGCGACGTCCGGAATGGTATCGAGCGCTGCCTTTTGAATTTCTTCCGGAGTGGCGGCCTGCACATCGTCGCGATAGCGCTTGAGCAGAAGCGCGTAGCCAAGGTCATGCCAGTTCCGTGCGAAGTCGGCACGCGCCGTTGCGTCGGCCGGATTCTTGCGGATCGCGTCAAGGTTCGCCGAGGCCACGATGCCGTTGCGGATGCGTTGTTCGGCGTGCTCGACCAGCGGATGGATGCCGGGAACCTCGGTGTCGAGGCTGCGCGTGGTGACAAGGCCCAGCACCCACGGGATCTTGATCTCGAACCGGTTGCCGTCCTTGCCGGGAATGGCGAAGAGCGTCAGGCCGGCGGGCGCGGGCTCCGTCTCCCACATGGCCTCGAGGGCGGCGATCTTCATCTTCTGCTGTTCGGTGGCGACATAGCCGCTCTCGTCGCCCAGCACGACGACGGACAGTGCCGAGGCGAGACCGAAGCTGGCCGCGACCACCATGGAGCGCTTGGCCAGCTCTATATGCCTGCCACGCAGCAGGAAGAACGAGCTGATCGCGATGACGAACATGGCGCCGGTGGTGTAGCCGGCGCTCACCGTGTGCACGAACTTGGCCTGCGCCACAGGATTGAAGATCACGGCCATGAAGTCGGTGACTTCCATGCGCATCGTGTCGGGATTGAAGATCGAGCCGACCGGGTTCTGCATCCAGCCATTGGCGATCAGGATCCACAGCGCCGAGAAATTGGCGCCGAGCGCCACCAGCCAGGTCACGGCGAGGTGGCCGACCCTGGACAGCCTGTCCCATCCGAAGAAGAACAGGCCGATGAACGTCGCCTCGAGGAAGAAGGCCATCAGCCCTTCGATGGCGAGCGGCGCGCCGAAGACGTCACCGACATAGTGACTGTAATAGCTCCAGTTCATGCCGAACTGGAACTCCATGACGATGCCGGTTGCGACGCCCATGGCGAAATTGATGCCGAACAGCGTGCCCCAGAACAGCGTCATGCGCCGCCAGATGTCGCGCCCTGTCATGACGTAGACGCTCTCCATGATGGCCATCAGGAAAGACAAGCCGAGCGTCAGCGGCACGAACAGAAAATGGTACATCGCGGTAGCAGCAAACTGCAGCCGTGAAAGGTCGACAACGGTGAAATCGATCATGCCTGTCTAGCCTTGTTAGATGACCCGGCCGTCTGCCGGGCGTCTCTCCAGCTAGGCCGTGCCCATGCAGGCGGCATTGATCTCCATCAAAGCGATCCGGCGCCCGTATGGGCAAGAGACTTACCAGTTGCGACGCGGCGATCGCTCGCGACATTGGAGCGAACGGATGCTGCGGACAGGGTCAACAGAGGCGGATGCGATGCGTGACCAGGGGCGCTGGATGATGCGTCTGTGGCGGCATGGCCGCGCGCCCATGATGGTCGCGGTCGCGCTGCCGCTGGTTTCCGGCCTGTTGCTCGTCGGGCAGGCCTACCTGCTTGCCTCGGTGCTGCATCGCGCCATCGTGGTGGGCGCTTCGCCGCGTGACCTGCTCACGCCAGTGCTCGCCATTGCCGGCCTTTTCACCATCCGCATCGCGTTGGCTGTCGCCGCCG
Organism: Mesorhizobium sp.; assembly: GCF_041661565.1. Classification (GTDB taxonomy): domain Bacteria; phylum Pseudomonadota; class Alphaproteobacteria; order Rhizobiales; family Rhizobiaceae; genus Mesorhizobium. Next base: position 17,506 of record NZ_JBAZUD010000014.1, read on the forward strand.
AGCGCTGCGGCACCGTGGCGGCCGAGCGGATCAAATTGTCCCTGCGAACCGCGTTTCACGCCGACCTGCTGGATCACAGGCCCGACTGGACGGCCGCCCGGTCATCGGGAGCGCTGAGTTCGGCGATCATCGACCAGGTCGAATCCCTCGACGGCTTCCTTGTCCGTTTCCTGCCGGCGATGGCGCAGGCGGCGATCCTGCCGCTCGCCTTCGCGATCATCGTTCTGCCCGTCGATTCGGTCGTGGGCCTGCTGTTTCTCGTCACCGCGCCGTTGATCCCGCTTTTCATGGCGCTGGTCGGCTTGGGCGCGGAAGCCGCCAGCCGGGCGCAGGCCGAGGCGTTCGCGCGTCTCTCCGGCCTGTTCGCCGACCGCTTGCGCGCGATCGTTACCCTGAAGCTGTTTGGCCGCGCCGAGAGCGAGATCCAGACGGTGAGACTGGCGAGCGACGATTTGCGGCTGCGCACGCTGGCTGTCCTCAAGATCGCTTTCCTATCGTCCGCCGTCCTCGAATTCTTCGCCGCGCTCGGCGTCGCCGGGGTGGCGCTGTATGTGGGCCTGACCTACCTTGGTTTCGTCGATCTTCGCCATTCGGCCCTGACCCTTCAGTTCGGGCTGTTCTGCCTGCTGATGGCGCCGGAAGTCTATCAGCCGCTGCGTCTGCTGGCGGCGAATTATCATGACCGCGCCGCGGCCAAGGCGGCCGTTGCCGAACTGGCCAGGCAATTCGACGCCCTGCCGGATTTCGCCGCACCCGAAGGGGTTGAACCGCCGACATCAATCGCCAACCTGGCGGCACCCATCGCGGTGGACATGAATGGCATCAGCTTGCGCACCCCTGATACAAGCCGGCTCGTCATGGACGACGCGGCGCTGCTGGTCCCCGCCGGGCGGCATGTGGCTCTGGTCGGCGAGAGCGGCATCGGCAAGTCGACGCTGCTGGAAGCCATTGCCCGCATGCGGGCGTATGAAGGTACGATCCTGCTGGATGGCCAGGACCTTGCGCGCATTGCCGAGCCTGAATTGCGGACGCGAGTGGCCTTTCTCGGCCAGCGCCCCCGCCTGTTTCACGGCACCATCGCCGAAAACATCAGACTGGGCCGTCGGCATGCCAGCGATGCCGAGGTGCATGAGGCCGCCCGGCGCGCCGAGGTCCTGCCTTTCGCGACCGCATTGCCGGATCGCCTCGACACGCTGATCGGAGAGGGTGGCATCGGGCTCTCGGGCGGCGAGGCGCATCGCGTGGCGCTTGCCCGAATTTTCCTGCGCGATCCCGGGCTTATCCTTCTCGACGAACCCACCGCGCATCTCGACACCGAAACCGAGGCCCGGATCCTCGACGCGTTGATGGATTTCGCCGCCGGCCGGACGATGATCGTGGCAACGCATTCGGCGGCCGTCGCGGCGCGGCTCGACAGGGTCTACCGGATCGTCGGCGGCAAGGTCCTGCCGGGGCCGCACATGCGTGCCGCGCGACCGGCGCCGGCATTGGAGAGCGTGGCATGACGGCATTCTGGTTCTTCCGCCCGCTGTTCCAGCGCCATGCCGCACGACTGGCGTGGACGCTGATCTTGTCCGTCTTCACGCTCGCGGCTGGCATCGCGCTGGTATCGGTTTCCGGCTGGTTCCTGACGGCCGCCGCGCTCACCACCGCCGCCGCGAGCTTCAACCTGTTTGGCCCATCCTCGCTGATACGCGGCCTGTCCTTCATCCGCATCCTGTCGCGCTATGGCGAGAAAGTCTTCGGCCACGACGCCACCCTCCGCCTTCTGGCCGATCTGCGAGGATGGCTGTTTGCCAGCCTGTTTCCACGCGTGCCGCTCGCCGACCGCGGCCTTCGCCACGGCGACCTCGTCAGCCGCCTGACCGCCGACATCGATGCTCTCGATACGGTCTTTCTTGTCGCCATCGGCCCCATGCTCGCCGCGCTTCTGCTCGGATCGGCCATGGCCACGGGCTTATGGGTTTTCATTCCGGCGGCAGGCCTGTCCTATGCCATCCTGGTCGGCCTTGCCGTCCTGGCAGTGCCGGTTGTTCTGATCCTGGCATCCCGTCGCATGGGAAAGGAACTGGTCGAGGCGTCCGCCGCCGCGCGTATCGCGGTGCTGGATGGCATCGACGGTCATGCCGACCTCATTGCCTTTGGCGAAACCGCTACGGCACGGGCGTCCTTTACGAATTCGGCTGCGCGGCTGGCCGGCGTACGGCGCCGATTGGCAATGGCCGGGACGCTGGCGGCAGCCGCCACGCAGGCGCTTGCCGGCGCTGCAATGATCAGCGTGCTCTGGTTCGGCATTGCGGCGGTTCATGCTGGAACGATCGGCGGACCGCTGCTCGCGGGCCTGCTCATGGGAACAATCGCCAGCTTCGAGGCGACCGGCGCCCTCGTTCGCGGAGTCGCCCGACTGGGTGTATCGGCGGCTGCCGCCGCAAGGCTGAAAGCTATTTCGACGGCCAGGCCGATGGTCGTTGATCCGGTCCGTCCGCTCCCCCTGTCGAACGGCGATGTGCGCTTCGAGAAGATTGTCTTCGGCCATGATCCCCGGCGCCCCGTGTTGCGAGGCCTCGACCTGCATGTGAAGCAAGGCAGCCGTGTCGCGATCATCGGCCCCAGCGGCTCGGGAAAATCAACCGTTCTTGCCTTGCTGTTGCGTCTCTACGATCCACAGTCTGGAAGGATCTCCATTGGCGGCGCGGACATCCGGACGGTCGCCCTCAGCGATCTGCACAAGAAGGTCGCGCTGCTGAGCCAGGACTCTCCCGTTCTGCTCGGGACCATCCGCGAGAATCTGCTGATCGGCCGCGCCGATGCCAGCGATGCCGCCATTTGGCGTGCGCTGGCCGGTGCCGGGCTCGCGGATTTCGTGCTGGGCCTGCCGGAGGGGCTCGACGCATTCGTCGGCGAGACCGGCCGAACGCTTTCGGTCGGTCAGGCGCGTCGGCTGTGCCTGGCGCGCACGCTCCTGTCCCCGGCCGGGATACTGGTCTTCGACGAGCCGACTTCGGGGCTCGACCGGGAAGCGGAACTGGCATTCCTGGCCGATCTCGACAAGGCGACGGCGGGCCGCACCGTCATTCTGGCAACGCACGCCGCAATGCCGGCCGGGGCGGCCGATCACATCCTGCGCATGGTCGATGGACGGCTGGAAAGCGCTTGAGGCGGCGCCTTGCGACGAAAGCCTGATAGTGCCCCGTTCCCGGAGCTTCGAGAGCATACCTGACACCGTCTCGATGGGTCAGCCCAAAAGAAGCTGCCAGGCTGCGACCGGCCGGGTGCAATAGGTCCGCAAATTGTTGGGTTATGCGGGCCTGATGGCTGCAGCGGATCCCGCGATCCTGGAGGCGGGGTAGGCGGCCTAGCCGCCATCTCCCGTCAATTCAGGGAATCAACCTTTGATGACGATTCGCGATCCGAGAAGTTCGGTTATGTCCCTAAGCGAGAATACTCAGTGCGCCGAAGTACCGTTCGCGATCACCTGATCGACGGCCTTGATCAGCGCGTTGCCGAGCAGCGGCTTGACCAGGATCAGCACCCCGTCGGGTTCTGGCGCCGCCCATGGGCGATCCACCAGCAGGATGATCGGCCCGGGAAAGCGCGCGAGATCGTGCCTCCCGTTCGCCCAATCCGGCACGGCGGCTTCATCGACGACCGCGCAGCGTATCGACGAAGTGAGCGGAGACGCGATTGCCCTCGCAAGCTGGGCCTGCGAATCCACGACATAGCCTTCGGCCTCGAGCGCGAATTCGAGGGATTTCCGAAACCCCGGATTGGGGGCGATGACAAGAACCATGCTGCCGACGGTCAAAGGACCATATCCTCCAGATAGCGGCCAGGCAGGGTACCGAGTTAGCCGCGATCCGTGAACATAGGGAAACCTGGTGGAGGGCCGCCTTGCGCTGCATCAAATCAGGGCGGAGGCCGGCATATGCTTAGCCGGGGTTGAATTTCACCGCCAATGCCATCCGCACGAGCTCAGGCAGGCTTTTCGCGTGCATCTTCGCCATGACGTTGGCGCGATGGACCTCGACCGTACGCGGACTGATGTTGAGATCGTAGGCAATCGTTTTGTTGGCATGGCCGGCGACGACGCCCGAGAGCACCTGCTGCTCGCGCTCCGTCAGGTCCTTCAGCCGTGCCTGTATGGCCGTGATGTCATTGGCGCCGGAGTGGGCTTCCTGGAGTTGTATCGCCGCGCGCCCTATCGCATCGATGAGCACCTGGTCCTCGAACGGCTTTTCGATGAAGTCGAGCGCGCCCGCCCGCATGGCCTCCACGGCCATCGGCACGTCGCCATGGCCGGTGATGACGATGGCCGGCAGCATCGCGTGCGCTGCCTGAAGCGCGCGCAGCAGTTCAACGCCGCTCATGTCGGGCATGCGCAGGTCCGTCACCAGGCAGCCATTGCTGATGCTGGGTGCGAATGCGAGAAAATCCGTCGCCGAATTGTGCACTCGCACAGCGAATCCATTCATGCTCAGCAGGAACGCAAGCGACTTCCTGACCGCCTCCTCGTCGTCGACGATGTGGACTGTATAATCAGCAATCGCCATTGCGGACGTCATCCTCGATTGTCGGCAGCGTAAAGCGGAAGGTGGCGCCGCCATTGTCGTTCTTGGCCCCCGATATCTTGCCGCCATGCGCCTCGACGATACGCTTGGAGATGGACAGGCCGACCCCCATGCCGCCTGGTTTGGTGGTGACGAAAGGCTTGAACAGCTGCGCCGCGATATCCTCGGAAATGCCGGGTCCGGTGTCCGAAACCTCGATGACGACGGCTCCATCTCCATCGAGCGCGGTGCTGACGACGAGTTCGCGCCGTTCGCTGTCGCGCATGGCTTCCATCGCGTTGCGCATCAGGTTGATCAGGACCTGCTGGACCTGGACGCGGTCGGCCATGACCGACTTCGCTTCTGGCGCGAAATCATACACCGAGCGGATGCCGCGTTCGCGAGAGCCGACGAGCGCCAGCGTGCCGGCCTCTTCAATCAGCTTGCGGATGTCTTCCGGCGCCTTCTCGGTTTCGCCGCGCGTCACGAACTCGCGCAGGTGGCGGATGATCTGCCCCGCGCGCAGCGCTTGCCTCGCAGCCTCGTCCAGGGCTTCCCGCATCCTGGAGGCAAGGGCATCGTCGAGGTCACGAAGCAGGCGGCTGCAGCCCTGGACATAGTTCGCGATCGCTGAAAGCGGCTGGTTCAATTCGTGGGCAAGCGTGGATGCCATCTCGCCGAGTTCGTTGAGCCGCGCCATCCGCGCCAGTTCGCCTTGGATTTCTTCGAATCGGGCGGCCGACTCCTCGCGCTCCGTCAGATCGCGGATGAAACCGGTGAAAAACGTCTTGCCGCCAGTCTGCATCTCGCCAACCGCCAGCTTCATGGGGAAGGTGGACCCATCCTTTCGCCGCCCGACGACGACCCTGTCGATGCCGATGATGCGTTTTTCGCCTGTCGCGAGATATCGCTTCATATAGCCGTCGTGTTCGTGGTGATACGGCTCGGGCATCAGGATGCGGACGTTGCTCCCCACCACTTCCTCCTCGGCATACCCGAACTGCCGGACCGCGGCGGCGTTGAAGGAGACGATGGTGCCGTCCTTCTCTATGACCACGGTGGCGTCGAGGGCCGTGTCAAGGATCGAGCGGAGATGCGCGTCCCTCGCTTCTAGCGCGCTTTGGTTCCTGTCCATCAGCCGTCTCGCATGATGAAGCAATTCCCCCAGGAAGGCGATGACCATACCCGTGATCGCGAAGACGGCGAGTTCGAAGCCGTTGCCGGCGCGCGCCGGCTGCAGTGCGACCAGGTAGAAGGCGGCTGGAAACGAAAGCAGGACAGCGACAATGCCGGGCCCTATTCCTCCTGCTATTGATGCGGCGAGGATAGCTGGAACGAACAGGATGAAAACGGCCGTTTCATCCAGAACGCCTTGCAGTGCGAATCGTATGGCGAAGGCTGTCGCCACGGCGACGATCGCCAGCAAATAGCCATTCAGTCCCTCGAATTTTCGGGAAAGAATCAACTGCAGGAAGCGGCCCCGCGATCCGGTGATGTCCCTTGCCGGCATGACGTGGCCACCAACTTTCAAGAGCGAGCATCAGCACTTTAGCGATTTTTCATGCACTCAACATGATCCGCCGCCGTCACGCAATGCGCTTCGCCACCGGAGCGGATGCGGCCGGTTGCCACTGGGTCCTAACCACGATTCCTGGTTGAACTCAACCGGCCGAGGAACGATGGATTGACGCGGATGCCGGCGTCACCCGGATCGTTGCCCCCTCTTTGCTCAATCCTTTGCCTCGCGTCCGGAGACCGACGTGACGAGGATCCGGAAAAAAATATGCGGCGTGCTGTTCGCCACCACCGGAATGACCGGCTTGAGCGCCCCAGGCTCCCACCAGTCGGAATGTTTGCTGAGCAGCGACCACGCATGGTCCCGCTCGCGCTTGTGGCCGATACGGTCCGGCAGTTCTTCGTAGCTGCCATCCACGACGACGCTTTGCCAGCCACGCCCGTCGCCCTGTTCGTCGACCTGAACGGAGACCAGGGGGTTGGTCCGCATCCATTCGATCTTCTTGCCCGGCATGGAAAACCCGTAGAGGTAATCGCTGGCATAGGCATAGTGGATCGGCACGACGTAAGGCTGCCCGTCCTTGGCGCAGGCCAGGCGGCCGACGCGGTTGACCGACAGCAACTGGGTGCATTCGAAGGTTGTGAGCGTGCGGATCTGCATTGGTGAGATCTCCTGTTCATGGCATTTATCGTGGTCTTCGAGCCGAGCGCCATCGGCCAGGCTGCATGGTCGCCAGAACCAGACGAGTCTATCTCGTTCGCCGCCGCTACATCGTAGCACACCCGTCGGCCAGCGCGGCGATGTCATGCAGTGCGGACTTTCATGCGGACTCGGCACCGATCCTGGTATCCTGCATGACCAAGCTCCCTTGGAAGAGAGCCTTGGATCCGGGCATTGATTGCGATCAAGCCGGGCATTGATTGCGACCGAGGGAGACAGCCGGCCAGGACCCGCGAAACGTGGTTTCTTGACCGGCATCAAAGCGTTGCGCGCCGGCGGGTGCTTTCCATTGTCGCATCCAACCGCGTCCAAAAAGGCATCGCAATGTCCTACAGGTCAATCATCGTCAATCTTGGCATCGATGCCGACCCCGAGCCCATGATCAAGATCGGCGTCGACCTCGCGGAACGGTTCGGAGCGCGTCTGATCGGCCTGGCAGCCGCCGACGTCCCGCCGCTGGTCGCCACAGGCGATGGCATGATCTACGAGGGGGAGGTCATGCAGATCCAGCACGAGGAAATCGAAAAACAGCTTGGCGAACGGCGCGCCGCATTCGAGAAGCTGGTGCCGGTGTCCGTCCGCGGCGAGTGGAGGCAGGCCGTCGGCGGTCCGACACGCTTCCTCACGGGTTCGGCCCGGGCGGCCGATCTCATTGTCACTGCCGGCGGACAAGCCAGCAATGTCTATCGTGCCGTCGATATTGGCAGCCTCGCGCTCGACGCCGGCCGGCCGATTCTCGTGGTTGCGGGCAACGCCGACCATGTCAGTGCGCAAACCGTGCTGGTCGCTTGGAAGGACACCAGGGAGGCGCGACGGGCGATGGCGGACGCATTGCCTTTGCTGAGCATGGCCAGCGAGGTCGTCGTTGCCACGATAGACAATGATGCCGACGTGGGCATCTCCAAGAGCTTGGCCGACGTCCTGGCGTTTCTCGAGCTGCACGGTGTCAAGGCGCGAACCGAACTGATCGCCGGCAACGGCGACGGTGGCCAGTTGCTCGCATTCGCACGGTCGATCCGAGCGGATCTTGTCGTTTCCGGCGCATACGGACACAGTCGCCTGCGGGAATGGGCATTCGGCGGGGTGACGCGCACGCTGCTCGAGGACAATGCCATCAATCGCTTCCTGTCTTACTGACGACAGGGTGGTTCAGCTATCCTGGACTCTAACCGACACTCAGAGGGGATGCCGGACAAAATGGCCAGCTGGCAACCAAATGGGCCGTCATCCGTTTGCCTCCGCAAGCTCGCATTGCGCGGGCGGAACAGTGATTTATCCGCGCCATGAGCGATCCTGTTCTCCTGACCTTCAATCCCGGCTCCTCGACCATCAAGCTCGGCCTCTTCGCGATCACCCGCGGCGCGCCCCGCCGGCTTGGCGCGGGGGTCATCGACCTGCGCCATCAGCCGTTGCTGCTTGAGGTCACCGAAGGCCATGCCAATACCAAGATTCCGCTGAAAGCGGCTGTTTCCGACGATTTGCACGACGTCATCGAGGAAACCCTCGCCTGGCTGGCGCGCCACTTCTCCGTGAGCGCGCTCGCCGCCGTCGGACACCGGGTGGTTCATGGCGGTGACCTGTTCACGGGCCCGCGGGAGATCACCGACGAGACGCTCGCCGCGATCGAGGCGCTGGTGCCGCTGGCACCGCTGCACCAGCCGCAAAGTGTTCGCCTGATAAAGGCGGTCCGGCACCTGCGGCCCGGCCTGCCGCAGATTGCCTCCTTCGACACCGCGTTCCACCGCAGCCAGAGTGATCTCGTGCGCCGCTTCGCGCTGCCGCGTTCACTCTTCGACGAGGGCATCAAGCGCTACGGTTTCCATGGCCTCTCGTACAAATACATAGCCGCGCGGATGCGCCAGGTCGTCCCCGACATCGCAAGCCGCCGTATCGTCGTCGCGCATCTGGGCAGCGGCGCCAGCCTGTGCGGGCTTGAGGGCGGGGTCAGCCGCGACACAAGCATGAGTTTCTCGACGCTGGACGGCATCCCGATGGCGACACGTTGCGGCGCCCTGGATCCGGGTGTCCTGATCCACCTCATGAAGCAGCGCGGCCTGTCGATCGAGGCGGTCGAGGACATGCTTTACCACCAGTCCGGCCTGCTTGGCGTTTCCGGCATCAGCGCCGACAGCCGCGACCTGATCGGCAACGAAACACCGGCCGCGCAAGAGGCGCTGGACCTGTTTGCTTTCCGCATCGCTCGCGAGACGGCGGCCATCGCCAACACGCTGGGCGGGCTCGACGGGATCGTTTTCACCGCCGGTATCGGCGAGCATCAGCCCCAGATCCGCGAAGCCGTGTGCGATCATCTCTCATGGCTCGGCGTCGGGATCGATCCGGTGGCGAACGCGGCGAACGCGACGCGGATCGAGGCGCCGGACTCCAGGGTCGCCGTCCTCGTCATCGCGACCGACGAAGAACAAGTGATAGCCGACGAAGCCTGTTCGGTTTTCCTGGCGCCAAAGGCGGATCGATGACCTCCGCGGCCCACCTTGCGCACAAGCCTGTTCCGGGCCCGCGCCCCGACCTCGCCACGTTCTGGACCCGTACGCCTGATTTTCTCCAGGCGGCTCTCCATTGCGGCGACGGCGGCCTGAGCACGGCGGACGCCGAAGCCAGGCTTGCCGAATATGGTCCCAACAGCGATGCGGCGGCGAAGACCGACGGTTTGTGGCGGGCGATCCTGCGTCGTCTGCTCGAGCCGCTCTCGCTGATATTGCTGGCGGCGGGCATCGTCTCGCTGATGACCGGCGACGTGATCGGCGGCGGCATCATCGTCGCGATCCTCGTGCTTTCGATCGGCCTGGATACCTTGCAGGAGGGACATGCGGTCAAGGCCGCCGAAGTCCTGCGGCGCTCCGTGGCGCTCAGGGCCGAAGTCAAGCGCGACGGCGTCTTTCGCGAGGTCGACGTCGACTATGTGGTCCCTGGCGACATCTTGCGCGTCCGCGCCGGAGACATAATCCCCGCGGACGCCCTGATCCTTGCCAGCACGGCCTGCACCGCCGGCGAAGCGGCCCTGACCGGCGAACCCTATGCCGTCGAGAAGCGTCCGGGCATCGTCACGGGGACGAGCCCCGGACAGGCGTCGAATGCCCTGTTCCGCGGCGCGGTCACGCAGACCGGGGAAGCGATAGCGCTGGTCGTCGGCACCGGCCGGTCGACCGTGTTCGGCGCCGCCGCCTCGGCGCTCGCCGAGACCGAGGGGGCATCGCCGTTCCAGCGCGACCTGCACCAGTTCGGCCTCGTCATCGCGCGGCTGAGTCTCGCGCTTGTTGTCGTCGTCCTCGCCACGCGGGTCCTTATGGGGCGCTCGGTGATTGACTCAGTGCTCTTCGCCGTGGCGCTTGGCGTCGGCCTGACCCCCGAACTCCTGCCGATGATCACGACCGTAACCCTGTCGCGCGGCGCCATGCGGATGGCGCGCCGCAAGGTCATCGTCAAACGGCTTGCCTCGATCCATGATCTCGGCGCGATGACGGTCCTGTGCACCGACAAGACCGGCACGCTGACTTCGGCCGAGATCACGCTTGCCCGCAGCGTCGGTCCGTCTGGCGGTGAGGATCCGCGCGCCGCCCGGCTCGGCGCCATCGCCGCCGACCTCGGCGGTGATCGCGGCTCGCTGGACGCGGCGCTGATCCAGGGCGCGGCCGGTGCGTCGCTGGGCTGGACCCTGTCGGGGCGGCACGCCTTCGATTTCAACCGGCGGCTCGGTTCCGTGCTCGCGGCCGGTCCAGAGGGTCTGCTGCTGATCGTCAAGGGCGCGCCGGAAGCCGTTCTGGCGCTTTGTTCCGCCCAACGAAGCGGGGACATCGCCGGGCCGATGGGAGAGGTCGAACGCGCGCAAGCCACGGAACGGGTCCAGGCCCTTGCGGCCGATGGTCTTAGAACCATCGCCGTCGCCTCGCGCCCATGGGCGGGAACGGCGCATGAGGTGGAATCGGCCGACGAGACGAATCTCGTCTTCGAGGGGCTCTGTGCCTTTGCCGACCCGCCGAAGCCGACCGCCGCGGCCGCCATAGCGCGGCTGGCTCATGCCGGTGTCAGGCTCAAGATCCTGTCCGGCGACGATCCGGTCGTGGTGAGGCGCCTTGCCGGCCTGGTCGGGCTGAACGCCGACAGGGTCCTGTCCGGCGTCGACATCGTGGCGTTGAGCGATGAGGCGCTCGCCGTCCAGGTCCAATCGGTCGACGCCTATGGACGGCTGGCGCCGGACCAGAAATCCAGGATCATCAAGGCGCTGCGGGCCAGGGGCGCGGTCGTCGGCTATCTGGGCGACGGCATCAACGACGCGCCGGCGTTGAAAGCGGCCGACATCGGCCTGTCGGTCGATGGCGCCAGCGGCGTCGCGCAGGCGGCCGCCGACATGATCCTGCTGGCCTCCGACCTCGAAGTCGTCGCTGACGGCGTCGAGGAGGGACGCCGGACGTTCGCCAACATCCTCAAATATCTGCGTATGGGGGCAAGCTCGAATTTCGGCAACATGCTGTCGATGGCGGTCGCCGCCATCGCGCTGCCTTTCCTGCCCATGCTGCCGACGCAGATCCTGCTGAACAACCTGCTCTACGACCTGTCCGAACTCGGCATTCCGTTCGACGGGGTCAGGGCCGAGGCCACGGCACGTCCGCAAGTGTGGGACATTCGCGGCCTGCTGCGTTTCGCCGGCGTGATGGGGCCGCTTTCCTCGCTGTTCGATTTCCTGACCTTCGGCGTGCTGATCCTGGTCTTCCACGCCTCGGCGGCGGAGTTCAGGACCGCCTGGTTCCTCGAATCCATGGCGACGCAGATCCTCGTCATCTTCATCATCCGCACCAACGGGCGGCCCTGGCAGGATCTGCCGCGTGCGCCGCTGGCGATATCCTCGCTGGTGGCGCTGGTCGTCGCCATGGTGCTGCCGTTCACGCCACTCGGTCCCTGGTTCGGCTTCGAAGTGCCGCCGGCGGCGATGCTGGCGGGGATCGGTTTCATCGTGATTGCCTACCTCGTTTCGGCTGAACTGCTGAAACCACTCGCTCTCCGGCCCGGCGCCGCGCCAACCGGACGAGCTCATCGGCTTCCATTCTGACCCCCGCTATCAGGAGCATCGCAATGACATCCACGACATCACCGGATCTCGCAAAATCGCCGACGCCTCTGGACCCGGACATGCACCGGCTGATGCATGCCTGGTGGCGGGCGGCGAACTACCTGTCGGTCGGACAGGTCTATCTGCTCGACAATCCGCTGCTGCGCGAACCTCTCAAACCTGAACATGTGAAGCCGCGCCTGCTTGGCCATTGGGGGACGACGCCCGGCCTGAATTTCATCTACGTCCATCTGAACCGCGCCATCAAGGCAAGGGACCTCGATGTTCTGTTCATCGCCGGTCCCGGCCACGGCGCGCCCGGTGTCGTCGCGAACACCTATCTCGAAGGGACCTATAGCGAGCTCTATCCCGATATCTCCCGTGACGAGGACGGCCTTCGCCGCCTCGTGCGGCAGTTCTCGTTTCCCGGCGGCATCCCAAGCCATGCCGCCCCGGAGACGCCCGGCTCGATCCATGAGGGCGGCGAGCTCGGCTATTCGCTCGCGCACGCCCATGGCGCGGTGCTCGACAATCCGGGCCTGGTGGTCGCCTGCGTGGTCGGCGACGGCGAGGCCGAGACCGGGCCGCTGGCGGCGTCCTGGCACGGCAACAAGTTCCTCAATCCGGCCGCCGACGGCGCGGTCCTGCCGATCCTCCACCTGAACGGCTTCAAGATCGCCAATCCGACGGTGCTGGCGCGCATCTCGCCGCAAGAACTCGAGTCGCTGCTTCGCGGGTACGGCTACGATCCGATCTTCGTCGAAGGCGATGACCCCGAGCCGATGCACCAGAAAATGGCAGCGGCCATGGACGCAGCCTTCGACAGGATAAAACACATCCAGCAGGAGGCGCGCGAAGCCGGCGTCACCGAGCGGCCGCGCTGGCCGATGATCGTGCTGCGCAGCCCGAAAGGATGGACCGGGCCGAAGACGGTCGACGGTCTCAAGAGTGAAGGATCGTGGCGTTCGCACCAGGTCCCGTTCAGCGACATGACCAAGCCGGGTCACCTGCAGCTGCTCGAGGACTGGTTGCGCAGTTACAAGCCGCTCGAACTGTTCGACGAGTCCGGACGGCTGCACGCCGAAATCGCCGCCCTGGCGCCGGCAGGCGACAGCCGCATGAGCGCCAACCGGCATGCCAATGGCGGCGCCCTGAAGCGCCCGCTTCGCTTGCCCGACTACACCAGCTACGCGGTCGCGGTGGCAGCCCCCGGCGACGTCAACGCCGAGGCGACACGGGTAATGGGCGCGTTCCTGCGCGACGTCATGCAAGCCAACGACGCGACCCGCAATTTTCGCGTTTTCGGGCCTGACGAGACGGCCTCGAACCGCCTGCAGGCGCTCTTCGAGGTCACCAACCGCGCCTGGGATGCGAGCGCCACGACGGAGGACGACCACCTGGCGCCATCAGGGCGCGTCATGGAGGTGCTCAGCGAACATCTCTGCCAGGGCTGGCTCGAAGGCTATCTGCTGACCGGGCGCCACGGCCTGTTTTCCTGCTACGAGGCCTTCATCCACATCATCGATTCGATGTTCAACCAGCATGCGAAATGGCTGAAGACGTCGCGCGACGTGCCGTGGCGTCAACCGATCGCATCCCTGAACTACCTGCTCACATCCCATGTCTGGCAGCAGGACCATAACGGCTTCAGCCATCAGGATCCGGGCTTCATCGATCACGTCGTCAACAAGAAGGCCGACACCGTGCGGGTCTACCTGCCGCCGGATGCCAACACGTTGCTCTATGTCACCGATCATTGCCTTCGAAGCTGGGACCGGATCAACGTCATCGTTGCCGGCAAGGCGCCGGCGCCGCAATGGCTCGATATGGATGCCGCGATCAAGCACTGCACGCAGGGCATCGGCATCTGGGAGTGGGCCAGCAATGATCGCGGGGGCGAACCGGACGTCGTGATGGCCTGCGCCGGCGACGTCCCCACGGTGGAGACGCTTGCCGCCGTCGATCTGCTTCGGGGGTATATACCGGACCTGAAGGTGCGGGTCGTCAATGTCGTCGACCTGATGACGCTGCAACCGCGTTCCCAGCATCCGCATGGACTTGCCGACAGCGATTTCGACGCGCTGTTCACCAAGGACAAGCCGGTGATCTTCGCCTATCACGGTTATCCTTGGCTCATCCACCGCCTGGCATACAAGCGCACCAACCACGACAACATGCATGTGCGCGGCTACGAGGAGGAGGGGTCGACCACGACCACCTTCGACATGGTGGTCCGCAACAGGCTCGACCGCTTCCATCTCGTCGCCGACGTGATTGACCGCGTGCCGAGGCTTGGCGCCGCGGCCGTCTACGCCAAGCAGGCGATCCGCGACAAGCTGGTCGAACACGATCGCTACATCCGCAAGCACGGCGTCGACATGCCGGAGGTCCGGGACTGGCGGTGGTCCGCGAATTCCTGAGCCGATGAGCCGGCCTGAGCGGGTCGCTCCCGCTCAGGCGGTTTTGGATAGTTGCGGCAACTTGGCGGCAAGTTCGGTAGCATAGCCCTTGCTTGGCCGCTGCCACTGCGAAACCGAGGCCGGCCGTTCTCCCGTGACCAGCTCTCGCATTTCGGCGAGGTAGGCCTGGACAAAGAAAGACGGCTGGCTCTCGAGCGCGGTGTAGGGCCCCGGCCGGTAGGCCCTCGATGCGACGCCGTCGGCATTGTCCTCGGTGATCTTCTTGTCCTGCACCGTGGTCACGTCCCACATCCAGGTGATCGCATCGACGTGGATGTAGCTGTCGGCGTCCTTGTCGACAAGCCAGGTCAGGATGACGTCGGTTTCGCTGGCGCTGCGCGGGATCATCTGGAAGAGCGTGACATAGTCATTGGCACAACTGGCGAAGGACAGGCGTCCGAGCCGGAAACCTGTCTCCCCGCCATCATAGGCGGGGCGGCCGCCCATCAGGCACGAGACAGGCTGGCCGCTGTCGGAAAGCGTCTTGCGGCCGGGGCCGATCGGCTTGCGGTGCATGCCGAACGGCGCCGTGTCGAGGCCGCCGGGCTCCCACGCGCCCTTGGCGAATTCGGCATCGCCGATGACGCTGTGCCAGGCTTCGAGTTCTTCCTGCCATTGCGCCGCCTTGTCCTCGTCGCGGACAGCGGTCACCTTCACATGGGCGTTGACCCTGAAATATTCGGGATGCGCGGGGCGACAATGGTAGCACTCGAGAAAATTCTCGAGCACCAGCTTCCAGTTGGCCCTGGTCGGATAGCTCTTGCGGGCGGCGATGCGCGCGCGATCGATACCGTTCTCGCGCAGGCCGCTGGTCAGTGCATCGGCGACAGGCTGAACGTCGGGCACCTTTGCTTCATCGAGGGCGCACAGAACGAGGCCCGCAACATATTTGGTCGGCACGCGATGCAGTCCGAGCGCCTCGGGATCGACGGTCTCGGGAATATCCTGCCTGCTCTGCAATTCTCCCGTCAGCCGGAACGACCATGCATGATAGGGACAGACCAGCAGATTGCTGCGACCATCCTTGACGCAGAGCCGCGAACCGCGATGGGTGCAGACATTGTAATAGGCCGCGATGTCCTCTTCGCCGTCGCCGAAACGGACGACGATGATCTCCTCGTCGAACAACTGGCGCACGATGTAGCGCCCCTTTTCGGGCACCTCGCTCGCATGGGCAACGAGCGACCACTGGCGCGGAAACCACAGATCGCGCTCGATCGCGAAAATCGCCGGATCGGCGTAAAAGGGTTGTTCCAGGGACCAGCCCGGTCGGTGCCGGTCGATCAGGCCGACGAGCTGGTTCTTGTCGATGGGCTGGCTATTCGGTGCGGGGGCCTGCACGGCAACACCTTTCTGCTCGCTGAGAATGATATTTCGATAGAGTTTGCGCTACGGAAACGCTTGCCGCAAATACAAATATGATAGAGCGTCATGCTCAAAAGGCATGAGGATGCGGCCGATAATGAAAACGCTCAAGACGTCGCTTCCACTGTTGAATGCCATGGTCGTCTTCGAGGCCGCCGCGAGGCTTGGCGGGCTGACGCTCGCCGCCCGGGAGCTCAACATCGCGCAGTCGGCGGTCAGCAGGCATGTCGCCAATCTCGAGCACCAGCTGTCGATCGAACTGTTCACGCGCAAAGGCAACCGTGTCGCCATCACCGGGGCCGGGATGACGCTGGCCGAGGCGATCCGCGACGGGCTGACCACCATCCGGCAAGCGGTGGAGGCGTTGACCGGGCACGACAGCGACACGTTCGTGATCGGCTGCAGCCACGACTTCGCGCAAGCCTGGCTGATGCCGCGCTTTGGCCTCATCACGTCGCGAATCGCCGATGGCCAGGTCCTGCTGCGGACATCCAACGACTACAGGGATTTCGACCAGCCGGAAGTGACGCTGTCGATCCGCTTCGGCGAGCCCGCACACTGGCCGGAATTCATGGCCGAGAAACTGTTCGATGGCGAATGGTTCCCGGTCTGCGCCCCGGCGTTCCTGGCGCGACACCCGGCGCTCGCCTCGGATGAGCCGGCTGCTTTCTTGGCCGTGCCGCTGATCCACCAGCTCACGCCGCCGGGCGCGATCGACAGCTGGCAATCGTGGATCGGAACCGACCGCGAACTGGATGGACCGCGCTTCACCAGCTACATGTCGATGATCCACGAAACCATCGCCAGCCGAGGCGCAGCGCTTGCCTGGGCCGGGTTTGCCGACGAGCATATCAGCCGTGGGCAACTCGTCCGGCTGACAAAGACGTCGCGTCGCCACGACGGCGCCTTTCACATCGTGATGCGCAAGAATGCCGGCCCGATCGTCAGGGCGGTCGCGCGGGCGTTGCGCGACAGCGTCGGCAACAGCTCAACGGGCATCGGCGACACCTGACAGGTCAGTCGCGTCCAAACCGCGACGCCTCGTGACGCGCGCCCCAGGCCGGCATGGCGGCTTCGATCTCGGCCTCCGACTTGAAGGCATCGGATGCGTAGCGATCGACGCGGAACCGCTCGGTCGAGACGAACGGGGTCTGCCCGAGCATCAGTTCGGATGAAAGCCTGCCCAGACCAGGACCATGGGTGACACCGCTTTCATTGTCGCCGCCCACGACCACGACGTTGTCGCTGCCGGGGACCTTGCCGACTATGAGGCCATTGTCGGGCGTGTAGCACGGCACGCCTTGCGCCCAGCTCGCGATTGTCGAGCCGCGCAACGGCGGAAATATCGTCTGCAGCTCGGCAAGCTCCTGCCCGGACGTCTCCTGCATCAGCGCGACATTGTCCGGCTGGCCGGGTTCGATGTCCTTGTCGGCGGTCTTGTAGAGGGGCTTGTAGTGCCTTCCGGTTCCCCACATCACCGCCCCGAAGGTTTCGCGCAGCCACAGCCGCAACTCCCGGCACTGAACCGTGGGGATCTTCGACGGCAAGCCACGATCATCGGTGACGATGCGCGTCGCGATGACCCGCAGCAGCGGCAGTTGCCAGCCGAGTCCCGATATCACCTGGTTGTTCCACGCGCCGGCGGCAACGATCACGCCGTCGGCCTCGATGCGACCCTGATCCGTGTCGATCGTCACCCGGTCGCCGACATCCTGGATCGCCGTCACCCGCGTCCCGCTGCGAAAGGTGCCGCCAAGCTCGCCGATCCGGCGGGTCAGCACACCCATCGCCAGCTTGGTGTCGATCTGGATGCCGTGCGGGTTGTAGGCGGCAGAGTGGACCCGATCCGGATCGATGAGGCCCTGCATCTTCTGGCCGATCTGCGCGGCGTTCAGATCCTGCATCTCGGGCGGCGCGTAAGGCGAGTCCAGCACCGGCCGGACGAACCGCTCGCGTCCATCCTCGGTCAGGGCCATGATCAAGGTGCCATTTGGCCGATAGCCGATCTCGACGCCGACTTCGTGCAGCCTGCGATAAAAATCGAGACCATATTGCTGCAGCTGCAAGCCTTCCTCGCCAAGCGGGATCATGCCGGCCGACCAATGGGAGACAAAGCCGGCGCCGGCGCTGGTGGTCGCGGCGCCCGGCTGGCCCGCATCGATGATCGTCACCCGGCGCACGCCCGATTGCAGGAGATGGAAAGCCGCGCTGCAGCCGATGATGCCGCCGCCGATCACCGCGATGTGTCGGTTGTCGCCTCCGCCATTGCCGCCGTTCGAGCTCATCCCTGGTCTCCCTTTGCTGATGATCCGGCCCCGTTGGCTGGGCCGACATGTCTTTCCAGCCACCACAGAATGCGGGCGGCGCTGTCGATATATTCGGGGTAGCCGCGCAGGCTGTGACCGGCATTCGGATAGATGACAAGCGCGCTCGGCGCGCCTGATCTCAGCGCCGCGAAATGACATTCCTCGGCCTGGCCGGGCGGCGTGCTTTTGTCGATGGCGCCGGCCATGACCAGCGTCGGCACGATCTTCATCTGCTTGTGGAAGGCCGGGCTTCGCGAAAAATAGTCGCCTCCGGATTCCCACGGCGATGTCGTCAGCATGATCTCGTCGAACTCCGGGATCTGCGACGTCCGGTGCTGGCTGTACCAGTCGCCGACCGGAGAGATCGGGATGGCGGCGGCGAAACGGTCGCTCTGCGACGGCAGCCATGCCGACATGAAGCCGCCATAGCTGGTTCCGGTCACGGCAACGCGCGCGGCGTCGACCAGACCCTGGGCAACCAGCGCGTCGACCCCGCTGATGATGTCCTGGGCGTCGGCTCCGCCCATGTCGCCCTTCACGGCGCGGGCAAAATCATCGCCGCGCCCTGTGCTGCCTCTTGGGTTCGGGAACAGGACCGTCCAGCCGCGACTGGCAAGGATGGCGGCGGCGCGCGACCGTCCGAGCCAGCGGTTGCGGTGCGCCGAAACCGGGCCGCCATGCACGTCGACCAGAAGCGGCGTCGGGGCAGGGGCCGCCTTTGGCCGCAACAGCCAGCCCTGGATCGCCAGCCCGTCCGGCGCGGTCCATTCGAAGGGTTCGATCGTGCCGCATCGTTCGGTTGCGCTGGCGGCGCCGGGCGCCGCCAGCGATGCAAGTTCGACCAGCGTGCCATCGGTCACTTCCGCCAGGAACGGCGCGCGCGACCAGGATTCGGCGATGAACAGCGACCCCTCGTCTCCGATCGGGATGGAGGCGGGCACCCACTCGCCATGCGTGAGATCGCGCGAGGCCCAATGTTGCGTGGCAACCGATCTCTCGACCGAGAAATCTCCACCTGCCGTTTCATGGCCGCGCGCGCCGGCAAAATGGATCCTGGTCGATGACCGCCATTCGATCGACGTCACGTCGATGCCCAAAGTGTCCGCCGTGGCAACGTCGCCCGTCGCCGGATCGAGGATGGAAAGCAGACCCGAAACCAGACCGCGGTCGCTGCAGAAGGCCTGGACGAACGCGACCTTGTCTCCGCCCGGCGCGCCCCTGACGCAGCCGATCTGGTCCCTCGGCGTGTGGACGATCCGCGCCTCGCCCGAGCCGGCATCGATCAGCGCAAGCCGCGCTTTGTACCAGCTGCCTTCGCCGTGATCGTCGCTGACCAGGGCTGCAACGCTGTTGTTGCCGGACCAGCTTGCTTCCCAGACATTCATCGGGGGCGCCGTGAGCCGGCGTGCGGCACCCTTGAAATCCCAGACCCATACCGTGCGCCACAAATCCTCGCCTTCGCCGAGCCGCACTTCCGGCAGCCAGGTCACGGCTTCGGAAGGCTGCCTCTGCGCGTGGCCGCCGTGGATGCCGGCAAGATCGGCCGCGGCCCCGGCCACCACCAGGAGAAGTTTCGTCCCATCCGGCGACCAGTCGATCTGCTCGATGCGCCCGCGCAATGCCGCGCTCGCGACGACGGCCTCGCCGGACCTTGTCTCGATCAGGTCGGTCGCTTCGCCATCACCCTTGCAGGCGAGCGCCAGCAGTGCGCCATCGGGGGAAAGGCGGATCTGGCGCGCCTCCCTGTTGCTCAGCCGCGTGATCGCGCCGGTTCCGCGCTCGACCTGGTAAAGCCTGGTGCTGGGCCCGTCCTCAAGCGGTCCTTCGAGGCCGTGGCCCAGGAAATAGACATGTCCCGAACCTTGATGGCCGCACAGTGAGCGCCCGCCGAAAACATGTCCCGGCGCGCCCAGTAGCTCGCTGTAGAATGCATGGGCGGCTTCGAATTCGGCCGACGAGCGAAAATCCCGTTGCATCGAATAGCCTCACATGGAGATGTTCCTGATCCGCCGTGCATCCACCCGGCATAGCTTCGCCGCAGGGTCCAACCAGCAGCGACGGTGACCATACAGTCTCAATCGGAGCTGTCTAGACACATGTGTCCGTGGCCTGATAGTTGAGAGGGACTGCATCTGGATCACGCATCCCGAACGCTGCTTGATCCGCCTTCCCTTTGTGTTGGTGTGGTTGAAAGCGAGGACCAAGTGAGCATTCCGTCCGCGGCCCGAGCAATTTTCGACAGTGAAATCATATGGGATGCCCATTCCGGCTTCATGCCGGACCCGGCGGCCGACCTGAACAATCTGCGGATATGGCGCGATGCCGGCATCAACTATCTGTCGGTCGATGTCGGTTTCGACCTGCTCCCCTGGGAGCAGACAGTCCGGACCCTGGCGAATTTTCGCCACTGGATCCTCTCCAACCCGGACCACTACACGCTCGTTTCCTCGGTAGCGGAAATCCGTCAGGCCAAGCGGGAGGGCAAGCTGGCGATCACCTTCGACATCGAGGGCATGAACGCGCTCGACGGTCGCATCGAGATGGTCGAGTTCTACCATCTTCTGGGCGTGCGGCAGATGCTGTTTGCCTACAACAGGAACAACCTCGCCGGCGGCGGCTGCCATGATGTCGAGACCGGCCTGACGGCATTCGGCCGACAGGTCATCGACGAGATGAACCGTCTCGGCATGTTTGTCGACGTCACCCACACTGGCTATCGCACCAGCATGGAGGTGATGGACTATTCCAACAGGCCGGTCATCTTCTCCCATTCCAATCCCAAGGCCCTGTGCGGCCACGGCCGCAACATCACCGACGAGCAGATCAAGGCCTGCGCGCGCACCGGCGGGATTGTCGCGATGGTCGGGCTCAACCGGTTCCTGGGAGACGGGCGCACGGATTCGGAAAAACTGGCCGACCATATCGAATATCTCGTCGATCTGATCGGCCCGCGTCACGTCGGCATCGGGCTGGACTACGCCTTTCCGGTCGACGTGAAGGGCATCGACCGCATCATATCAGACAATCCGCAATTCTGGCCCACCAACGAATATCCGGAAGGGGCGACCACTTACGCGGCTCCGGGGCAGATGCGCGAACTGGCGGAGGTTCTGCTTCGCCGTGGCCGGTCGGAGACGGCCGTGCGTGACGTCATGGGCGGCAATTTCATGCGCCTGGCAGGCGAAATCTGGCAGTGACCGATCGAGCGTTCTTTGGCGTCACTGTCCTTTGAGGCGACAGCGGCGAGCTGGCCCGACGGCTCCCGGGCCTCTCGTCAATGACGGCGGCCAGATCGGCGATCCTGAATTCCCGCAAGGCCGATCGTATCCAAGATTCAGACATACCAAAAAAAATTTCGCTAGACATACATGTCTATAATCCGCAATTTGAGTGAGCGACGAATTCTGGCGGCCGGGGACGGGCCCTTGCTGCAGCACAACGAAAAACAGCAGAGGGGTCAGCATGTCCATCCTAGCCAACACCAGGGTTTCGCGGCGCAGCGTGCTTGCCGGGGCTGGCGCCTTCGGCCTTGCCTCGATGGTCAATCCGAGCATTTCCTGGTCGAGCGATGGCCCGATCCTCAAGGTCCGCTCCTATGCAGACATCCAGACGCTTGACCCGGCATTCCGTCTGGCGGCGCCGGAAGGCGACATCACCAGTTCTATTTTCGCCGGCCTCGTCGTGACGACCCCGGGCGACAGCTGGGGCTGGCGGCCGATGGCCGTGGAGACGATCAAGCAGCTCGATCCGCTGACGGTCGCGTTCCAGCTGCGCGACAATATCGGCTTCACGGATGGTTTCGGTCAGATGACGGCGGAAGACGTCAAGTTTTCGATCGAACGCATTGCCGACCCGGCCAACAAGAGCCCCTATTCCGGTGATTGGGCCACGCTCAAGGAGGTCGAGGTCAAGGACAAGCTTTCGGGCGTCATCCATCTGAACAAGGCCTTCGCGCCGCTGTGGACGTCGACCTTGCCGACGCCGTCCGGCACCATCCTTTCCAAGAAAGCCATCACCGAACTCGGCGGCAAGATGGGCGTCAAGCCTGTTGCCCAGTCGGGTCCCTACATCCTGAAGGAATGGCTGCCCAAGCAGCGCACGGTGCTTGTGCGCAATCCCGACTGGAAATACGAGCCAGGCGCCTTCGCGGAGATCCACATCCATCCGATCGAGGATGAGAAGACGGCCGAACTCGGCTACGAGGCCGGCGACCTTGACTACACCTGGACAGCGGTCTCCTCCATCGCGCGGCTGAAGCAGACGCCGCCGCCGAAGACGAAGGTGGTTGAGAAGCCCTCGCTGGCCTTTGTCTGGCTCGGCATGAACCAGGATGCCGCCCCTTTCAACAATGCGAACATGCGCCGCGCGGTTCAGTACGCCGTGGACCGCAAGGCGGTGGTCGACGCCGCCTATTTTGGCGCGGCCGCCACGGCCACCGGCATCATCGCACCCGGCCTGCCCGGCCATCGCGAGAAGAACCTCTTCGAGTTCGATCCGGACCGCGCCCGCGACATGATCGCCAAGGAGGGGCTGGCCGGCACGACGATCACGCTCGACATCCTCAACAAGACCGAGCGCCTGACTGCCGCGCAGGTCGTGCAGTCGAACCTGCAGGACGTCGGCCTGAACGTGGAGATCAAGCAGAACGACAGCGGCACTTTCTGGACCCTCGGCGCCAAGGAAGGCGACTATTGGAAAAAGCTGCAGATGATCATCAGCCGCTTCTCCATGCAGCCCGATCCGAGCTGGGCCACGGCCTGGTTCACGCGCGACCAGATCGGCGTCTGGAACTGGGAACGCTTTTCCAGCGAGGAATTCGACAAGCTCAATGCCGAAGGCATGGTCGAGCTCGATCCGGCCAAGCGCGATGTGATCTACAAGAAGCTGCAGGACCTGATGGAGGAAAACGGCAACTACGTCTTCCTGACCCATGAGGTCACGGGCGTCATGCACCGCGACACGCTGGTGCCGGGCCTGAAGCCGAATGGCGAGCCCGTGTTCACCGATTTCAAACCGGTATGACTTCGGCTGGCGGGGCCTGTCCCCGCCGGAGACCTTCCGGCAGGTATTCGAAATGATCGGCTACGCCCTCAAGCGCCTGTGGCTGGGCGCCATCATCATCAGCGTCGCCATGATGATGATGTTCGCCATGATCTACCTCATCCCCGGCGACCCGGCCTCGGTCGCATTGGGCCCGCGCGCGACGCCGGAGATGATGGAGGCTTTGCGCGTGCGCATGGGCCTCGATCAGCCGGTGTGGCGGCAGTTCCTGCATTTCTATGCATCGGTCTTGAGCGGTGACCTCGGCACCGAGGTCTTGTCCAACCGGCCAGTGCTGGACGTGGTGATGGAACAGCTTCCATTCACGCTCGCGCTGGTGGTCGGCGGCATCACCTGGTCCGTGGCGCTCGGCATCCCGCTTGGCTGCATCGCCGCGGTGCGGCGCGGCGGCTTTGTCGATCAGGTCATCGGGGTCCTGTCGGTGGCGATGATCGCCGTGCCTTCCTTTGTCGTCGCCATCTATTCGCTGCTGGTGTTTGCCGTCGCCCTGCAATGGCTGCCGGCCATCGGCGCCGGCGAGCCGGGTGACCTCGGCAGCCAGATCCAGCATCTCATCTTGCCATCGCTGGCGGTCGGCCTCGGCTGGATCGGCTACATCTCGCGGATGGTGCGCGCCTCGATGCTGGAGACGCTCGAAGCCAGCCATATCCGCACCGCTCGCGCCTTCGGCCTCACCGAACGCCGGATCGTCTACACCTACGCGCTGCGCATTGCCGTGCTGCCGACGATCACCTTGCTCGGAGTAGGCATAGGCCACATGCTGTCGTCCTCCGTCTTCGCCGAGATCGTCTTCGCCCGCCCGGGCATCGGCAAGCTGGTCTACGAGGCGATCTCGGTGCGCAACTATCCTATCGTCTCGGGCGCCGTGCTGGTGACCACGGTGTTCTTCGTCCTTGTCAACGTAGCGGCCGACATCCTGGTCGGCATATTGGATCCCCGTGTCAGATCTAGTTTCAACTGAGCTGTCTCCAGGCAGCGGCCGCCTTGTCGGCCTCTGGCGCGCCCTGCGCCGCATCATGCGCGAGCCGCTCGGCGCGGTCGGCCTGACGCTGGTGACGGTCGTGGTGCTGTCGGCGGTGTTTGCCAGCGTGCTGACCAGCTATGCGCCGAGCAAGATATCGCCGGCCGAGCGCTTTGCCTCGCCAAGCCTCCTGCACCTGCTAGGCACCGATCATCTCGGCCGCGATCTCTTCACCCGTGTGCTCTATGGCGGGCGCATCGCCCTCTTGATCGCTCTGGGCGCGACAGCGGGGTCGCTGGTTGCCGGGGTGGTGCTCGGGCTGATCGCCGGATACGGCCCGCGATGGCTCGACAATGTCCTGCTCCTGGTCTTCGACGCGGTGAAGAGCTTTCCCACCGTCATGCTGGCGCTGACACTGGTGACGCTTTTCGGCCCCTCGCTCTATGCGGTGGTGCTGGTGGTGATGCTGGTCAACGTGCCGGGCTATGCGCGCATCATCAGGACGCAGACGCTGGTGCTGAAATCCGCCGAACATGTCATGGCGGCGCGCTCGATGGGCGCCAGCGCCGCGCGCATCCTGCGCGTCCATATCCTGCCCAACATCATCGGTCCGATCCTGATCCTGATATCGATGGACATCCCGGTGGTGGTGGCGATCGAAGCCGGCATGAGCTTCCTCGGGCTCGGCGTGCGGCCGCCGACGCCGAGCTGGGGCGCGATCCTCAATGACGGCTTCGCCAACATCCGCGATTCCTACTGGATCGTGATCGCCGGCGGCTTGCCGATCGTGCTGACCACGCTCGGCTTCACCTTCTTCGGCGAGACCTTGCGCGACCTCTTCGACCCCCGGCTGAAGGGACGCGCATGACGGTTCTCGACGTCAGGAACCTGAGCGTTGCCTTCCACACCGGGAGCGGCCGGCTGGAAGCGCTCAAGCAGGTGAGTTTTTCCGTTCCGGCCAACCGCAGCGTCGGCGTGGTCGGCGAATCCGGCTGCGGGAAATCGACCCTCATCAACGCCATCCTCGGCCTTCTCGCCGACAATGGCGAGATCTCGTCGGGCGAGATCATCTTCGAGGGCGACAAGGATCTGGCCCGGCTCGACCCGACCGCGATGCGCGCCCTGCGCGGCCGCAGGATCGCCACCGTCTTCCAGGATCCGATGGGCGCGCTCAATCCCGTGCTTTCGGTGGGACGCCAGATGCGCGACATCCAGTACCGCTCGGGCCTGTCGAAGCGCGACAAGGATGCGCGCTCGGTCGCCATGCTGCGCAAGGTTCGCATTCCGGACCCGGAAAGCCGGCTGGCGCAGTTTCCACACGAATTCTCCGGCGGCATGAAGCAGCGCATCGCCATCGCCATGGCGTTGATGATGGAGCCGGCGCTGCTGATCGCCGACGAGCCGACCACGGCGCTCGACGCGACGCTTGAGGTGGCCACCATCGAATTGCTCAAGGACCTGCAGCGCGACATCGGCTGCTCGGTGCTGTTCATCTCGCATCATCTGGGCGTGATCGCCGAACTCTGCGACGAGATGATCGTGATGTATGCCGGCGAGGTGGTGGAGAGCGGGACGACCCGCGAGATCTTCCACGATCCCCGCCATCCCTACACGCAGAAGCTGCTGGCCTGCGATCCCGCCCGGCTGTCGCACCGTGTCGCTCGGCTGCCGACCATCCCCGGAACCTTGCCGGACCTGCGCCATCGGCCAAGCGGCTGCGTCTTCCAGCCGCGATGCGACCGAGCCGACGCGCAATGCCGGGCCGACAGGCCACCCAATGCCGTAATTGGCGGCTCTCATATCGCCCGCTGCTGGTACGCCGACATATCCTTGGCAGGGGTAGGCGCATGAGTTCCGACGACCTGCTCAATGTCAGCGATCTGCGCGTCTCATTCCGGGTCGGCGGCCTGTCGGCCCGGCTTGCCGGGCGCGCCACCGAGATCGAGGCGGTGTCCGGCGTCGGCTTTAGCCTGCAGCGCGGCACCACCTTCGCGCTGGTCGGGGAATCCGGCTCGGGCAAGACCACTCTGGCACGCACGCTCAACGGCCTGCAGCCTGCTGTGGCCGGTTCGATCCGGTTTGAGGGACAGGAACTGCGTGGCCTGTCGAACGCCGCCATGAAGCCGGTGCGGCGGCGCATGCCCATGATGTTCCAGGACCCGGTCGGCTCGCTTTCGCCACGGCTCAGCGTGCGAGCGCTGCTGTCGGAACCGTTCATTATCCATGGGCTGTCGAACCGTGACCTCGACGCGGAAGTCAACCGGCTTCTCGCGCTGGTCGGGCTGCCCCGCGAGTTCGCCGAACGCTATCCGCACCAGCTTTCCGGCGGCCAAGCGCGCCGCGTCGGCGTGGCGCGGGCGATTGCGCTGGATCCGGTCCTGGTCGTCGCCGACGAGCCCACCGCCGGCCTTGACGTCTCCGTGCAGGGAGAAGTGCTGAACCTGCTCAACGACCTGCGCGACCGCATGGGCCTGTCGATGCTGATCATCACCCACAACCTGCATGTCGTGCGCCAGATCGCCGACCGCATGGCGGTGATGTATCTCGGCCGTTTCGTCGAGCAGGGCGACACCGAGGCGATCTTCCGCGCTCCGCACCATCCCTATACCGCAGCGCTTCTGTCGGCCAATCCGGAACCGGATCCAGACAGGGTTCATCAGCGCATCACGCTGCCGGCGGATGTGCCTTCCTTGCTGGCGCGCCCCTCCGGATGCGAATTCCACACACGCTGTCCGCGGGCGCAAGCTCGGTGTGCGGTGGACGTCCCGCTTCCGGCCATGGTCGGCGAGAGCCGCCTGACCTGCCATTTTCCGCTGAACACATAATGATCGCCCCGGTTCAGGCCGGGACGCTGAAAGGAGCCGCCATGCAAGATATCCGCGTCGTCACCGATTTCCCGCGCAAGGTCCGCGAGATCGAGAACCTGTGGATCCCGATGCCTGACGGCATCAGGCTCGCCGCGCGCGTCTGGCTGCCGGAAGACGCCGAGACCGATCCGGTGCCGGCGATCCTCGAATATCTGCCCTATCGCAAGCGTGACGGAACGGTGGAGCGTGATGCGCTGACGCATCCCTATTTCGCCGGTCACGGCTATGCCGGCGTGCGGGTCGACATGCGCGGCTCGGGCGATAGCGAAGGGCTGTGCAAGGGCGAATATCTCAAGCAGGAACAGGACGATTGCCTGGCGGTCATCGAATGGCTGGCGCGGCAGTTCTGGTGCTCGGGCAGCGTCGGCATGATCGGCATCAGCTGGGGCGGATTCAACGGCCTGCAGGTCGCCGCGCGCCGGCCGCCAGCGCTGAAAGCCGTCGTCTCGCTCTGCTCGACAGACGACCGCTACAACGACGACGTGCATTATCTCGGCGGTGCCATGATGTGCGACAATCTGATGTGGGGAACCACCGCCTGGGCCATCGCCATGACCCCGCCCGATCCGCTCATCGTCGGCGACCGCTGGCGCGATCTCTGGGAACAGCGGCTGAACGGCAACGGCATATGGATGCAGGACTGGTTCGAACACCAGCGCCGCGACGACTTCTACAAGCACGGGTCGATCTGCGAGGACTATGCCGATGTCGAAATTCCGGTCTACGCCGTGGGCGGCTGGGCCGATGGCTATCCCAATCCGATCTTCCGGATGCTGGAGAAGCTCAGCGGCCCGCGCAAGGGCCTGATCGGGCCCTGGGGCCACAAATATCCCCACTTCGCCATGCCCGCCCCGCGCATCGGCTTCCTGCAGGAGTGCCTGCGCTGGTGGGATCAATATTTGAAGGGGATCGACACCGGCATTGCCGACGAGCCGATGTTGCGCGCCTGGATCCAGGAACCCGCACGACCGGCGGCGATCTACGACGAACGGCCCGGCCGCTGGGTCGCGGAACCGGCCTGGCCGGGACCGGGCGTCGGTGAAAAGGTGCTGAACCTTGCCCCCCATGTGCTGAGCGAAGCCAAGGGCGAGGACGCGATCCTGGAGATTTCGTCGCCGCAGACGGCCGGCTTGTCTTCCGGCGCCTGGTGCGGCTATGGCGTCATGCCGACCTTGCCGATCGACCAGCGTAGCGAGGAGGGCAATGCGCTGGTCTTCGAGACCGCACCCTTGACCGAGGCGATCGAAATCCTCGGTTTCCCCGAATTCGAAGTCAAGCTGTCCTCAGACAAGCCCGTGGCGCTTCTCTCCGCCACCCTGTCGCAGGTCTTCCCTGAAGGAGCCGCCTCGCGCGTCAGCTATGGCATCCTCAACCTCAGCCACCGCGACGATGACCTCGACATCGAGCCGATGGTGCCCGGCCAGGCGGAGACGATCCGCATCAAGCTGCGCTGCTGCGGCCAGCGTTTCGAGGTTGGCGACCGAATCCGGCTGGCGCTGGCGACGTCGCATTGGCCGATCGTTTTCCCGACGGCGGAACAAGCGACGCTGTCGATCCATTGCGGCGACAGCCGGCTGATCCTTCCGGTGCGTATGCCGCAGCCGCTTGATGATACGCTGGCTGCCTTCCCGGGTCCGGAAAGCGCCCGGCCGATGGACCAGGAGGTCGTGGCCAAGGGCGACGGCTTCCAGCGATCCGTATCGACGGACCAGGTCACTGGCGAGACCGTCTACCAGGTGATCAATGACGGCGGCACGGTGCTGCATCCGCATACGCGGATGATTGTCGGCGCGAGGCATGTCGACCGGTTCTCGATCCACCCCGACGATCCGAACTCGGCGGTCGGCACCTGCACATGGGATAAATCCTTCGGCCGCGACGACTGGCTGGCGCGTGTCTCGGTAAAGGCCACCGTGCGCGCGCTGCGTCATGCATGGCGCATCGAGACCCACATCACCGCCCATGACGGTGACGAACTGATCGTCGACCGCAGGGAGGTCAAGGAGTACCCGCGCGACCTCAACTGAGCCGCCAGGCCTTGCCCGGCTCTGGTTGGCGACCGAACCGGCCGCCAGCCCTACTCAACCGTCGCCGCGCGTGCGCGCCCATATGCGTCGACGGATGGAAGAAGTGGTCGCGATCCAGGGCGAGTTCGTTGGCCTGGTCGAGCATACGGAACTCCGTAGCAAGGCCGGGCGAAAAATGTGGGATCCGTACCCGGAAATCGTGCGGCAAAGGTGCGACTTTTCGCAACCTGTGCGCAAGATCGAGCGGAGTCGACATTGCATGGGGATATCACTATATAGCGGCGGCTTCGACCCGCTTGCCTTGAGGGCAGCGCCCCGAGGCAGCTGTGAATATGCTATGCATCGCTCCATCGATTTGTGACGAAATCGTCTCAGAAACCGGAATAAGCAAGTAGAAACAATGGCGCGAAGCTGGAGCTGTCCAGCCGATGTAAGCGACCCTCCAGAAAAGAAATGCCTTTGTACCCTCGATTTGCCTTGGCTCCATGGACTTTGGACGAGATCGGCTTGCCGGTTCGCGGCGACTCGGTTGGAATGAGGCCATGCATCCTTTGCGGGATGTCGACGTTTATGATTACCAACCGGCTTTGCCGCCAGGGAACAGCAGTATGAGCGAACACGCGATCGAGTTCTTGCGGGGATGGATCGGCGAAAAGGTCCATTGCCAGCCTTCCCAGGCCAAGCTCGAGAAGCAGGCGGAGACCCTCGCCAGGGAATGCGCCGCCAAGGCGGCGGAAGTGGGCATACCGCTTGAAGACATCCAGGAAGAGGTCGGCGACATTCAGGAACTGATTGCCTCAAGGCTCGAGGAAGCCGCCGAGGCCGACGAAAACCGGCAGGCGTCCAGCAAGGCCGAGGAATAAGCTCGAGACCATCCTGTCTGTGCGCGCGGGCCGTATGGCCCGCGTTCTTGTCTTAGCCGACCTGCTCT
This sequence comes from Mesorhizobium sp., assembly GCF_041661565.1. Lineage (GTDB taxonomy): Bacteria > Pseudomonadota > Alphaproteobacteria > Rhizobiales > Rhizobiaceae > Mesorhizobium. The sequence continues at coordinate 47,331 of NZ_JBAZUD010000014.1, forward strand.
GTCAGTTCGAACGTTTCTTTGAGCCACGCCTTGGGCAGCGCCGGGACGAAATTGCCGTCACGCCCGGTCATGTCGTCATTGGCCACCAGCGCATTGAGGATCGCTTCCTCCACGCTTTGAATCACCGCGTCGAAGAACGGATCGATGTCCGCGTCTGGGATGAACTCCGCTTTGGCAAGGCGGCCGGCCGGCGCCAGCGCCGCGCCGGGATTGGCGGTCGTGAAGGCAAGAAATATATCGCCTGAGCTGTGATACCCGAAGCCGCCGGTCATGGCGACGCCGAGCGGCACGCGGCGTGCCAGCCGCTTCATCTGATGCGGCAAAAACGGCGCGTCGGTGGCTATCACCGCGATGATCGAGCCTTTCTCGGCGCGCGGCTTGCCCTCTCGGATTGCCGGCTCGGCAAGATCAGGCCCGGCCCTCAGGCCACGAATGGTGAGGTTGCGCCGTTTGCCGAAATTCGACTGAACGAATGCGCCCACCGTGAAGGTTCGTTCTTGCCATGCGACGATGCGCGACGCTGTCCCCGAACCCGCCTTGAAGCCGAAGGTGATCATGCCGGTGCCGCCGCCGACGCTGCCTTCCTCGATCGGCCCGGTGCTCGCGCCATCAAGGGCTTCGGCGACATGGTCGAAGGTCAGATGGTGGCCGTTGATGTCGTTGAGGAACCCATCATAGGTCTCCGCCGACACCGGCAGGCCCCAGGCGCTGTCGAGTGCCTCCGGCAATGTGTCCTGCATCCAGCGTAGCGTGCCGTCGCGTGAGACACCGCAGGAATGGGTATTGGTGATGGTGACCGGAAAATTGAAAGCCCCGGTTTCCTCGATGATGTGCGAGCCGGTCAGTTCGCCGTTGCCGTTCTGGCTGAAGATGCCGGCGAAAACCGGCGTTGCAAGGTCGGCGCGCTGCCTCGGCAGGATCGCCGTCACGCCGGTGCGTACCGGACCCGCACCGACGACGAGCGTCCCGTCGCCGGAAATCAGCGTCGAATAACCGACGGCGACGCCGGGCACGTCGGTGATCGCATTGTATGGTCCGGGCCGACCATCGAAGCCGATGCCGTAGCTTCGTGCGCGCGGTTTGCCGGAGGGAGTTGCCAGATGATGTGGATGTAAGGTCATGGTCTTAGAACAGGGATCCCTGGTTGCCGGGCTCTCTCGCCTTGAGGTGCCTGGCGGCCGGTTTCGGCCGCGCCGCGCCGCTGGTCGCCACCGCATCGGCGGTGCCGTCCGCGAACTCAAGCGACAGCGCCATTCCCGAGGCCACCTCGGCCGCTTGCTTGATAACCGCGCCGTCGGCGTCCTTCACCAGGGCGAAGCCGCGCGCCAGAACCGCCTTGTGCGACAGCGTCGCCATCAGCCTGTCGGCCTGGGCGACGCGCACGCGCAAACGCTCCAGCCTGAGCACCACAGCTTGCGTGCCGCGCCTCGTCAAAGCTGTCAGCAGGTCCCTCTGAACGCGTTGCCGCCGTGCCGTCGGCTCGATCGTGATGCGTCCTTCAAGCAAGGCCAGTTGCTGCCGGTGTCGCCGCAGCGATGCCTTGGCACATTTCGGCAACTGGTCCGCCGCACGATTGAACTCCGCCCGCCGGGTACGCGCCAATGCGCGCAACGCCCCTTGCGCGCGCAAGAGAGTGCGGTCGTTGGTGCGCCGCGCCTCGGCGATCCGCTGCGACAGCATCGCCGGTGTCAGCTTGACCGCGAAGAACCGTGCCCGCTTGCGTTCGGTGGAGACGATCAGGCCTCGGCTAAGCCGGCTTGCCGCCTCGTCGAGGTGCCGGCGCGGCAGTGCCAGCAATTGATCGGGCGAGGGGAGGGCGCGAGCGGCCGCGCGAGCCGCCTGCCGCTTGCGCTCGAAATTGCGCGAGATGGCCGCCTTGAGCCGCGCGCCGAGGCTGGCAAGCGTCGCCTCGAGATCAGCTTTCACTGGCACCGCCATTTCGGCGGCACCCGTTGGTGTCGGCGCCCGCATGTCGGCGGCGAGATCGATCAGCGTCCAGTCCGTCTCGTGGCCGACCGCCGAGATCACCGGAATGTCGGAGGCGGCAACGGCACGCGCCAGCGCCTCGTCGTTGAACCCCCACAGATCCTCGAGACTGCCGCCGCCGCGCGCCACGATCAGCACGTCGGGGCGCTGGATGGCGCCGTCCCAGGCCAGTGCGTTGAAACCCGTGACGGCATTGGTCACTTCCACGCCTGACGTCTCGCCCTGTACGCGCACCGGCCAGACCAGCACATGCAAGGGGAAGCGGTCCTTGATGCGATGGATGATGTCGCGGATCACGGAGCCTGTCGGCGAGGTGACGACACCGATGACGCGCGGCATGAACGGCAGCTTGCGCTTGCGACCGGCATCGAACAGCCCGTCTGCCTGCAGCCGCCGCTTGCGCTCTTCCAGCAGCGCCATCAGGGCGCCGGCGCCGGCGGGCTCCAGATTGTCGATGACGATCTGGTAGTTCGACTTTCCGGGATAGGTGGTGAGCTTGCCGGTGGCGATCACCTCCATCCCTTCCTCGGGGCGGAATTTCAGCCGGCTCATCGTGCCCTTCCACACCACGGCGTCGAGCCGGGCGCGGTCGTCCTTCAGCGCGAAATAGGCATGGCCGGAAGAATGCGGCCCGCGATAACCCGAGATCTCACCGCGCACCCGCACATTGCCGAAAACGTCCTCGACCGTGCGCTTGAGGGCGCCGGAGATCTCGCTCACCGTATATTCGGCGGCGTTGGTGCGTGATTCGGATGCTGCTTCGCTCATGCTGCGATTGGCGCGCTCATGCCGGCTCGCGTCAAGGCCTGTGCCGGCGGACAAGGCTTGCCTTGCCGTCGCTCAGCGGCGGCGGCACCGGCGCGGCGGGTTCTACCAACCGGGCAAAATCTGGTTCGGCTTCGTGCGTTTCATCTTGGAGAAGGCCAGGGCGGCAAAGTCGAAACTCCCGGCCTCCTCGCCGACCGGGACGGAAATATTGTCCAGGCTTTCCGAAATATGACGGGCGAGCGCATCGACGATTTCCGGCCGCGAGGTCTGGCCGCGCATGATGCCGATGCGGCAATCCGGCAGGGTGCCAAAGCCGTCGGCTTCGCCCAGCACCCGCATGCCGGGCCTGAGCGCGCATTCCGGCAGCACCGAGATCGCCAAGCCCGACAGCACGGCGGCGGTGATGACTGTGGCGGAAAAACTGGTGAACAGGATGCGGTAGTCGCGGTCCTGCTGGTCGAGCACGTCGACGGCCGCGCGCCGCCAGATGCAGTTCGGCCGGCCAAAGGCCATTGGCAGCGTCGGTTGTTCATGCGTCGCGTGGTTAGCCGAGGTCACCCACAGCAGCGGCTCGCGCCGCACCACTTCCGACTGGCCGCGCGTATCATTATGCGTCACCAGCGCCAGATCGAGATTGCCGCGCTTGATGTGTTCGACCAGCCCCGGCGTCGGTTCGCAGATAACGGTCAGTTCAACGCGCGGATTGGAGCGCGTGAAGCGCGCCATGATCTCCGGCAGGAAACGGTCGGCATAGTCGTCGGGCGTGCCGATGCGAATCGTGCCTTCGAGCCGCCGGTCGTCGAAAGCCGCAAGCGTCTCGCGGTTGAGGTAGAGCAGCCGCCGTGCGTAGGACAGCAGCTTGTCGCCTTCCTCGGTCAGCCTGTTGATGCGTCCGTCCTTCTGGAACAGCGGCTTGCCGATCCGCTCCTCCAGCCGGCGCATCTGCATCGATACCGCCGACTGGGTCCGATGCACCTCCTCAGCCGCCCGGGTGAAGCTGCCCGTGTCCGCGATGGTGATGAAGGTCTGCAGTTGATCGAGATCGAGCGGCGCTTTCATCGACTTGATCCATCATTGATGTTGATGCCTAGGATTAGAAACATTCGTTGGATTAATCAATCACGCGCTGGCAAATTCCTGTCATCCACATGAACGCATGTGAATCGAGACCGAAGCGGCGCTTTATCCAGCGCCGGTCGTCGGGTTCTGTCCGACCGAGCCTGAAGGAGACCGAGATGGCCACGTTTGATTTCGCCACCGAGACTTCGCGCGTCAGCTCGCGACCGGCTGTTGCGGCGCGCGTGGCAAACACCCTCTCCAACATTTACCGCGCGTGGAAAAACCGCCGTGCCTTCTATCGGCTTGGCGAGATGTCGGATGCCGAACTCGCCGATATCGGTCTGACGCGCGGCGATCTGCATGTCGCCGTCGACGTGCCGTTTGGCCGCGATCCGACCGCGATCCTGCGGGAAATCGCCAGCGATCGCGTCGAAACGATCGAGGACATCGCCCGTAAGGTCGCCTGATCATGGAATTCCGGTCCCGTGAACCTGTCTGAGGTTCGGCGCGACCGATAGTTATGCAGGCCCCCACTCCCTGCCGGATCCCCGCCGGCCCGCCTGCATCCTGCCCGGTCCTCCAAGGACCGGGCTTTTCTTTTCGGCTCTCCCGGACCGTCGATTGGCCGGCTAGATCTAGCGCTTGGCCCGCGTGAACTGATCGAACAGCGTCTCCACGCCCTTCATATAGTCGTCGCGCTGCTGGGCGCCGGTCTCGAACATCTTTCCGAACAGATCGTCGAACGGATTTGGCGGCTTGTCGCTCGGATTGGTCCGCGCTTCGGATGCCGGTGGCGGCGCCGGCTGCGCGCCGGGCATGCCGAAGCCGCTGCCCGACTTCAGCATATCCTCGAAAATCTTGCCCAGCGGATTGTCGCCATAGGGGCTTTGCGTCTGTTGAGGCTGCGCCTGCCGGGGCGCGCCGCCGCCGAACATGTCCTGGAAAACCTTTCCAAGCGGATTGTCACCGTATGGGTTCTGCGTCTGCTGCGGCGGACTCTGCGATTGTGCGCCGCCACCGAACATATCTTGCAAGACCTTTCCGAACGGATTGTCCATCGGGCTCTGCGGAGCCTGCTGCTGTGGAGGAGCCGGGGCCTGCATGCCGCCTTGCCGCATCATCTGCCCGATGATCTCGCCAAGCGGATTGCTGACCCCCGCAAACCCGCCGGTGGACTGCATTTGATTTGTCGTCTGCTTGAACAGTCCCCCCATGACCATCGAGGCGATGGCCGGCAGCATCTGCTGCAGGATCTGCTGGCTGACGCCGCTCGCCTGCGCCGCCTGGCTGGCCACGGCGCGCGACAGGTCCTTCGAACCGAACAGATGCCCCAGAATGCCGTTGCCTTCATCGACGCCTTGCGGCGAGAAGGCCCTGGCCGCGTCCTCGAAATACTTGGCGTGCTGTCCGCTTGCCATCGCCGTCATGAAGGCGCCGAGCCCATAGGGATCGGCGGTGTTGCGTTGCAACCCCTGCGAGAAGGCCGGCAGCAGTGCCGCCACCGCCGACTGGGTCTGCTGCATTGAAAGCCCATACTGCTCAGCCAGCGCCTGCAGGCCATTGCCGTTCTGGGCCTGCGCCAGGATATCGAACAAGGAAGGCATTGGTCTCTCCTCCGGAAATCCTCGTCGGAGAAGCTAATGCATGTCGCCCGAAAGTGACATCGTTTTTGGGAGAACGCCATTCATCAATAAAGCGCGTCGCCTGGATCGCTTCCGACGCGACGCGCTTTGGTTGGTTCCACTGCCGAATGAAGCGGCCTTGCCAATCGATCGGCGTTCAAGCCAGCTTCAATAGGCGTATTCCATGAACACCGGCTCGATCGAGCCGCCCCAGCGCGTGTGATAGGCCGAGAGCATCTCCTCGGCGCTGGTGGTGCCCCGCGCGACGACTTCATCGAGCGTGTTGAGGAACGAGGTCTCGTCGTAGCCGTCACGGTTCTTGCGGCCACGGTTCTTCAGGCCCATGCGCGAAATCACCATCACGTCGCGCGCGATTTCGCGCAGCGTGGTGTTGCGGAAGGGAGCGGAAATGCCCTCTTCCGGCACCGCATTGCGCATCGCCAGCACTTCTTCATAGGTCCAGCTCGAGGTCAGCGCCTCGGCGGCGTCGAGCGCCGCTTCGTCGTAGAGCAGCCCGACCCAGAAGGCCGGCAGCGCGCAGATGCGCCGCCATGGTCCACCGTCGGCGCCACGCATTTCAAGGAAGCGCTTCAGTCGCACATCCGGGAACAGCGTCGACAGATGGTTCGCCCAGTCGCCGATGGTCGCCAGCCCGTCGGGCACCTCATTGCGGGCGGCTCCGGCCATGAACTGGCGGAAGGTGATGTGCGTCATGTCGTGATAGCGCCCGTCGCGGATGATGAAATACATCGGCACGTCGAGCGCCCATTCGACATAGTCGGCGAAACCGAACTCGGGCGAAAAGCAGAATTCAAGCAGGCCCGACCTCTGGTTGTCGGTGTCGCGCCAGATATCCCCGCGCCAGCTCTGCAAACCGTTCGGCCGGCTCTCGGTGAAGGGCGAGTTGGCGAACAGCGCGGTCGCCAGCGGCTGCAGCTTCAGCGACACCTGCATCTTGCGGCGCATATCGGCTTCGCTCTCGAAATCGAGATTCACCTGGATCGTGCAGGTGCGGTACATCATGTCGAGGCCCTTGGAGCCGACCTTGGGCATGTAGCGCGTCATGATCTCGTAGCGCGATTTCGGCATTTTCGGCGTCTCGGCCAGCGACCATTTCGGACTGCCGCCAAGGCCGAGAAAGCGGATGCCCATCGGTTCGGCGATCTCGCGCACCTGAGCCAAATGGGCATTGCCCTCGCGGCAGGTCTGGTGGATCGTCTCCACCGGTGCGCCGGACAATTCGAACTGGCCGCCGGGTTCCAGCGAAATCGCGCCCTGGCCGGTCGGCTCGACCAGGCCGATGATGCGGCCGTCATCGATGATCGGATCCCAGCCGAGCTTCTGCTGCATGCCTTCGAGAATGGCGCGGATGCCGCGCTCTCCGCCATAGGGCACAGGCGCGTTGCCGTCGACATAGAACGGGAATTTCTCGTGCTCGGTGCCGATGCGCCACTTGTCGCGCGGCTTGTTTCCTTCGGCCAGATGTTCGACGAGCTCGTCGACGCCTTCGATCGGCCGGAAATCGGTTGTGTCGCGCGCCATGGTTCAGCCCTCAGAGGCGGTCGGGCGACCGCCGGCGGTAAATGGACGAAATGTCAGCAGCCGATCAAGCGAAAAATCCTGAGCCAGAGGTCAAGAGGAATTGAAGGCCACGATCCGGGGCGGCCTCTTGCAACAAATCAACCCTTACCAGTCCCCGATCGTCGCCTGGATCACCGCCAGGGCGGCCACCGCCGCCGTGTCGGCGCGCAGGATGCGTGGCCCAAGCGGAATGGCGGTCACGAAAGGCAACGCGCGCAGCACTTTGCGTTCATCCTCGGAGAAGCCGCCCTCCGGTCCGACCAGCAGCGCGAGCTTCTTTTCCTCCACCGCCCGCAACGCGGAGAGCGGATTGTCGGTCGAGGCGTCCTCGTCGCAGAAGATCAGCCGCCGCTCCCTGTCCCAGCCGGCCAGCAGCCGTTCGAATTTTTCCGCCTCGCGCACATCCGGCACCGCCAGGATGCCGCATTGCTCGGCGGCTTCCACGACGTTGGCGCGCAGGCGGTCGATCGAGGGCTTCGCCACTTGCGTATGCTGGCTGATGACCGGTTGCAGGATG
>NZ_JBAZUD010000015.1:0-49186 GCF_041661565.1 Mesorhizobium sp.
GCGGCCATGTCTTGTGTCGCGCCGCTCTTCACCGTCACCAGGATCACGTCCGCCTCGCGCAGGGCGGCCGCCGGATCGGTGGTGATCCTGAGTGCGTCCGATGGGACCGAGCGACCGCGGCCGTCGACGTCGGTGACGAGCAATCCTCCCCGCAACGCCGCCGCGATGCGAGGCCGGGCCAGCAGGATCACCTTGCGCCCTGCGAGCAGCAGGCAGCCGCCGGCATAGCATCCGACGCTGCCGGCGCCGGCAATGACAATCGTCTTGTCCGCGTCCGCCATTCCGTCGCTCCGTCCGCGCCCGCGATTATACGACATGAAAACCATAATGTCGGCAGATGGTCGGCCATTGCGCTGGCCCCCATGTCTGGCCGTGACAGGCCATGCGCTTTCGACTATCGCTTTTGCCATGACGCTGCCGACCGACCCCGCCGCCAACCTCGCCGCCCTTATCCGTTGTGCCTCGGTGACGCCCGCCGAAGGCGGCGCGCTGAGCGCGCTGGAGGCGATGCTGAGGCCGCTCGGCTTCCTGGTCGACCGACCGGTCTTCTCCGAGGATGGCACGCCCGATATCGAGAACCTCTACGCGCGACGTTCCGGCAATGGCCCGCATCTGATGTTCGCCGGCCATACCGATGTCGTGCCGGTCGGCGACGAGGCCGCCTGGACGCATCCGCCCTTCGCCGCCGAAATCGCCAATGGCGAGATGTATGGCCGTGGCGCTGTCGACATGAAGGGCGGCATTGCCTGTTTCGTCGCAGCCGTGGCGCGCCATGTCGAGGCCCATGGCGGCCCCAAGGGCTCGGTCTCTCTGCTGATCACCGGCGACGAGGAGGGCCCTGCGATCAACGGCACCGTCAAGCTGCTCGACTGGGCGGCTTCGCGGGGCGAGAAATGGGATGCCTCGATCGTCGGCGAACCCACCAATCCGGACGCGCTCGGCGACATGATCAAGATAGGCCGGCGCGGCTCGCTGTCCGGCGCCATCACCGTCAACGGCCGCCAGGGCCACGCCGCCTATCCCCAACTCGCCGACAATCCGGTGCGGGGGTTGATCAGCCTGGTCGACGCCCTCCTGTATCCGGTCTTCGACGAGGGGACGAAGGATTTCCAGCCGACAAATCTCGAGGTGACGTCCGTCGATGTCGGCAACCCGGCCACCAATGTCATCCCGGCCAAGGCGACCGCGCTCTTCAACATCCGTTTCAACGACACCTGGACGGCGGAAACCGTGCAGGCGGAAATCCACAACCGGCTGGACCAGGCTGCCGGCCGCAAGAAATACCGGCCGGGCAAGGACACGCCGGTCGACTATGATCTCGTCTGGCGCGACCGGCCGAGCCATGTCTTCCTGACCCGCGACGACCGGCTGGTCGAGACGCTGAGCGGTTCGGTCGAGGCCGTCGTCGGCAGGCAGCCCACGCTATCGACCTCGGGCGGCACATCGGATGCGCGCTTCATCAAGGACTATTGTCCGGTGGTCGAGTTCGGGCTGGTCGGCAAGACCATGCATATGGTCGACGAGCGAGTTGCCCTTGCCGATCTCGAAACGCTGACGCAAATCTACCAGCGCTTCATTGAAGACTGGTTCGAACGGGGCTGAGCAGGATGCTTTCGGCGGAAGAGACCCAAGCTTCGCTGATCGGCGCCTGGCGACTGATGCTCGGCAAGGTCGATGGACTGCGTCTGCTCGACCTGTCGGCCGACGGGTTCTGGAATTCCTTTTTCGCCATCGTCGTCGCCGCGCCGGCCCTGATCGTCGGCTGGGTCGGCACGGCCAACCAGATCGGCGATCCCAATGCGTTCGCGGGGCGCCTGGGTATGTTGATACGCCTGGCCACCGTGGATCTGAGTTCGTGGATGCTGCCGCTATTGGCGCTTGCCCTGGTCGCCCCGCGCGTCGGCATAGGCGACCGGTTCGTCCACTACGTCGTTGCCAGCAACTGGGCGTCGGCGATCACTGCATGGATCATGCTGCCGTCAGCGCTGATCCAGCTCGTATTGCCGCCACCCAATGAAGTTTCCGACCTGGTGTGGCTGTTTCTGTTTGCGCTGTCGCTGGTGCTGACCTGGCGAATGACTGTCGCGGTGATCGGCAAGGGTATGGCTGTCGGCGCCGCTGTGTTCGCAGGCATGCTGGTTGCGTCATTCGTCGTCCTCTACAGCCTGGCCACGGTGCTCGGTATCACCGTGCCGACGGCGGCCGGGAGCTAGAGCAATTCCAGGAAAAGTGTGAAACGGTTTTCCGTCCGGAATTGCGTCAAAACAAAAAGTTAGAGCGGTTTGCCGTTTCCGTGAAACGGTGAACTGCTCTAACTTTCGGGATAATCGACACCAACGAGAAAGAGCCCATCCGGCGGCGCCACCTGGCCGCAGGCGGCTCGATCCCGTGCATCGAGTGCCGCTTTCAGGTCGGCCGTGGTCCAGCCCCCTTCGCCGACCCGCTTGAGCGAACCGACCATTGAGCGCACCTGGTTGTGCAGGAAGGAGCGTGCCGAAGCCTTGACCTCGATAAGGTCTCCCTCCCGGCTCACATCGATCCGCTCCAGCGTCCTGACCGGGCTGTTGGCCTGGCATTGGGTCGAGCGGAACGTGGTGAAATCATGCCGTCCGAGCAGGACCTTTGCCGCTTCGTGCATGGCGTAGGCGTCGAGCCTCTTGGGCACCCACCACACCTTGCCCTTGTCGAGCGCCGCCGGCGCGCGGCGGTTGACGATGCGATAGATATAGTGGCGGCCGGTGGCCGAGAAGCGCGCGTCGAATGCATCCGGCACCGCCGTCGCCTTCAGCACCGCGATGCGGTCGCCGGCGATCTGCAGATGCGCGTTGATGGCGTCGCGCACCTTCTCGCTTGGCCAGGCCTTGGCGAGATCGACATGCGCAACCTGGGCGGTGGCGTGGACGCCGGCATCGGTGCGGCCGGCGCCGCGCAGCGTTACCTGCTCGCCACAGAATTTCCCGATCGCCTGCTCGATCGCCTGTTGCACGGAAGGCTGGCCGGCCTGGCGCTGCCAGCCGGCGAAGAGACCGCCATCATACTCGATGTCGAGACGGAAACGCGGCATATCCGCGGGCCTTCGCCGCTCAGGCGGCGAGGGCGGCGAAGGCCGAGGCGTAGACCAGCCTTCCGGCATCGGGCGCGTCGCCCCAGGCCAGCGCCTGCAGCGACTCGCTTTGGTATCCGCTCTCGAAGTTCTCGGCGCGCGCGTGGGTGTAGCCGAAACGCCCGTAATAGGCGGGATCGCCCAGAACCACGGACAACGTCTCGCCTGCGTCCCTGAGGCGGATATGCGCCTCGCGGATCAGTGCGCCGCCGATGCCGCTGCCGTGATACGAAGGCTCCACCGCCAACGGCGCAAGCGCCACGGCGGCGAAGCTCTTGCCTTCGCCTTGCACCAACAGCCGCGAAAACAGGATGTGGCCGACGACCTGGCCTTCCTCTTCCGCCACCAGCTCGGCAACGGCATCACCGCCGGTGACCAGCGCGTCGACCAGCCCGGCCTCCGCCTGCTGGCCGAAAGCGTGTTCCTCGACGAGGCGGATGGCCTCGCGATCCCGCGGCGTCGCCGCGCGTATCGACATCATGCTCATGAGAATGCCATTCCTTTTTCGATCCTGGTCCCGCGCAGGAATTCCGATGCGACAGCAGGTCTTCCGCCCGCCCGTTGAACTTCGACCAGCCTGACCGCGCCCGACCCGCAGGCGACGGTGAACCGATCGTCGAGAATTCCACCCGGCTCGCCAACGCCGTCCGACAGCGTCGAGCGGAGCAGTTTCAGGCGCTCCGTGCGGCCGCCAATAACAAGCTCGGACCAGGCGCCGGGAAAGGGCGACAGGCCACGGATGGTGTTGTGGACGTCGGTCGCCGGCCGGGTCCAGTCCACGCGCGTCTCGGATTTATCGATCTTGCGGGCATAAGTCACCCCGTCCACCATTTGCTTGGTAAATGTCAGGCTATTGGCTTCCAGCCGCGCCAGGGCTTCCAGCATCAGGGCAGCACCGAGCCTCATCAATCGATCGTGCAGGTCGCCGGCCGTCATGTCCGGGTCGATGGCGCATTTTTCGACCGGACCCACCGGGCCGGTGTCGAGGCCCTCCTCCATGCGCATCACCATCATGCCGGTCTCGCTGTCGCCCGCCATGATGGCACGCTGTATGGGTGCAGCCCCTCGCCAGCGCGGCAGAAGCGATGCATGGCCGTTGATGCAGCCGAGCCTGGGCGCGTCCAGGACCGCCCTCGGCAACAGCAGGCCGTAGGCGACGACCACGGCGATGTCGGCCTGCACGGCACGGAATGCCTGCTGCTGGGCGTCGCCCCTGAGCGAAGTGGGTGTCCGGACCTCGATGCCCAGCCGTTCCGCCTCGCGCTGCACCGGCGACGGCGTCAGTTCAAGGCCGCGCCGTCCAGCCGCGCGCGGCGGCTGCGTGTAGACCGCGGCGATGTCGTGCCCGGCCTGCGAGATCGCGCGCAGGGTCGGCACGGAAAAGTCCGGCGTTCCCATGAATATGACGCGAAGCGGCATTGTCGTCCCATGTCCTGTCTTCCGCCCGGCCGTGAGCCGGCTCAGCTATCCGCTTCAAACGGGTTTATGAGCTTCAGGTCAAGGCCATCGAAGTCGCGAACATTGCGCGTGGCAAGCGTCGCACCGTGCGCAAGGCAGATCGCAGCGATCATCGCGTCGCAAAGGCTTATAGGGCGTCCGATACTCTCTCGTCGTGCCCGCAGCTTCCCGGCAAGTCGAGGGATCGAAGCGGAAAATTCCACGATACGACCGGCAAACTGCTGCGTGATCAGCTGATCGAGCACCCGAACGTAACGGTCCGATCCCGTCTTGCTCAAAAACCGTTCGGCACCGAAAGACTGCTCCATGATGACGGGCCCGCACATATAGAGTGCGAGAAGGTCCTGTTTGCGGAACCACGCGGAAACACTCGGATCGGGCAAAGGCTTGCTGGCTTCGGACACAACATTGGTATCGAGGACGATCACTCGAAATCCTCGACCGGGCGCCCGAAGTCGCCTTTCCTGGCTGCTTCGATCTCATCCATTATCTCGGAAAACTCATCGTCAATGGCGTTTTCCGCGGCGAATGCCGAACGAATAGCATCCCATGCCGAAAGCCTCGTTTCCGGCCGTGCTTCTTTTTCAGCAACCATACCTTTCCGCAAGAGATCGATCGCCTTGCCTGACAAGCTCTGGCCCCCCTTGTGTGCCGCCTGTTCAATCTCGCGCTTCAAAGGTTCGGGAATGTCCCTGATCAGCATGTCGCCCATCATCAACTCCAACGCATGATATCAATGATATCAAAGCTAGGTCCCGAGATCAACGAGCTCCGAGGATCTCCAATGACCAAGCATCGTGAACAGCGCCCGGCCTGATCGAGCCTAGCCCACCAGCTTGCCCGGAGCCTTGTCCTTGGCGAGCTTCTTGAATTTCTTCACCACCATGTCGCGCTTCAGCTTCGAGATGTGGTCGATGAACAGCACGCCGTTGAGATGGTCGATCTCGTGCTGCAGGCAGGTCGCCATCAGCCCTTCGGCTTCCATCTCCTGCAGCTTGCCGTCGCGGTCGAGATACTTGACCCGCACCGAGGCCGGGCGTTCAACCTCGGCGTAATAGTCCGGGATCGACAGGCAGCCTTCCTCGTAGACGGAGCGCGCGTCGGCGCTCTCCAGGATTTCAGGATTGATGAACACATGCGGCGCCGGCGTCTCGTCTTCCTTGGCGAGGTCGATGACCAGCATGCGGACCGGTTCGCCGATCTGGATCGCCGCCAGTCCAATGCCGGGCGCGTCATACATGGTCGCCAGCATGTCGTCGGCCAGCTTGCGCAAGGGTGCGTCGACGCGTTCCGCCGGCTTGGAAACCTGGCGCAGGATGGGGTCGGGAAGGATGATGAGCGGCTTGATCGGCATGGCGTTCCACGTAAGACGTCCAGCCAAAAGCGTCAACCTGTGGGTCCGGGTCTCGTTCCCGTTTTGATCTGTGACGGCGGCGCGAATCGTCTATGCTGTCCACATGAATGACCTGACATCGATCCTTTCGGAGCCTGTCGCCCGGCTTGGCGCCTCCACGGTCACGCTCGGCCACGCGCTGGCCTTTGGCGCCCTGCTGTTTCTTGGTCTCTTCATGGCGCTTGTCATCGCGCTGTGGCGGTCGGCCAAGGCGCGTGCCATTGCCGCGGCCGAGGCTGCGGACCATGCCCGCGATGCCGAGGCGCGCATGGCTGGCATCTTGCAGTCCCAATCGGAGATGCAGGGCCGCATGGGCGCGATCGCCGAAGTTTTCGGCGCACGGCAGGCGGAACTGACGCAATCGATCGGCCAGCGGCTCGACGCCATGACCGGCCGCCTTGGCCAGACCATGACCGAGCAGACCCGGTCCACGCATGAGAGCCTGGCCAAACTGCAGGAGCGGCTGGCCATCATCGATGTCGCGCAGGGGAATATCCAGTCGCTCGCCGGGCAGGTCGTGCAACTGCAGGCGATCCTCTCCAACAAGCAGACGCGCGGTGCCTTTGGCCAGTCGCGCATGGAGGCAATCGTCGCCGATGGCCTGCCGCATGGCGCCTACGAGTTCCAGGCGACTCTGTCGAACGGTAGCCGCCCGGATTGCCTGGTGAAGATGCCGAACGGCGCGCCGTCGCTAGCCATCGATGCCAAGTTTCCGCTCGAGGCCTGGAATGCCATCCGCGCCGCCGATGGCGCCGAACTTCAGAAGTCCGCCTCGCAGGCTTTCCGTCGCGACATCGAGATCCACGTCCGCGACATATCGGAAAAGTACCTGATCCAGGGCGAGACGCAGGACACCGCCTTCATGTTCGTGCCGTCGGAATCGGTGTTCGCCGAGATCCACGAGAATTTCGAGGCGATCGTCCATAAGGCCCACCGCGCCCGTATCGTCATCGTCTCGCCGTCGCTGCTGATGCTGTCGATCCAGGTCATCCAGGCCATCCTCAAGGACGCCCGCATGCGCGAACAGGCGCATCTGATCCAGGGCGAGGTCATCCGCCTGATGGAGGATGTGGCGCGTGTCGATGAGCGCGTGCGCAAACTGCAGGTGCATTTCGGCCAATCGGCCAAGGACATCGATGACATCCTTGTTTCGACATCGAAGGTGACTAAGCGCGGCCAGAAGATCGAGGCGCTGGAGTTCGGCGTTCAGCCCGACGGTGATGCCGCCGCGGACGCTGCGTCACGCACCCCTGCCGCAAAGGCCGATACGAGTACCCGGGTTGCCGACTCGAAGACCGGCCAGCTCAGGCTGAGGGTTGTCGAAGGGGACGATTGAGGCGTGGCGCCGCCCGGCGCTATTGCTCTTCCACGGTGGTCATACCCTGGAATTCCGGCAGCCAGTGCAGCGCCGAACGATGCCATTTCTGCAGTGTCGGAATAAGCTCCTGGCGTTGCCGTGCGGTCCCAACGCGAATGCCATAGACCTTCGGGCCATCTCCGACCGACGTGGCGTAAAGATGTGAACCACAGTCGGCGCAGAACGCCTGCTCGCGCCTGGCGCCGCTCGCCACGGTCTTGATGTAGACTTTCGGCGCGCCCTTCGTGATACGGTAGTTGCTTTCGGGCGCCGGAACCGTCACGCGGAAAGCCGTGCCCGTCAGTTGCTGGCAGTCCGTGCAGTGGCAGACGGTCGTCTTTTCCGGGTCGACCTCCGCCTCGTAGGTGATGGCGCCGCAATGGCACCCGCCGTCGATCTTCATCTTCCTTCCTCCAAGCCGCTTCAATCTAGCCGGTCAAAATATTGAGGCAATGGCGTCGCGCTAGTCCAGGACTGGATCGGACGCGGTTTCGATCAGCTTGCGCCGCTTCTTCCAAGTGCCGGTGGTCTGGGGCTTCACGAACAGCCGCGTGATCTCCGGCATCTCCTTCTTCAGCTGCGCCTCCAGTCGCTCGACGCAGGCTTCGATTTCCGGCGCCGTCAGATGATCCTCGAACTCGACGCTCAGTCCGGCGACGATCTCTGTCGGCCCCATATGCACGGTCAAAACCCCGTTCGCCTGCTGCACCGCCGGATCCTTCTGCACGATCGCCAGGACCTGTCTCTCCACCTCGGGCGATGCCGGCTCGCCGATCAGCAGGCCCTTGCTCTCGCGCGCCAGGAAGATGGCCGTCGCGCCGAGGACCAGTCCAATGCCGATCGAGGCGGCGCCATCGAGTTCCGGCATCTCCAGCAGTTCCGCCGCGAGAATGCCGACGAAGGCGACGATCAGGCCAAGCAGGGCCGCGCTGTCCTCGAACAGCACGGTGTAGACGCTCGGATCCTTGCTCGATCGCACGGCCCGCAGCCAGCCTTGCTTGCCCTTCTGCTGGCGGAACTCCTTCAGCGCCACCAGCCAGGAGCTTCCCTCGAACAGGAACGACAGGCCAAGGACGATATAGTTGACCTTGACATTGGCGACCGGCTCCGGGTCCATCATGTGGGCCACCCCCTCGTAGAAGGAGACGCCCGCGCCCAGCGCAAAGACCAGCAGGGCGACGATGAAGCTCCAGAAATAGAGTTCGCGGCCGTGGCCGAGCGGATGCGTGCGGTCGGCGGGGCGGGCCGCGCGATGCATGCCGTAGAGCAGCAGGCCGCCATTGCCGGTGTCGACCAGAGAATGCACGCCTTCCGACAGCATCGCCGAACTGCCGGTGAAGAAGGCGGCGCCGAACTTGGTCAGCGCGATGGCAAGGTTGCCGGCGAGCGCTGCGTAGATAACCCTTTTCGAGCCGCCATGCCCGGCCATGGTTTGGTCCCCGTTCAATGCATGCGTTTTAGCGGCCAGACGGCCGAAGCTACCACAACGCGCGAACGGGTGGGTCGTTCAACGCTTGATCTGTTAAGGTCTGGCGAAGGCCTGCTACTCGACGATCTCGTCGGTCCACACCTTGAAGCTTTCCAGCATGCCTGGTCCGAACGTATGGGTCAGCGGGACGTCGGCGGCATCGCGGCCGGAGGCGATCAGGATGCGGCCGATGCGAGGCGAATTGTTGCGCGGATCGAAGACGTGCCAGCGGCCGCCGAGATAGACTTCCATCCAGGCCGCGAAATCCATGCTCGACCACGGCTTCGGCATCCCGATGTCGCTGATATAGCCTGTGCAGTAGCGTGTCGGGATGTTGAGAGCCCGGCAGAAGGTGACGGCGAGATGGGCGAAGTCGCGGCAAACGCCGCTCTGCTCGCGGTAGGCTTCCGCCGCAGTGCGCGTCGGCCGCGCATTGCCGTAGCTGAAGACGATATGGTTGTGGACGAAGTCGCAGACCGCCTGCACGCGCGCAATGCCGAGCGGCGTATGGCCAAACAACCGCCATGCTTCGTCAGCCAGAAGGTCGCTCTCGCAAAACCGGCTCGGCAGCAGGAACAGCAAGGTCTCCGACGGCAGGTCGCGCACCTCGTGCTGCCAGGCCAACAGGTCGGTCATCTCGAACGTGCCGGGATCGCGAATGACGGCGTCGGTGCCCAGGGTGAAACGTCCGGGCGGGGCGACGAACCGGCTGCACCAATTGCCGAAACTGTCGCGATAGCTCTCGATGGGGACCGGCGGGTCGGAGATCAGGAAGTCCGGCCGCTCAAGATCGGAGGCTCGGGAATAGTGGACATTCAGCATCGCGATGAGCGGCGTTTCCTGCCGAAAGTCAAAGCTCATCTCGCAGCCGATATGGATTCGCATTTTCGTCCTGACCGTCCTGCCCGTTCATCACACGGCGGAGGCCGGGCCGATGCTGCAGTGCGAAGACGATAATGGCATGGACCGGCATGGTTTACGAGAAAATTAGAAACCGGTTGAAAGCGTCTGGCCGACAGCTGGTTGGTGCGCGAACCCCTTGCGGTCCGACCCTTCTCTTGTTTCAATTCGCTTCCCGCAATCGGAGAAACGAATCATGGCTAAAGGCGCGATGAAGGCCGGCAAGGAAGCCCGCAAGCCGAAGAAGGATGCCAAGAAGCCCGCCCCCGCCCCGGCCCTGAAGGCGCCGCCGGTCAAGGCGATGAAGCTCAAGGACAAGTAAATCCGGCCAATCCGTTTTGGTCAGGATGATGGCCGGCAACATTGTTATGTCGCCGGCCTTTGTTGATCAGGCGCGCGAGATTCCCATATTGCCGTGGCGGGGACGACCTCGCGCCCCCGAAATCAGGCCGGGACGACCCGCCATTCCTTGGTCGAGCATCGGTCCGATGCTCGGATGGAGCGTTCCCGATGTCATGGATCCTGCTGTTTTTCGCCGGCCTGTTCGAGGTCGGTTGGGCGACCGGCCTCAAATACACCGATGGGTTCTCGAAGTTGGTGCCGACTGTCCTGACGGTGGCTTCGATGATCGTCAGCCTCGCTCTGCTCGGCCTGGCGCTCAAAGTGCTCCCCGTCGGTACCGCCTACGCGGTCTGGACCGGCATCGGCACGGTTGGCACGGCGCTGCTCGGCATCTGGCTGCTCGGCGAGCCGGCCACCGCGATCAGGCTGGCCTGCATCGCGCTCATCGTCTGCGGCATCGCGGGGTTGAAGTTCGCGGCCTGAGCCTGGCCGTCGTCAGGACAAACGCCTTCAGGGCCGCTGAAAGGCGACCCTGATCTGCAACAGATGGCTTGACCCGAAGGTCTTAGCGGGCGGAGAAACCCGGAGGCGTTCTGCCGGTGCGCTGCTTGCGGGCCGCGTAGCGCGCATCGCGCTTGGCCTTGCGCTCGGCTTCATCGGCGAGCAGACGGGCGATACGCTCGTTCTCCTCGGATTCCTTGATCTTCGCTTCCGCGAGCGCCGCTTCTTCGGCCGCAAGGCGGGCTGCTTCGGCCGCTGCCTCGCGCTCGGCCTTCTCGATCGCCTCGCGCGCCAGCTTTTCCTGCTTCAGCCTAGCCTTCTCGGCCTCGCGGATTTCGCGGGCCTCGAGGATCGCCTTGCGTTCGGCCTGCCGTGCCAGCACCGCTGGATCGTCCGCCGCCGGCTTCGACTTGAAGCGCTCCAGAAGCGCTTTCTTTGCCTCGTTTGCGGCATTGCGCCGCTCGAACACGTCTTTTTCCCTGTAAATAGCCAAGTCCACTTCCCTGAAGTCAATTCGCGACGCTTACATACGCGCGAAAACCGAGAGTTCAAGCGCCAAAACGGCATGGCAGCCATGAAATTGTTGGCTGTTGCAGCCGGGAGACGCCTTTTCGACCGAACCGATATGCACTGTTCACCCATCCGCCTCTGGCGGCCAAGCAAGTCGGCCGCTACCTCTAGCCCGAAAACTCGACATCAGGATGACACTGGAATGGAACTCGGTCTCTATACTTTCGCCGACGTCAGCCCGCAGCCGGGGCCTGGCGCCATCAGCCCGCATGAGCGGCTGCGCAACCTGATGGAGGAGGTCGAACTGGCCGACCAGGTCGGCCTCGACGTCTTCGGCCTCGGCGAGCATCACCGGCCGGACTACGCGGCGTCGGCGCCGGTCGTGGCGCTGGCCGCGGCCGCCGAGCGCTCGAAGCGCATCAAGCTGACCAGCGCGGTCACCGTCCTGTCCTCCGACGATCCGGTGCGCGTCTTCCAGCAGTTCGCCACGCTCGACCTTCTGTCGGGCGGGCGCGCCGAGATCATGGCCGGGCGCGGCTCATTCATCGAATCGTTTCCGCTGTTTGGCTACAATCTCGAGGACTATGACGAGCTGTTTGCCGAAAAACTCGACCTGCTGCTGGCCATCCGCGACAGCGTGAACGTAACCTGGTCCGGCAATCTGCGTGCGCCGATCAACGATCGCGGCATCTATCCGCGCCCCTTCCAGGACAGGCTGCCGGTCTGGATCGCCATTGGCGGCACGCCTCAATCCGCCGCCCGCGCCGGTGCGTTGGGCCTGCCCCTGGCTTTGGCCATCATCGGCGGCGAGCCGGCGCGCTTCGCGCCGCTGTTCGATGTCTATCGCGAGGCGGCCAGACGCGCCGGCAGTGACCAGGCCGGCCTCGCCACCAGCATCAACGTGCACGGCTTCATCGCCGAAACGACCGAGCAGGCGGCCGACGATTTCTACGGTCCGCAGGCGGAGGTGATGAACCGCATCGGCCGCGAACGCGGCTGGGGGCCGACGTCTCGGGCGCATTTCGATCAGTCGCGTGGTCCGACCGGCGCATTGTTCGTCGGCAATCCCGAACAGGTCGCGGAAAAGATCGTCGCCCATCACAGGATCTTCCAGAACGACCGTTTCCTTCTGCAAATGGCAATCGGCACCATGCCGCACGCCAAGATCATGAAGGCGATCGAGCTGTATGGCACCAGGGTGGCGCCGATCGTGCGCAAGGAAACGGCCACCGCCGCGCCAGAGCCTGTGGCCTGACGCATGTTCCCTGCTGATCTGGCCCCCCGCTGATCTGGCCCCCCCTGCTGACTTGGCACTGGAACCTTGGCGGGGCGCGCACGTTTGAGAGGATTCGCCCCGTTGGCGGTGCGTGGGGGAAGAGATGAAAGCCGAACCGATCGCTTCGTCCGCCAGTGTTGTCGAGATCTCGGATCAGCGCGCCGCATCGTTGGCCGACATCCACCTGATGCGCTCGCTGCTCATTGGCATCTTCATCTTCATGGCGACCGGCGCGCTCTACTTCGGCCGCGCCTTCTTCATGCCGGTCATCCTGGCGTTCCTGCTCACGCTCACGCTCACACCGATCGTTCGCTTCCTGCGCAAGCGCGGCATCCCCGAGTTTGTCTCGGCGACGATGCTGGTCCTGCTGTCGATCTTTGTGTTCGCCAGCGCCGGCTACCTGCTGAGCGGGCCAATCATCGACCTCATGAACAACACGTCGTCGATCGGCCAACAACTGACCGAGCGGCTGGCGCAATTCAAGCAACCGCTTGCCCGGATGATGGATCTCTCGCACCAACTCGAGGCACTCACGGAGACGGCGCAGGAGCCGGGTATGCAGAAAGTCGCCGTGGCCCCATCCGGCATCCTGTCCACGGCCGCGGGCAATCTCCTCGAGGCCGGCACCAGCATCACCATCGTCTTCGTGCTGTCGCTGTTCCTGCTGGCTTCGGGGACACTCTTCTACGAGAAGATCATCCAGTCCTTCGCCAGCCTTTCGGAAAAGAAGCGCGCGCTGCGCGTCGTCTACGACGTGGAGCGCGAGATCTCGCACTATCTGCTCACGGTCGCCATCATCAATACGGGGTTGGGCTCCGTGATCGGGCTCGGCCTCTGGGCTCTTGGCATGCCGAATCCGCTGGTCTGGGGCGCGGCCGCGGCGATGCTCAACTTTCTCCCCTATGTGGGCGCGCTGATAACCATCGTGCTTGTCGCGGTCATTGCCCTCATCAGCTTCGACACGATCTCCTACGCGCTCCTGGCGCCCGCTTTCGTGCTGTTATGCGACATCATCGAAGGCCAGTTCGTGACGCCCATGGTGGTCGGCCGGCGCCTCGAGATCAACGCCGTGGCGATCTTCATCGCCATCGCCTTCTGGTCCTGGCTCTGGGGCTTCGTCGGCGCCCTGATGGCGGTGCCGCTGCTTGTCGTCATCAAGGTGTTCTGCGACCATTTCGACGGGCTTAGCCACGTCGGCAACTTCCTCGCCGCCCAGCAGACCACGACGGTCGAGGATGAGGTCGTCGCCGACACGCAAGCGACGAATGGCTGATCAATATTTTTGAATTTGCGGCGTCGCCGGACGCTTCCTACATGCGGTGTCACACAGGATGCCGCTCCATGACCGCCCTCTCCGTTCTCGATCTGTCGCCCATCGTCGAAGGCAGCGATGCCTCGCAGTCGCTGGCCAATTCGCTCGACCTTGCCCGTCACGCCGAACGGTTGGGCTACAAGCGCTTCTGGCTGGCCGAACATCACAACATGCCGGGCATAGCCAGCGCGGCAACGGCTGTCGTCATCGCCCATGTCGCCGGCGGCACCAGGACCATACGCGTCGGCGCCGGCGGTATCATGCTTCCCAACCATTCGCCCCTGGTCATTGCCGAGCAGTTCGGCACGCTGGCCGCCCTGCATCCGGGCCGCATCGATCTCGGCCTCGGCCGCGCGCCCGGCACCGACATGGGCACGGCGCGCGCCCTGCGCCGAAACCTCGATGCCGGTGTCGACAATTTTCCGCAGGATGTCATCGAGCTGATGGGCTACTTCCAGCCGGCCGAGCCGGGCCAGCGCGTCCACGCCGTCCCCGGCGAGGGCCAGAAGGTGCCGGTCTGGATCCTCGGCTCCAGCCTCTACGGCGCTCAACTCGCCGCCATGCTCGGCCTGCCCTACGCATTCGCCTCGCATTTTGCCCCGGCGGAGCTCGATCAGGCGCTGGACATCTATCGTTCGCGCTTCCAGCCCTCTGAACAGCTCGACAAGCCGCATGTCATGCTTGGCCTCAACGTTTTCGCGGCGCCCACCGATGCCGAGGCGCGGCTGTTGTTCACCTCGCTGCAGCAGGCCTTCGTCAATTTGCGCACGGGAAAGCCGGGAAAATTGCCGCCGCCTGTCGAAGGGTATGAAAGCAGTCTCGACCCGATGGCAAAGAGCATGCTTGGCCAGGCGTTGTCCTGCGCCGTTGTTGGCTCCCCCGAAACGGTCAGGCAAGGCATCGACGCCTTCATGCGCCGCACCGGCGCCGACGAGCTGATGGTCACCGCGCAGATGTTCGATCACGCGGCCCGCGTGCGATCGTTCGAGATCCTGGCCGACGCCCACAAATCGCTGTCGCAAGCGGCCTGAACTCGTTTTCTGCCCAACCGGCGCTTTTGCCGACGGCGACGTTTTGCTAAAGGCGGCTGACCCTCGGGAAGATCGGGCACTCCGTGACGAATGACCATGACGCGCGCATGCGCTTTGCAATAGAGCTGGCGCGGCGCGCCGGCGAGCTTGCGCTCAACTATTTCCGCGACCTGGAAAACCTGACCATCGAGAGCAAGGGACATCAGGACCTGGTCTCGCAAGCTGATCGCGAGGTCGAACTGTTCATCCGCGCCGCCATTGCCAGGGACTATCCGCAGGATGGCATCATTGGCGAGGAGCATGCCTCGGTCGCCGGCTCGACCGGCTATGTCTGGGTCATCGATCCCATCGACGGCACCGCCAATTTCGTGCGCGGCATTCCGGCCTGGTGCGTGGTGATCGCTTGCGCCAGGGATGGCGAGGCCGTTGTCGGCGTCATCCACGAGCCATCGACCGGCGAGACGTTCCACGGCAGGCGCGGCGGCGGCGCCTTCCTCAATGGCAGGCCGATCAGGACGAGCGCCGCCACGAGCTTGGAAGAAGGCTCGGTGGGCACCGGTCTCTCCAATCGAGCCGAGGCCGAAAATGTCGCCGTGCTGATCAGCAGGATCCTGGCCGAGGGCGGCGTCTTCTTCCGCAATGCCTCCGGCGCCTTGATGCTCGCCTATGTGGCCTCCGGCCGGTTGCTCGGCTATGTCGAGGAGCACATGAACGCCTGGGATTGCGTGGCCGGGATGCTTGTGGTCGAGGAGGCCGGCGGCACCATCGTGAAGCCCGATCCCAGGACGGTGCTGGGCGACGGCACGCTGGTGATCGCCAGCGGCAAGACTGTTTTCCCCAAGCTGCGGGAACTCTGCGAGCAAGCCTTCAAGCTCTGAACCCGAGGTCACGTCAGGCGATCGTGACGGCTCAGGCCAGCTTGGCCAGCAGTTTCATGAAGGTGGCGATCTCCCGGGCCGAGAGCGGCGCCAGTGTTTCCTGGGTGATCTCGCGGGCAAGTGGAATCAGCCGTTCGACCGCGTCGCGGCCTTCGGCGGTCAGATTGACCAGCAGCCGCCTCTTGTCGACCTCGTGGCGGGAAAGCTCGACCAGGCCGCGCGCCTTCAGCCGGTCGATCACGCCCTTGACCGTCGCCGCATCCATGGCGATCAGCGTGCCGAGCTGGTTCTGCGACGTCTCGCCGACATCGCGCAGCTTGGCGAGTGCTGCGAACTGCGGCGGCGTCAGGTCGGCGATACGCGCGGCGAAGATCGAGACATGGCGCTGGTGCGCCTTGCGCAGGATGAAGCCGACCTGTTCCTGCAGGCGATAGTCGTTTTCGTCGGGCTCTTCGGCCTCGACCAGCTTGAGCAGATTGTCCTCGCCGCTCACCGCAGCCCGTCCCAGGCCTTGATGTCTTGGGCCGCCAATCCACCCATGCGGTCATGCACGCGCGGCCCGCAGGTCATGGCGAGGCAGAACAGGATCTCGTCGGGGCGCGGACCGTCACTGATGCCGACTTCCATGGCGTCGAAATGGCCGCGCACGTAGGCGGCGTTGATATGGCCGAGCGGCACGTCCAGCCGCGACCCCAAGGCGCCGACCTTCTTGGCCGAAGGCACGATGGCCTTGGCGTCGCCGAGCCGCTCGCGCATGGCGTACCCTCCAGGCACATGCCAGAGCGCGCCATGTTCCAGCTCACCCGCCGTGCCGACAATGGCGCCCTTGCCGTAACCGTCGATCTGTTTCACGTCGCCGCCGAGTGCCGCGATCAGCCGGTCGGCGAGCAGCAGCCCAAGCGGCTTGAGATCCTCCATGGCGCTCTGCAACTCCTCGACATAGCGCCCGGCGAACGGGTTCCTGACCAGCGCCATGGCGGCGGCGCGACGGCGCGGCACTTTGGCGACTGGCCCGCCGTCGTGAAAGATCTCTTCGCTCAGCACCGCGATCTTGCGGATCGGAAACTCAGGCATGGACGACTTCCTCCTTCGGAGTTTTGTTGGGCGCGGCGAGCGTGATCGAGCCGCTGATGCGCGCTTCACCGCCAAGAAACAGTGCCGACCCGGCAATCAGGCCGCGCCGGCGAAAATCCTCTGCGACCGCGAGGCCATTGTCCAATGCCCGCGCCACCTCGCCAGCTGCAAGCGTGCCGACGCCTTGTGTCACCAGCCGCGCGCCGAGATCCGTGTCGGGCGACAGTTCATGTGCGGGGGTGCGCCTGATGGCGGGATTCCCAGGCAGGTCTACCGCGTTGGCAATGAGCGTCGCCGCCGCATCCGCCTCGGCGCCGGTCCGCGCCAGCACGGTGACGGCGTCGGCAATGCCAAGCGAGAAGGAGCGGCCGCGCCAGCCGCTTGTTGCGACGCCGCGGACGCCATCTTCGGCGCGGATCGTGATCCGGTCGGCCAAGCCGTTGCCGGTGCCGGCAACCGCCAGGCCCATCAACTGACCCCTGCCGATATGCAGGGCGCAATCGCCGCCATTGTTGACATAGGCGCGATCGAGCCTGCGACCGGCGAGCAGCGCGGCGAGCATTTCGTCGGCTACAGAACCGGCGACGGCGGCCATCGGGGTTATGAAACATTCGGCCAGGCGCATGACGGCCGCTTCCATGCGGCGGGCCGTCGGGCCGGCGAAGCTGCGCGGCGCCAGGAAGAACGCCGGCAGCCGCAATTCGGGTAGCTCCTCGACCAGCTCCATCAGGATCGTCTGGAACCGCGCCACCGCCTGCTCATAGGCCAGGCGGCATTCCTGCGCCTCGCCAAACACCTGGACGATCAGGTCGATCGGCCCGTGGTTGAGATGCAGACGCTTGCCGTCCTGCAGCCACTGCGCCCGCGGTCCGTCCATCATCCGGCCCCGTTCGGGCCGGCGCGCCGCAACTGCGCCAGCGGCGGCCATGGATTGCCGTCCGGCGCGCCCGTGCCACGGCGCGGATTGAGGTATTCGCCACCTTTGGCAACGATATCGTCGACACTGCGGATTTCGGCCTCGTAGCCGCCGAGCCTGATATAATCATCGCGCCGCAGGGTGAACTCGATCGGCGCCACCAGCGCCGGCGTCGGCACATAGCCGAAGGCGCCTTCCGGCACCCTGATAACATCGACCATCAGCGTGATGCCGCCGCCCGGCCATACATAGGTTGGCGCGCCGCCGACCGTCACATAGGTCTTGAGGCCCTGCACCGAGCGGGTCAGGTTGACAGGATTTTCGGTGACGCCGGCGCGCAGCGAACCGCCCGCGCCGCCGACAAAGAGGACCGTGCACAGGGCCGGCTCGCAATTGTCCTCTATCAGTTCCACCGACTTTCGCAGCCGCTCGGGGAAAGGCTTCCACACCGGCTTCAACGCGTCATCGAGTTCGTAATAGGCGAACTGCTCGCCGGTGGTCGAAACCATCAGCAGCGACAGGCCCGGCCGCGCGCCCTTCTTGGCATTCCATTCGCCGAGGATCGACAACGGATCGGAAATGCTGGTGCCGCCCCAGCCGAGGCCGGGCTCGGACACCTTGAAATAGCGACCCGGCGTCGAACGGCGGCCGATGATCTTGATGCCCGTGTCCTGCCAGTCCAGCACCTTGCCTGCCTGGTGCTCGGAAACGACGCCGGTGATGTGGTCGTCGACCACCACCACTTCGTCGACCAGCCCACGCCATTGCGTGGCGAACATGCCGATGGTGGCCGAACCACAGCCGACGCGCATACGGTGTTCGGCCTTGCCGTCGATGACAGGAGGTTTGCCGGCTTCGACGATGATCGTCGCGCCGCCGTCGATGGTCAGTTCGACGGGCTTGCGGTTGCACAGATTGAGCAGGGCATCGCAGGTGGCGCGGCCCTCCGCCTTCGAGCCGCCGGTCAGATGATGCACGCCGCCCAGCGACAGCATCTGCGAGCCGTATTCGCCCGTCGTGACATGGCCGATCGCCTCGCCCGCCGCGCGCACGACAGCTGTCTCGGGCCCGATATGACGGTCGGTGTCGATCTTCACCTTGACGCCGCAGTAGGAGAAGATGCCTTCGGTAACGACGGTAACGAGATCGACGCCCTCCACCTCCTGGCTGACGATAAACGGAGCCGGCTTGTAGTCGGGATAGGTGGTGCCGGCGCCTATTGCCGTGACAAAGCGACGGCCGGTATTGAGCAACTCGCCGTCCCACGCCTCTCCCTCGGCGGTGAACGGCACCAACGGGGCGCCGCTTTCGGCGGCATGATCGAGGATGGTCAGCGGGTCCATGCGCACGATGCGGCCGCTGACATTGCCGTAGCGGTCGCAGGCGCCGGTGCGGCCATCGGCGATGTAGCACATGACCGGACAGGCATCGCAGCGGATCTTCTCGGCCAGCAGTTTCTCGCCGGGATCATGGGTCTCGAAGCGTTCGGCAAGCTCGCTCATGCGCCTGCCTCCTTCGCGCGGATGCCATCTTTTTCCCGGATACCAGCGCGAATCCGCGTCGGTGTCGCCGGAACCTTGGTGATGAGAACACCGGTAGCGTGCCGGATGGCGTTGAGGATCGCCGGCGCCGTCGGGATCAGCACATGCTCGCCCAGGCCCTTGGCGCCGAACGGGCCTTCCGGGTCCGGGACCTCGACCAGAATGGTCTCGATCGGCGGCACGTCGCCAATCGTCGGGATCAGATAGTCGTGCAGATTCTCGGTGCGGCCGGGGATATATTCCTCCATCAGCGCCATGCCGATGCCCTGCGCGATGCCGCCCTCGATCTGGCCTTCGACCAGCAAGGGGTTGATCGCCTTGCCAATATCATGCGCGGCGGTGATCTTGATCAGCTTCACCGTGCCGAGCTTGAGGTCGACTTCCAGCTCGGCGATCTGCGCGCCATAGCCATAGACCGCATAGGGCTTGCCCTGGCCCTTGGCGTCGAGCGGCAGCGTCGGAGGATCGTAGGTCTCCTCGGCACGGAAGACGAAGCCGTCCGCATCCACCTCGAGGGAGAAGAGATCGATGCGGCGGGTCGCTTCGCCCTCGCGGATGACCAGCGCCTGGCCTTCGAGCAGCAAGGATGCATTCTCCGAAACATTGGCGAAACGCAGGATCCTGTCGCGCAAGGCGCGGCCCGCCTTCTCCGCCGCCTTGCCGGTGACGAAGGTCTGGCGCGACGCCGAGGTCTTGCCGGCATCCGGGGTGATAGCCGTGTCGGCGCTCTTCAGGCGAAACCTGTCCAGCGGCAGGCCGAGTGCGTCGGCGCAGATCTGCGCGATGACGGTGTTGGAACCCTGGCCGATGTCGACCGCGCCCTGGTGCAGGACGACCGTGCCGTCGGCCGCGATGCCCACCCGAATGGTGGACGGATTGGGCAGCGAGGTGTTGCCGCAGCCATACCAGCAGGACGCGACACCGACACCGCGCTTTCTATACGTATGAGAAGAATTGAATGCATCCGTGTCGGTCTTGGCACGCTCCCAATGCGGCCGCAGCGCCTCCAGGCACTCGGCGATGCCGACGCCCGACTCCAGCCTTTGCCCCGTGACCGTTTCGGAGCCGTCCCGAAGGCAGTTCTTCAGGCGAAAGTCGAGCCGGTCGATGCCGAGCTTGCCGGCGAGCTCGTCATACAGCGTCTCCTGCATGATCGTCGCCTGCGGCACACCGAAGCCACGGAACGCACCGGAGATGGGGCCGTGCGTGTGGATGGCGCGGCCCACGGCGCGGTAGTTCGGCGTCGCATAGGGACCAGACGCATGCACCGGCACGCGGTTGGCCACGGTCGGACCCCAGCTGGCATAGGCGCCGGTGTTGAAATCGCCGCTAAAGACCATGCCGGTGACACGGCCATCGGCATCGGCTCCGATAGTCGCCCTCATCTCGGCGGGATGGCGCTTGGTGGTCGACATCATTGATTCGCTGCGCGTATAGGTGAGAGCCGCCGGCCGCCCCGTCTTCAACGCCACAAGGCCGATCAGCGGCTGCAGCGACACGTCGAGCTTGGAGCCGAAGCCGCCGCCGGTCGCGGTCGGAACGATGCGCACCTTGTCGACGGCAAGCCCAAGCAGCCTGGCTGTCTCGTCGCGGTCCATGTAGGGCGCCTGGGTGCAGGCAACGATCACCAGCGTGTCGCCATCGAGATAGGCATGGCCGGCTTCCGGTTCGATATAGGCATGCTCGACATAGGACGTGTCGATGGCGCCCGAGACCGTGAACGCCGCACCGGCAAGCGCTGCCTCTGGATCGCCGCGCTCGACGAAGCCTGAGGTGAGCAGATTGTCGGGACGGTTCTCATGGATCAGTGCCGCGCCGTCGGCCTGCGCTTCGGCGGTATGGAGCAAATGCGGCAACTCGCTCCAGCGTACAGGGAATTCCGACAGATCGAGATCGAGCATCGCCTCGCGCTCGCCGGCGACCAGAGCCACCGCCTCGCCGCGAAGCCGGACAAAGCCTTCGGCCAGCGCCGGCTGGTCGGCGAATGGGCCGATGACACCAAAACAGTTCTTGCCCGGAATGTCGGCAGCGGTGAAGACACCGGCGATGCCGGGGTGAGCCCTTGCCCAGCCCTCCAGGTCGCCAAAGTCGAACGTCGCGTGATAATGCGGCGAGCGGACCACCAGCACGGCCAGCGCATCGGCGGGAAAGGAATCGCCGCCGAACTTTTCGTCGCCGGTGACTTTGGGGATGCCGTCGAGCCGGACAGGGGAGGAGCCTACGGCACTGCCGGAGACTGGCATCCTACGATCAATATCCGTTGCAGCTTCTCCCTTCTCCCCGTCACTATACGGGGAGAAGGTGCCGGCAGGCGGATGAGGGGCAGCGCGGTCGGTCGACAGTTCGAACCGCCCGGCATCCATCACCGCCGCGATGATCTTCCGGTAGCCGGTGCAGCGGCACAGAATGCCACCCAGAGCGTCCTGCACCTCTTCCTCGGTCGGCCTGGGCGTCTTGTCCAGCAAGGCGGTCGCCGCGACCAGCAGGGCCGGCGTGCAGATGCCGCATTGTGCCGCGCCATGGGCGAGGAAGGAGGCCTGCAGCGCCGATAGCCGGTCATTGGCCAGCCCCTCGACCGTCGTAACCGATGCCCCTGCGACGGAAGCCGCCGCCATCAGGCAGGCGCAGACGGGCTCGCCGTCGACCAGCACCGTGCAGGCGCCGCAATCGCCGGCGTCGCAGCCGACCTTGGTGCCGGTCAGCCGCAATTCGTCACGCAACACGGAAGACAGCCGGCGCAGCGGCGGCACGTTGACCGAGATGGCGGCGCCGTTGACCTCGAAGGCAATGTCGGCGTGCTCACAGCCGAGACCCGGCTGGCCCGCCAGGTTGGACAGCGTTTCACCGACGTCGGGCCATACCCGGTTCATGCCGCCACCATTTGCTGGTCGCTCGTCTGACCAGAGGCCGTCAGCACGGCGCGGGCGACGAGTTCGCGGACCGCGTCGAGCCTGTATTCGGCGCTGCCGCGCACATCGGCGATCGGTGACAGCTCACCTATCGGTGCGGCCAGGACCGCCGCGACGAGCCTGTGGTCGGACGGCAGGCCAAGCAGGGCGGCCTCGATGCCGGCAAGGCGCCTGGCCACCGCCGAACAGGAGCCGACGGCTATCGCGGCTTGCGTCACCATGCCGTTGTCCACGACCAGCCGTGCAGCCACCATGGCGATGGAAATGACGAGGTAGCGCCGCGCGCCGAGCTTGACGAAGGCTGACCTTCCGGAGGCGGAGGATTTCGGCACGTGGATTGCCGTGACTAGCTCGCCCAGACGCAGGGCCGTGCGGCGATTGCCGAGAATGAAGTCTTGCAGCGGGACATGCCGGGTGGCGGCGGCCGACCGCAGCTCGACCTCGGCATCGAGGGCCAGCAGGCCCGGCACGCCGTCGGCGGCCGGCGAGGCGTTGCAGAGATTGCCGGCAATCGAAGCGACATTCTGGATCTGCTGCGAACCGACTTCCCGCGCCGCCTGCTTCAACGCATCGAAGGCCGCCGGCAAGGGGTAGCGAATGATGTCGGTCCACGTCGTGCGCGCGCCGATGACGAAATGACCGTCCGTCTCGCTGATGCCGCGTAGCGCCGCGAGGCCGTTGATGTCTAAGACGTTGTCGCGGAACGGCTTGGAGCCTTGTGCCGGATAGAAATCGGTGCCGCCTGCAAGGATGCGCCAGGCGCCCTCGCCAAGCAGCGCGAGCGCCTCGTCGACCGTGGTGGGTTTCGCGTAACGGATCACGCTTTGCCTTCCAGAAAGAAGCCTTCCAGAACCGATCTTTGGAAAGCCTTCGCCGCATCGGCGCCGGTAAACTCATTCGTATGCAAATGATATCAAGCCGGCGGAAATTGTCAAAGCCCGAGTTTGCCAAGGTTCGGGCGCCACGCACTTGTTGTGCCTTTGTTATGCCTTAAGAGGTTGACGCAGCCGGCCATCTGGTCAAGTTTCTGCCTCCGGTCGCGACAGCGGCATCGAGACTGAGAGGGAGAAAGCCGCATGGCCGACCACGCGCTTGTTGTCATCGACATGCAGAACGATTTTTGCCCGGGTGGCGCGCTGGCCGTGACTGGAGGCGACGAGATCGTGCCGCTGGTCAACGACCTGATCCGCCACGCCGACCATGTCGTGCTGACGCAGGACTGGCACCCTGCCGGCCATTCGAGCTTCGCTTCCAGCCATCCCGCCTTGCCACAATATTCGACGATCGACATGCCCTATGGCCCGCAGACCCTGTGGCCGGACCATTGCATCCAGGGAAGCCTTGGCTCGGATTTTCACTCGGGCCTTGCCTGGACCAAGGCGGAGCTCGTCATCCGCAAGGGATTTCGCCCGGCCATCGACAGCTATTCGGCCTTCTTCGAAAACGACCGGACGACACCGACCGGCCTCGCCGGCTATCTCAAGGAGCGCCGCATCGACACGCTGACCCTGGTCGGCCTGGCGACCGACTTCTGCGTGGCCTTCTCGGCGCTGGACGCCGTCAGCCACGGCTTCAAGACCACGGTGCGGCTCGACGCTTGCCGCGGCATCGATCTCAACGGCTCGCTCGAGACGATGCTGCATCGCATGCGCGACGCCGGCGTCACACTTGAAGACCATTTGGCGGACTGACCGGACCGTGGGTACCAAGCGGGCTTTTTGGCGAACCGTGACCTGCGCCTGCGCCGCCATGGCTATCGTCATGGTGGCTCCTCCGGAAGCTTTCGCGGCGGAGGAACATGGCCTTCCCGGCGCCTCGATGCCACTGTGGTGGGCGTTGCCTTTCGCCGGCCTGTTGCTGTCGATCGCCACCGGGCCCTTGCTCTTCCACCATGTCTGGGAACATCACTACGGCAAGATCGCGGCCCTGTGGGCGGCGCTGGTGATCGTGCCGTTGGCGCTTGCCTTCGGCCTTCCCTCTGCGGTCGAGGCGGTGCTGCACGCGCTGCTCACCGAATACATGTCCTTCATTATCCTGCTGTTCGCTCTGTTCACCATTTCGGGCGGCATCCTGGTCGCCGGCAACATCCACGGCACGCCGCTGGTCAATGCCGGGCTGCTGCTGGTTGGGGCGCTGTTGGCCTCGGTCATCGGCACCACCGGCGCCTCGATGATCCTGATCCGGCCGATCATCCGCGCCAACGATAACAGGCCGTTCAACGCCCATGTCGTTGTCTTCTTCATCTTCCTGGTTTCCAACATCGGCGGCTCGCTCACACCGCTCGGCGACCCGCCCCTGTTCGTCGGCTTCCTGCGCGGGGTCGACTTCTTCTGGACCACCACGAACCTATATCGGGAAACGCTGTTTGTCGGCGGCGTCGTGCTGGCGGCTTTCCTGGCGCTCGACATCATCCTGCATCGGCGCGAAGACGGCGCGCCGAAGATCAAGGATCCGACACCGCATTCGAAGATCCGAATCCGCGGCCTGCCCAATATCCCGTTGCTCGCGGGCGTCATCGCCGCCATCCTGCTCTCGGCCGCCTGGAAGCCCGGGGTCAGCGTCTCGATCCAAGGCGTGACGCTGGAACTGCAGAACCTGGTGCGCGACGCCATCATCCTGGCGCTGGCCTTTGTCTCGCTCGCTGTCTCGCGCAAGGAGTATCGCAAGGCGAACGGCTTCAACTGGGGACCGATCGCAGAGGTGGCGAAGTTGTTTGCCGGCATCTTCATCTGCATCGTGCCGGTCATCGCCATACTGAGGGCCGGCCATGACGGCGCGCTGGCGCCACTGGTCGCGCTCGTCACCTCCGCGCAAGGCACGCCCAACGACCTCGCCTATTTCTGGCTGACCGGTGCGCTGTCGTCCTTCCTCGACAACGCGCCGACCTATCTGGTGTTTTTCGAGCTCGCCGGCGGCGATCCCCAGCATCTGATGACCGAATTTGCCTCGACGCTCGCGGCGATTTCCGCCGGCGCCGTGTTCATGGGCGCCAACACCTATATCGGCAACGCGCCCAACTTCATGGTTTATGCGATTGCCAGGCAGAGCGGCGTCAGCATGCCTGGCTTCTTCGGCTACATGCTCTGGTCCGGGCTGGTGTTGATTCCGACATTCCTGGTTGCGGGCTTTCTGTTCTTCGGCTGATCAGCCCACGCCGACATAGCGCCGGACCGCCGAGGGGTCGGCGCGCAGTGCCTCGACATCGACCGTCTCGCGGTTGCGGCCGTTCTCGATGAACGAGACTCGGTCGGCGACCGACAGCACCGCATCGACGCGCTGCTCGACGAGGATGGTGGAGACACCCATGTCGCGCAGTTTCGCCACCGTCTCGCGGATCTTGGCGATCATCGACGGCATCAGCCCTTCGGTCGGCTCGTCCAGCAACAGCACCTGTGGTTCCAGACAGAGCGCGCGGGCCATGGCCAGCATCTGCTGTTCGCCGCCCGACAGCGTGCCGGAGCGTTGCCGCAACCTGTGGCGCAGCAATGGAAAGAGGTCGAGGACATTTTCCCGCACGGCCTTGCCCTTGCGGCGCGCCATCAGCCCGATCTCGATGTTCTCCGCCACCGTCATCTCGGCGAACAGCCGCCTGCCCTGCGGCACATAGGCGACGCCCGCCTTCGGGACCTCATGCGCGGGCAGCCCGGTCAATTCCTGGCCGGCGAGTTTGATCGAGCCGGCGCGGGCCGGAACCAGCCCCATGATCGCCTTCAGCGTCGTCGTCTTGCCGGCCCCGTTGCGGCCAAACAGGCACAGCACCTCACCCTTGTGGAGCACAAGGTCGAGGCCGTGGAGTATCTGGACCTCGCCATAAAAGCAGTCCAGTCCCGAGATCGTCAGGGCTTTGGCCTTTGGAGTGCCGGTGTTCATCCCGGTCATGGGGCGGTCCCCAGATAGGCTTCCTGCACCGCCGCGTTCTCGCGGATTGCTTCCGGCGTCCCTTCGGCGAGAATCTTGCCCAAGTTGAAGACGGTGATGCGATCGGCGAGTTGCATGACGACCGGCATGTTGTGCTCGATCAGCAACACGGTGGCGCTCGCCGCGATCTCGCGCACCAGGACAATGAAATTGTCGATCTCGCTGTCGGCCAGTCCCTGCGTCGGTTCGTCGAGGATCAGCAGGCGCGGCTTCAGCGCCAGGCCCATCGCCACTTCCAGCAGGCGCTGGTGGCCATAGGACAACTGCCCGGCCGGCATGTCGGCTCGGTCGGCGAGGCCGGTTCGTTCGAGGGCGGCCATGACAGCGGGCTGTATCGCGCTCGGGGAAGGGCCATGCCGCATCGTCAGTTGCACGGGCAGTGCAACGTTGGCGTAGACGGACAGGTTGGGATAAATGCTGGTGATCTGGAACGTGTAGGCAATGCCCATGCGGACGCGGGCATAGGCCGGCAGGCTGGTGATATCGGCGCCGTCGAAGACGATCATGCCGGCGGACGGCTGGATGCGGCCGCTGAGCAGGCTGACAAAGGTGGTCTTCCCCGCGCCGTTGGGACCGATGACGGCGCGGATTTCGCCGGGCATCAGGGTGAAATCAACGCTGTCGACCGCGCGCAGGCCGCCAAAATCGCGCGACAGCCCCCTTGTCGTCAGAAGCGGCGTCATGGCAGCCACCCGAGCCAGCGCTGGCGCAGGCTGCCCAGGATGCCTTTGGGAAAAAACAGCACCAGCGCGATGAGCGCGATGCCGACGATCAGCAGATAGGCTGAGGTATAGCCGCTGGTGACGTCGGTGACATAATACATGAACAGCGTGCCGACCAGCGGCCCGAGTGTGGTGGCCGCACCTCCGAGCAGCACCCACAGGAGCGGCAGGATCGAATATTGTACCGAGGCGAAGCTCGACCCGACATAGCCGAACAGCAGCGCATAGGCGGCGCCCGAGGCGGCGCAGATGGTGCCGGAGACGACCACGGCGGCAAGCTTGTTGGAGAAGGTGTTGTAGCCCAGCATCTTCGTCCTCTCCTCGTTCTCGCGGATGGCGACCAGCACGCGGCCGTACCGTGAACGCACGATGGCCAAGGTGATCAGGAGCACGACCGAGAACAGCGCCAGCGCCGTCATGTAGCGGACCGTCGGATCGGTGAGATCGAGTGAGGTCGCACCGAAAGCGAGGACGCGCGCCGGCTGCGGCACCACCATGCCCTGGTCGCCGCCGGTCCAGGTCGCGAAGTAGAGGACGACGAGATAAAAGACCTGGGCGAACATCATGGTGACGATCATGAAGGCGACGCCCGTGGTGCGCAGCGCCAACAGGCCGATGGCGAGCGCCAGGGCCGCGCCGCAGGCAATCCCGCCGAGAAAGGCCAAGGGCACGCTCCAGCCCAGATGGATGACGGCAAGGCCGGCGCCATAGAGTCCGGCGGCAAAGAACATGGCATGGCCGAGGCTGAGCAGGCCGACATAGCCGAACAGCATGTTGTAGCCCATGGCGAACACCGCCAGCAGCATGATGCGAGCGAGCAGGCCGTGATAGTAAGCCGGCAACAGGAAGCTCAGCACGAACAGCAGTGTAATGACAGCGGCATGCAGGGCATAGGCTTTAACAGGCGAAGCCTCGCTCATCGCGCCGCGGTCCCGAACAGGCCCTGGGGGCGGAACACCAGCACCATCGCGACCAGCAGCGTGGCGATGATCTTGGCCAGGGTCGGGGAGAAGAACATCGAGATGATGCCGTCCGACATGCCGATCAGCAAGGCGGCGACGACGGTGCCGCGCAGCGAGCCGAGGCCGCCTATGATGACGACGATGAAGGAGAGCAGTAGCGGGTCCTGCCCCATCAAATAGTGCGCCTGGCTGATCGGCACGATCAGCACCGCGGCGACCGCCGCAAGCATGGCGCCGAGCGCGAAGACGCCGCCATAGACGCGGTCGACCGCAATGCCGAAGGCCTGCGCCGTCTCGCTGTCATATTGCGTAGCGCGCATGACGAGGCCGATCCTGGTGCGCGTCAGCACCAGCCATGTCGCGACAAGTAGCAGCGCGGAAGCGGCGATGACAGACAGCTTGTAGCCGGAATAGCCGAACCAGGGCAAAAGGATGCGATAGGTGAAAGGCGGCTCCACCGGGCGCGCTTCCGGGCCGTAGAAGGTCAGTGCCAGCTGCTGGATGATGTAGAGCATGCCAATCGTGGCAACGATGGTGGCTTCCGGATTGTAGTTGAGCCGGCGCAAGACGAGCCGCTCTGCGACCAGGGCGATGGCGCCGACGATCAGCGGCGCGATCACCAACGCCGCCAGGAAGCCGAGCGCCGGGTGGCCGCCGACCGCCGTGGTGATCGCCCAGGCAAGCACCGCGCCGAGCATGAAAAACTCGCCATGCGCGACATTGACCACCCGCATCACGCCGAACACCAGCGACAGCCCAAGCGCCGTCAGCGCCAGCACGGCGGAGGTGACCAGGCCTTCGAGGGCGGCGAGGAGGAGGTGAGGTCCGAAGTGCATGGGCTACGCACCGAGGGATGCGCGAGGCACCCCCCTCTGGCCTGGCGGACCCAGCGCAGCGCTGTCGCTCCGGGCGTTCGTCGTTCGGAAAGCCAAGCAATTGGCTTTCCGTCCGCTGCGCGGACCACTTCTCACCCCCCGCAAGGGGGGAGATTGGATGTCGTCACGCGTCTGCCCAATCGTCAACTCTGGCAGATGAGCGCTGCCGCGATAACTGCTGATCTCCCCCTTTGCGGGGGAGATGCCCGGCAGGGCAGAGGGGGGTGCCTTGACGCTCACGCTTGCTAGATAGCCAAGCCTAAAGCGCCTGCGTCGTGTAATCCCCCTCGGCCTCGTAAAGCCCGTCCTCGATCTTGGTCTTGTGCACGACCTTCAGCCTGCCGCCTTCGACCTTGGAGATGTTCTGGATGCCGAAGCACTGGTGGATCTTGCCGTTGAAGGTCTTCGGTCCCTGCGGATGCTCGGGCCCTTCGGCGAACGCTGTCAGCGCCTCGGTCGCCTCGACCAGCTTGGCGCGGTCGTCCGGGCCCTTGTAGCCGGCATCTTCCATCGCCTTCTTGACGACGTAGAGCGTTTCCCAGCAGCCGAACATGTGCGCGGCGGTGGAGACGTCCTTGGCATCGCCGACGGCGGCGCCATTGTCGTCGATCCCGACGGCGGCGCGATAGGCTTTCTGGGCTTCGCTATCGTCGGGCTGCGCATAACGCGGCGAGCCTTCCCAGAAATGGCTGCCGTCGAGGAATTCGAGGCCTGGGCTGTTGATGTCGGTGGCCTCGAGCGAATCGATGAAACCGAACAGCTGCGGCCGGTTGGAGCCGTAGAATTCGCCAAGTTCCTTGACGAAGGTGAGCACCGCCGGACCGACCATGACGTGGTAGATCACCTCTGTCTCGGCCGGGATCTGCGGAAAATACTTGGTGAAGGACGATTCCGTCGGAGGAATGGCGATCTGCGCGATGACGTCGGCGCCTTGCGCCTTCAGCGCCGGCGGCAGGTAGTCGCGATGGTCGTAGCCGAAGGCGAAATCCGGGAAGATCATGGTGACCTTCTTGCCGACATTGCCCGATATCCACGGCGCCATCGACTGGATCTGGCTCTTCACATCGGTGATGCCGGGCTGGAAGACGTAGCGGTTCAGCTTCGTCGAGGCGACGTGGTGGCCTTCGCTGACGACGAAATAGGGCATCTTGTTTTCACCGGCGGCGGGCGCCGAGCCGATGACGACATGCGAGAACAGCGTGCCGAAGACGATATCGGTCTTGTGCTGGGTGGCGAACTTGCCGACCACCTCGGCGCCGCGGCCGGGATCGGTGCCGTCATCCTCGATGATGATTTCGACCTGACGGCCATTGATGCCGCCGGCGCCGTTGATCGCCTTGATCGCGGCGGCCGTGGTCTTTTCGTACCAGCGGCCATAGGCGGCGCCGATGCCGGTGCGGTGCGACTGGAAGCCGATCTTAATCGGCGCCGAACTCTGTGCCTGCGCGTAGCGCACGAAGCCCGGGGCGACGGCAAGGCCGGCGCCGGCCGCGAGGCCCTTCAGCGCCGTGCGGCGGGTGAGCCCGGTTTTGCTGAGATCGAAAAACCCATTCTTGTCAGTCACGGTGGTTCCCCTGTTCTTTGAGTCTTGACCAATGGCTGGAACGTATCGGGTTCTCCCTGCGGGAGGTCCGAAATCGCATGTGTACAAACTAAACACCAAAGTCCGGACACGGCAATGCCGCTTTCCGGGGGAAACTACGGATTCTTTCCCGGCGCAACAGCTCAGCCGATCGTCGGCGTGGAGAGCAGCCAGAGGCCGAAGACGGTATAGGCGATCATCAGCAAGGTGAGCGGAAACTGGCTGAGCGCGGCGCGAGCCGGCACCGGGTGCAGTCGTCCGGCGAAACCATGCGCGACGAGGACGGCGAGCACATGGCCAAGGATGATGGCGCCGGCCTGGATATTCCACAGCCACCACGCCGATGCCGCGCCGGCGACGATGCCGGCCTCGACCTGCATGTCGGCGGTGCCGAACAGGTTCCAGCCGATCGCGAACGGGTCGGACAGGGAGGCCAGCGCATATTGGCCGTCGACGAGCAGGGCGGTCAGATAGTGCGCGACATGATAGGCGAGCGCGATCGGCACGATCGACCATACCAGCAAACCCGCCGCTTGGGCGAATGGCCGATTGCGGCCGGCAAGGAACCGGCCGAGCCAGACCGCGAGAAGAAAGACCGCCGCCAGCAGCATGAATGTCAGGACTAGCCCGAGAGTGCCGCTGCCGATCACGGCGGTGCGGCCAGCGAATTCGAGCGGGTTAAGACCGAAGAGGCCGAGCCAGAAGAAGGTCTTCGACAGGCCGTCGAAGGAGACCGAGGACAGGGCCAGCAGCAGGAAGGCGATGCCGCTGGCCGGCA
This sequence comes from Mesorhizobium sp., assembly GCF_041661565.1. Taxonomy (GTDB): domain Bacteria; phylum Pseudomonadota; class Alphaproteobacteria; order Rhizobiales; family Rhizobiaceae; genus Mesorhizobium. Next base: position 30,807 of record NZ_JBAZUD010000015.1, read on the forward strand.
ACGGCTCGGCCGCCAGCAGCCTGGCGCCCGGCCAGCACAATGCGAGCCGGCCGTTCTCGTCGCGTTCGACGGGCGCGAAACGCGCCACCATCGAGAAGACGAGGGTTAGGAATTCACCAGCGCGGCTCCAGGCCCGGTAACCGAAGACCAGCATGGCGACGAAACTGAACAGCCAGTACAGGCCCGCAGCCAAGGCCAGCCGCGCCGGGTCGTCAGGTGCCGGATCGATGAGTTCGAACCAGGCGAAGGCGAAGAACAGCAGGACAGCCGGCCAGCAGCCGATCCACCGGGGAAGGCGCCGTGCCCGTTCCTCATTGAGACCGAACAAGCGCGACACAAGGCGATACGGCCCAACCCAGGGGTTGAGCCACGACCACAGGTCGCCGAAAATCCCCTGCACCAGAGTGAGGCCGGCCCACTGCAGCGTCCAGATCACCAGGGGCAGCGGGTTGGAAAGCGGGTCGCGGCTACCGAACAGCCCGGCAGAGACAAGGGTGGCAAAGCCGGCAAATGAAACCAGGCTGACGGCGATGCGGGCGCGGTCGTGGAGTGTGAACAGCGGCAGGCGCCGGCGCCAGAAGCACTCAAGCCGGTCCGCCGGCAGCAGTGCCAGCACGAGGAAACTGATGGCGACGGCGAAGGCGCCGCCGATCAGGTAATAGCCGGTCGGGAGCAGCAGGACGTGGCCGCGATCGGAGGCGTGAGCGAAGGCGGGGGTTGGCGAGACGAGCCAGGGCGCCGCAGGGAGTATCGCCAACCATAGACGACGGCGCTCCACGGCGCCCCCCTCTGTCCTGCCGGACATCTCCCCCACGGGTGGGGAGATTGGCACTTCGCTCGATCGGCGCTCTTTATTCGACGTTGGACATTGGCGAGGGTGCCGACGACAGCCAATCTTCCCCCTCGTGGGGGAGATGTCCGGCAGGACAGAGGGGGGCACCAAGGAACTCGATCTATCCAAGAGCCCGCCTACTCCTCACACCTTGACCAGATGCTCCACGCGGTCCTTCTCGCCGAAAATCCTGAGATAGCGCTCGATCTCCTTCTCATCACCGGTCGCCTTGGCCGGGTTGTCGGAAAGCTTGACCGCCGGCCTGCCATTGGCCTCGGTGACCTTGCAGACCAGCGAGATGGCGTCGAGGCTGTGGGTCTCGGTCGGCGCGCAGCCTTCGAAATCATTGGTCAAATTGGTGCCCCAGCCGAACGACATGCGCACCTTGCCCTTGAAGTGGCGATAGGTCTCCTCGATGGTTTCCACCTCCAGTCCGTCGGAGAAGATCAGCAGCTTCTGGCGGGGATCCTTGCCCTTCTCGCGCCACCAGGACAGGATCTTCTCGCCGCCCTCGATCGGCGGCGCGCTGTCGGGGCGGAAACCGGTCCAGTCGGCCACCCAGTCCGGCGCGTCGCGCAGGAAGGAAGCGGTGCCGAAGGCGTCGGGCAGCACGATCAGCAGGTTGCCGCCATAATAGCGCTGCCAGTCCTGCAGCACCTTGTAGGGCGACTGCTTCAGTTCCTGTTCCGAATTGGCGAGCGCGGCAAACACCATCGGCAATTCATGCGCATTGGTGCCGAGCGCCTCGAGGTCGTTGTCCATGGCCAGAAGCACGTTGGAGGTGCCGGTGAACGCCCCGCCGATGCCTTCCTTCAAAGCCTCGACGCACCAGCGCTGCCACAGGAAGGAATGGCGCCGGCGCGTGCCGAAGTCCGAGATGCGGATGTCGGGCAGCGCCTTCAGCCGCTCGGTCTTGGCCCACATCTTGGACTTGGCGCGGGCATAGAGCACGTCGAGCGCGAACGGTCCGAACGCACGCATCGCCGCGCGGGAGCGCAGCTCATTGATGATGGCAAGCGCCGGGATCTCCCACAATGTGGTGTACATCCACGGCCCGCTGAAGGTCAGTTCGTACTGGCCGTCGCGCTTGGAAAGCTCGTATTCCGGCAGCCGGAAATTCTCCAGCCAGGCCAGGAATTCCGGTTCGAAGATCTGCTTGCGGCCATAGAAATTGTTGCCGCCGAGCCAGATCATCTCCTTCTTGCTGAGACGCAGGGTGCGGACATGGTCGAGTTGTTCGCGCAGTTCGCCTTCGTCGATCTGGTCGGCCAGCCGCACCGAGGTGGTCCGGTTGATCAGCGAGAAGGTCGTGTCGACCTTGGGGTACATGCCCCAGATCATCTGCAGCATCAGGAGCTTGTAGAAATCCGTGTCGAGCAGGCTGCGCACGATCGGGTCGAGCTTCCAGGTGTGGTTGTAGACGCGCCGCGCAATATCGGTCTTAGCCATAGTTCAACATCGCCTTCGCTGCCTGCCATCCAAAACCGCGACAGGCCTCATAGCATCGAATGATCCGAAGCGCTGCCCGGTTTCAGGCTGGTCCGACAAAAAGAAAACCCTGCATCCGGCCAGAACGGAAGCGCGCCGTCAGGTCCCCGTCTTCCCGCCGAGCACCTTGAGCGCCGGACGCTTGCGGCGGCTGACGAAGCGGCCGGCCACCGGGGCGTCGGCGCGGCTGTCGGCCTGCGCCTTCTCGGCAAACAGCCAGTCGATGAAGACCTGGACTATCGGCGCCGCCCGCATCTCGTTGCGGCAGACGACATAGAAATCATCGACGGCCGGCACCGACAGGGTGAACGGTGCGATCAGCATGCCCCTGGCCAGCAGGGCGCTCGCCGTCACGGAATCGCCGAGCGCCACGCCATGGCCGTGGACCGCGGCCTCCGTCGCCATGCGCGCGTCGCCGAGATGGTGGCGGCGGCCCCGTTCAAGGTCGAGCGCGTCGGCCGCCGCCAGCCAGGTGTGCCATTCGCGCCCGTCGTCGCCATGCAGGAAGACATGGTCGGCAAGATCGCGCACGGTGCGGATCGGGCGGTTGTTGATCAGGGTCGGGCTCACCACCGGGAACAATTCGAGCCCCGACCATTTGCGCATCCAGCAATCGGTCCAGCCGCCGTCGCCATAGTGGACGCAGACATCGATGTGCTGCGCCCGCACATCCCTGGCGTCGTTGGATGGGATGAGGGTCAGCTGGATGTCGGGATATTGCGCCGTGAAGCTGCCCAGCCTTGGCGTCATCCACAGGAGCAGCAGGGCCGGCACGCAGGATACCGACAGCGCGCCACTGCTTGCCGGACGCGTCAGCCGCTGGGTGGCGGCGGCGATGCCGTCGAAAGCGGTCGAAACGGCGGGCAGAAGTTCGGCGCCATGCGGCGTCAGTTTGACCCGCTGGCCGACGCGCTCGAACAGCTTGACGCCGAGCGACTGTTCGAGCGCCTTGATCTGGTGGCTGATGGCGCCATGCGTGACATTCAATTCACCCGCCGCCTTGGTCAGTGAACCATGGCGCGCCGTTGCCTCGAAGGCGCGCAACGGATTCAGGGGCGGCAGGCGGTTGGCCATGATGCTCCACATCTCTGTGAGATTTTCTCACAGAAACCACCCTAACAATATCAATTGATTTTTCAAAGCAGCTGCCGGACACTTCAGCCCGGAACAAGCATTAGGCGTGAAATCTGCAGGCAGCCAGCGGGACAGCGACCCGGCCGGATGACGGCCAGTTCGCTCGAGGTCGCCGGCGGTCATACTGCATCGGCCAGGGAGAACCGGCATGGGTTACGATCGCGGCAAGCTCGACGCGTTGCGTCGCAAATATGGCGAGAGCCATGGCGGCGAGATGTTCGACCCGAAATTCCGCAAGGTCGCCGACAAGATCTTCTCCAAGAGCGGCACGCGGCTGGCGCCCTATTCCGGCATCCCGACTTTCCTTGCCGCGCCCTACCGCGAAATCGCTGCCGAGAACCCGGATTTCGGCGATCTGCAGGTGGCGATGATCGGCGTGCCGATGGACCTCGGCGTCACCAACCGGCCGGGCTCGCGCTTCGGACCGAGGGCGCTGCGCGCCATCGAGCGCATCGGCCCCTACAACCATGTGCTGGAATGCGCGCCGACGCATGAACTCAGGGTCGCCGACATTGGCGACACGCCGTTCCGCAGCCGCTACCGGCTGGAGATCAGCCATGAGGACATCGAGCGCCGCACCAACCAGATCGTCGATGCCGGCGTCATTCCGCTGTCCGTCGGCGGCGACCATTCCATCAGCCATCCGATCCTGAAGGCCGTCGGCAAGAAGGCGCCGGTCGGCCTCATCCACATCGACGCCCATTGCGACACAAGCGGCCTGTTCGACATGACCAAGTTCCACCATGGCGGGCCGTTCCGGAATGCGGTGCTGGACGGCGTGCTCGACCCGACGCGCACCATCCAGATCGGCATCCGCGGCTCGGCCGAGTATCTGTGGGAGTTCACCTACGAGTCCGGCATGACCGTCGTCCATGCCGAGGAGGTGACCGGCATGGGCATTCCGGCCATCATCGAGAAGGCGCGCAGGATCGTCGGTGACGGGCCGACCTATATTTCCTTCGACATTGACAGCGTCGATCCGGCCTTCGCGCCCGGCACCGGCACGCCGGAAGTCGGCGGGCTGACGACGCGCGAGGTGCTCGAACTGCTGCGCGGCCTGAAGGGTCTCAACATCGTCGGCGGCGACGTCGTCGAAGTGGCGCCGCAATATGACGCCACCACCAACACGGCGCATGCCGCCGGGCAGGTGCTGTTCGAGATCCTGAGCCTGATGGTGTTCAGCCCGGCCATATCAGGCAAGGCAGCCTGAACCTGACAAAGCAAAGGGCGGCCGCCGTGCTGGAGCCGGCGACTGCCTCAAACAGACAAAGCTTCCAGACAGGGGAATAACAATGACAATTCGCACGACACTCAAATCAACCATCGCCGCCGTCCTGGTGCTGGGCGCCGCCGGTCTCGGCTTCGCCACGCAGGCCGCCAACGCCGACGCGCTGGCCGACATCACCAAGGCCGGCACCATCAATGTCGGCGTCTTCGCCGACTTCCCGCCCTTCTCCTCGGCCAGCGCCGACATGAGCCTCAAGGGCTACGACATGGATGTCGCGCAATACATCGCCGACACGCTGAAGGTGAAGCTCAACCCGGTCCCGGTCACCGGCCAGAACCGCATCCCCTATTTGAACGACCACCGCGTCGATATCCTGATGAGCGTCGGCTATTCGAAGGAGCGCGAGCAGGTCATCGACTTCGCCGCCGCCTATGCGCCTTACTACATCGCCGTGATCGGTCCGGCAGCGCTTGCGGTCAAAGGCAAGGAAGACCTTGCCGACAAGTCGATCGCGGTCAATCGCGGCACGCTCGAAGACACGTCGCTGACCGAGGCAGCGCCGGCTTCGGCCGACATCAAGCGCTTCGACAACTACAATTCGGTGATCCAGGCCTTCATCTCCGGCCAGACGCAGCTGATGGTCGTCGGCAACGATGTCGGCGCGCAGGTGCTGGCCAAGCAGGACCAGCTCAAGCCGGAGCAGAAGTTCCAGCTCCTGACCTCGCCCTCGCATATCGGTCTCAACAAGAACGAGGACGCCCTCAAGAAGGCGGTCAACGACGCCGTCGCCAAGATGCTGGCCGACGGCAAGCTGGACGAAAGCTCGAAGGCCTGGCTGAAGACGCCGCTCAATCCCGACAACCTCAAGGATTGAGGCCAGGTGGCCTTCGCCTGGCTTCCGGGCGCCCTGGGCGACATCGCGCGCGGCGCGGCCACGACGGTCCTGTTGATCGCCGTGACCACGCTGGCGGGAACGTTGCTCAGCATCCTGGGCGCCGCCGGACGCCGGAACGGGCCTGCCCTGCTCAGGCATGCCATCGGCTGGTATGTCGAGATCGTCCGCAACACGCCGTTCCTGGTGCAGCTGTTCTTCATCTTCTTCGGCCTGCCCAGCCTCGGCATACGTCTCGACCCGGTGCTGGCCGCCATGCTGGCCATGACGCTCAACATGGCGGCCTACACGATCGAGATCGTCGGCGCCGGGCTTGACGCCGTCCCGGCCGGGCAGACCGAAGCGGCCCTGTCGCTCGGCCTGCGGCCGCGCCAGGTGTTCATCAAGATCGTGCTGCCGCAGGCGCTCAAGGTCATCTATCCCGCGCTCACCAGCCAGATCGTCATCATGATGCTGGAATCCGCCGTCGTGTCGCAGATCGCGGTGCGTGAGCTGACCTACGAGGCCGACATGCTGCAGGCGCGCACCTTCCGCTCCTTCGAGACCTATCTTGTCGTGACCATCGTCTATCTCGCTTTGTCGATGGCCTTGCGGCGGCTGCTGGTCACCGGCGGGCGCCGCGTTCTGGGGGCCGGCGTGTCATGATCGAGTTCACCTTCTGGGACATCGTGCGCAACCTGCTGTTTGCCGCCCGCTGGACGGTGCTGCTGTCGCTGGCGGCCTTTATCGGCGGCGGCATCGTCGGCATGATCGTGCTGTTCTTCCGCATCGCCAAGAATAGATGGAGCCGGCGCATTGCCTCCGGCTACATTGCCCTGTTCCAAGGCACGCCGCTGCTGATGCAGCTGTTCCTGATGTTTTTCGGCCTGCCGATGCTGGGCCTACGCATCGAGCCGTGGACGGCCGCCGTGCTCGGCCTCACCTTCTTCGCCAGCGCCTATCTGGCCGAGATATGGCGCTCCGGCGTCGATGCGCTGCCGCTGGGCCAATGGGATGCCGGCGCCAGCCTCGGCCTGCACTATCTGCAGGAGCTCAGGCTGATCATCCTGCCGCAGGCGTTCTCGATCACCCGCGCGCCGACCGTCGGCTTCCTGGTGCAGCTGATCAAGTCGACGGCGCTGACCTCGATCATCGGCTTCGAGGAGCTGGTGCGGACCTCCAACGCCATCAACAACGCCACCTTCGAACCGTTCAAGGTCTATGGCCTGGTCGCGCTGATCTTCTTCGCCATGTGCTTCCCGCTGACGCAATATGCGCGCGCCCTGGAACGCCGCGCCTCGGCTCGGTGAGCCAGGAGGCCCGACAAGCAAATCGTTTGCATTGGCCGCCGACTTTCGACACCCTCATTCACCGACCCCCAACGCGGCGTGATGGAATGGCCAGTTTTGAACCCTTGCCCGGCAGCGAGCTGACGTCGCACCACTCGGCGCGATCGCCTGCAGAGGTCACGACGATCATCGTTCACTATTATCGCGGCGAGATGGCGCGCATGTCGAGTTGGCGGGCTCGGCTCGACCAGACGTCCAATTGGGCGATCACGGTGACCGCGGCGATGCTATCGGTGTCGTTGTCGACCCCGACCTCGCATCACGGCGTGCTGCTGTTCGCCATGGTGCTGGTGCTGCTGCTGCTGTTCATCGAGGCCAGGCGATACCGGTTTTTCGACGTCTATCGCGATCGCGTCCGCCTTGTCGAAAAGCACTATCTCGGATCGTTCTTCGGCTCAGAACCCGCGCACCGGCCGTGGCAGGACGTGCTGTCGCAGAGCCTGAAACATCCGCAGTTCAACATCACGGCGTTCGGCGCCATGTGCCGGCGCCTCCGGCGCAATTACATCTGGATGTTCCTGATCCTGCTGCTGGCATGGCTGCTCAAGATATCGTCGTCGCTGCTGCAGCCGGCAGGTGCTGCCACCGCCGACGCGCATGCCCCCTATATCGACATGATCGCCAGCGCCCAGCTCGGCCCCATCCCCGGCTGGGCGGTGCTGGGCGGGGTCGCGGCCTTCTATGCGTTCCTGGGCTGGATGTCGCGGCAGCGGATAACCCGCGATGAAGACGACGGCTCGGTTCATGTGTAGGGGTGCGGCGCTTGTCTTTTAGCCGGGATCGCCGCAAGCCGGAGCCCGGGCATCGAAGGCGAACCGGAAGTCGTTGGGCGCCGACGCAACGAACGGCCGCCTGAGTCGTTCTGATCCGCCGCGCCCGCGGTCGGGGACATTCAAAGCATGACGACACCGCAGATCCTTTCATTCTCCATCATCGCGGTCATGATGGCGGCCTTCGTGTGGGGACGATACCGTTACGATCTCGTCGCTGCCGCGGCCCTCCTGGTCTCGGTCGCGGCCGGGATCGTGCCGTTCGACCAGATGTTCTCGGGCTTCAGCGACGACATCGTCATCATCGTCGGCAGCGCGCTGCTGGTCAGCGCCGGCATCGCGCGCACGGGCATCATGGAAGCGGCCATCAAGCGCTACGTGCCGAACCTGACGGGCGTGCGCTCGCAGCTGGCACTCCTCGTCATCACGGTCACCATCCTGTCCGCCTTCGTCAAGAACATCGGCGCGCTCGCCATCATGATCCCGATCGCCTTCCAGTTCGCGCGCCGGTCGAACATCTCGCCCTCGGTGTTCCTGATGCCGATGTCGTTCGGCTCGCTGCTTGGCGGCCTGATGACGCAGATCGGCACGTCGCCGAACATCGTCGTCTCGCGTGTCCGCGAACAGCTGACCGGGACCGCCTTCACCATGTTCGACTTCACGCCGGTGGGCGCCGCGCTCGCCGTGGCCGGCACCATATTCCTGCTGTTCTTCTACTGGCTGGTGCCCGTGCGCCAGAAGACCGGCGGGGCGCTCAACGAAGCCATCGACATCAAGAACTATCTCGCCGAGGCCAGGATCGTCGCGGACTCCACGGTGCTGGGCAAGACCGTCGCCGATCTGCTCAAGCTGTCGGGTGGCGACGCCAGGGTTACCTCGATCCTGCGCAACCGCACCATGCGCATGACGCCGCTCCCCGATGCCGTCCTGAAGACGGACGACATCCTCCTGCTGGAGGGCGACCCCGAGGCGCTGGATCGCCTGGTCTCGCAGGCCAAGCTGAGCGTGACCGGCGACCGAAAGGGCGACGAGGACGCCGGCAGCGACATCATGGCGATCGAAGCCGTCATCGGCGAGAGCTCGTCGCTGATCGGCTGGACCGCGCAGCGCCTGGCGCTCTACGACCGCTTCAAGGTCAATCTGCTGGCGGTCAGCCGCCGTGGCGAGCGCCTCGATCGACGCCTGGCCGAGGTCCAGCTCCGGCTTGGCGATGTCATCGTGCTGCAGGGCAGTGCCGCGGCCATGCCCGAGGTGCTGCGCGAGTTCGGCTGCCTGCCGCTCGCCGAGCGCGCGATCCTGCTCGGCAGCGTGCGCAAGGGCATCGTCCCCGTCGCCGTCCTGGCCGCCGCCATGGCGGCCACCGCGCTCGGCCTGCTGCCTGTCCCGGTCGCCTTCTTCGCCGCCGCCGTCGCCATGGTGCTGTTCAAGGTCATCCCGGCCCGTGAAGTCTACCAGGGGCTCGACGGCCCGATCCTGGTCATGCTGGCGGCGCTCATCCCCGTCAGCGACTCGCTGCGCAGCACCGGCGCGACCGAAATCATCGCCGGCGAGCTCGCCCAGCTGGGAACGGTGCTGCCGGCGGCGGGCGCGCTGACGCTCATCCTCGTCGTCGCCATGGCGGTGACGCCGTTCCTCAACAATGCCGCCACGGTCCTCGTCATGGCGCCCATCGCCGCCCAGTTCGCCGGCGATCTGGGCTACAGGCCCGAAGCCTTCCTGATGGCGGTCGCCATCGGCGCCGGCTGCGACTTCCTGACCCCGATCGGCCACCAGTGCAACACGCTGGTCATGGGCCCGGGCGGGTACCGCTTCAGCGACTATCCGCGTCTAGGGCTGCCCTTGTCGTTCCTGGTGATTGCGGTTGCGGTGCCCATGCTGATGGTGGTGTGGCCGATGAGGTGAGGGGTGGTGTCCCAAGGCGTTGGCGACCGCATGGCCAATCGGCTGGAAGCGGCACGCTCGCCGCGCTGGCGGAGAAGGATGCGGTGCTGGTCGGTCAAGCGAAGCAGCTGTCGATGCTGGAAGGTGTGGCGGGGGATGAGATGCTGGCAGCAGGCGCGAGATCGAGGAGGGGATTGGCGCGATCACGACGACGTTAAGGGAGCAGCAGACGTTCTTGTCGTGAGGGTGGGCGGACGGACTGTCGAACGCTAGTACTAAATGACTGATTTGCGCCTGATCTTAGTTACTACGCCGACCATTCCAGTCCTCCAGACGGGACAATCCGTCCGGCGGATCATGACGCGGCGCTCCTCTCAATTTCGGATATCATGGCGACCTCGGCCGCCTAATACTGTCTTGGGAGGGCAATGCCATGGCCAACTAATCAGCTGTTGTAAAAACGGTGCAGGAATGCACGTCGGAAGAGCGAGAAGAGTGCATAGCGCTTGTCGCAAAGGTGGCGAGGTAAAGCCGGCGTTCGCACGAGCTGGAATGGAGCGTGCGGAAAGTTTGTCGTTTGCCTTCGTCGGAGAGCAACTTGCCGGAGTCGCTTGCCTAAAGCAGCCTCTGGACTCCTACAGGGATGGCGTTTTCGGAAAAGCCAAATCCCGCACCGGTCCCAGCGACTTCAATACTGAACTTGATACGTCTCGGTGGGGCCAGAATTTCAACGGCGCCGTCTCTCGTCGAAGCTAATCGACGCACTGCTGAGGGGCTCAACCACAAAGATGTTTGCCACATCCGCCGTGGGCAACCCACGAGTGCACGCGACGCTAACTCGCTTTGGATTTCAGCGCGAGGGAGAAGCATATGCCTCCGCCGACGATCCCAAGAAGGCGCTCTACCTTTTGTCCGCGCGAGTGAAAAGGATAAGCATATTATTATGGCAACCGAATAGTTTTATTATTTGCATTTCATTGAAGAATAACACATCCCTTCTTATGCGATTTGGAAGGCGGTAAAGCGTGCATCTCGAAAGTCTAGCCATCAGAAACTTCCGCTGCTATGGCGATGAGCCTGTACGATTGAAGCTGAAGCCCGGAACGAATGCATTCGTCGGCAACAACGGTGCTGGAAAAACAGCCGCGCTGGAAGCCTTGAAACGCCTCTTCTCTCCCACTGCAGCCGATCGTCAGATAAGGCGATCCGATGTGCACTTTGGTCCAGCCGAGGACGCCCTCACGCTCGATAAGCGCGAGATAGTCATCGACGCTGTTTTCGGATTCCTGCCGAGCGATGACGTATCCCCTGTCTTCAACGATTTGTTTTTCAGCGCTGCCGACAAATCTATGAAGGTTCGTATCGTTCTGGAGGGGTGTTACGAACGATCGGAATCGTTTGAAGACAACATCGAAGTAAAATTATACTCAGTGAATACGATCGATCCCGTACCCTTTGGGCCTGACGACGAGCGGAAAACCTCATTTCGTGGCCGTCCGACGCAATTTGCGGAAGTGATTTACATCCCTGCACATCGTGACTCGCGAGGTGTAAGCCAATACGCCCTCAAAAACGTACTTCAACGGTTGGAGTGGTCCGCTGATTGGACTGATGCGACGAAAACTAAGTCGCAGAAATTTGCGGAAGACCTGGAAAGCAATCTTAATGCGACCGACGCGATCACCGAAGTCACGAAAAAGTTGCATGGCTTTTGGTCAAGCCTCCATGATGGGTACTATGACGCTTCGCCGAAAATTAGCGTCGTCGCCGTCGAATTTGAGAAGCTCATTCGGGAGTTGACGCTCAAATTCGACAAATCCCCTGGCGGCGGTCTTCGCCAACTTGCCGAGTTGAGCGAAGGGCAAATGTCGCTTCTATATTTTGCCCTCTCGGCCACTCTGCACAATCTCGTATGGGAAATGCACAAGCAGCTTCCCAACGCGCTCAAAGGCTTCAAGGCCGCGGATTTCGCACATCCGCCTCTAACAATTTTCGCGCTTGAAGAACCTGAGAACCATCTATCCCCTTTCTATCTTCCCCGTCTGATGCGGCTCCTCGAAAATCTAAATACTACGGGCGGCGCGCAATCGATCGTGACAAGTCATGCGACCAGCATTTTGTCTCGGGTGAACCCACGCCACGTTCTGTATTTCAAGAATTGCCCCACTTCGCTTTGTTCGTCGGCGTTGCGACTGCCGCTTCCCACCGCTGAAAGTGAGGCAGATAAATTCGTTCAACAGGTGATACTGGCAAACCCGGAAATCTATTTCGCCAAACTTGCGATCATCGGTGAGGGCGATACGGAGCGCATAGTGATACCAAAGATGGCGGAGGCTCTCGGAACGAGCCTTGATCCGTCGTTTATCGCCTATGTCTCGATCGGCGGGCGCCACGCGCAACATCTTTGGAAGTTGCTAAATGGCCTGAGTATTCCGCATCTGACACTTCTCGATTTCGACCTTGGTAGGTTTGGCGGTGGAATGGGGCGCATAAAGAACGCCGTGAGCTGGCTAACTGATCTTGGAGCGCCGTTCGTTCCCAAGCTATACTTTCCGCCTCCGACGGGAACAGGCCCGACGATTCCTAAGCCTGCGGGGGTATCCGATGTGCCTGACAACTCGGCTCTTACCCCCGCAAATTTCAATCAATGGGTCAATTGGCTTCGGGCTAGTCATATCTACTATTCGTCACCCCTCGACCTCGACATGATGATGCTTGTGGCATTTCCGGAAGCGTATCAGGCGGAAATAGCATTCGATCCGGCCGAGGTGGATAAGGCGAAGCTAGAAAAATCCGTCTTCGGTAACAGCGGAAAAGGCAGTGCCGAGTTGAACGCGGTAGGCCTAGGGTTCTCTGACGAGCAGTTGTATCACTACAAGGCGCTGTTCAAATCGTCGTCGAAGCCCGGTTCTCACTTATTGGCATTTGGAAAGCTGACGGAGACGAGAATAAAGACCGGCTGTCCGGAGCCGCTGAAGGCGCTGATAGACCACGCGGTATCTCTTATCGCGCCGGCCAGTACGAGGCCGTGATGTTCGTCAAACCAGAAAATTGGAAGCCCACCCCTGGAATATCCCTTGAAGGGACGGCGTTGGATGTCGTCAAGTCCGCCGCCTCAGTGTCGGTCTTAGCTGGCCCGGGTGCCGGTAAGACCGAGCTTCTTGCTCAGCGCGCGGCATATTTGCTTAATACCGGCCTCTGTCCGCCCCCGAAGCGGATATTGGCAATTGCGTTCAAGGTCGACGCAGCCGGCAACCTTCAAAGCAGAGTTGAACAGCGATGTGAGCCGGAAGTCGCAAGGCGGTTCGAGTCCTTGACACTGCACGCATTCGCCAAAAGAACGCTCGACCAATTCAGAGAGGCGCTCAATCCATTGCAGCGCCCATCTCCCGATTACAAGATTATCTTCCCCAACCGTGATACTTGGGAAGCGTTTCGACGGAACAATGCCGCTGAATATCCTGACCTGAATGCGCTAAACAACACGCAAATATCCCAGATTGTACAAGGCCGCCTTCCAACTATGGAGGGAGAGGTGATCTCTCAAGATCGCATACGCCGCGCTTGGTGGAGGGCGCGACTTCGCGCACCGTCCACAATCACGTTCGATATGATCATCCAGCTCGCTACGCACATAGTTGAAACGGAGCCATTGGTCAGAGGCGCGATTGCCACGACCTATATGCACGTTTTTCTCGATGAATTTCAGGATGTTACCGGGCAACAATACGACTTGGTGCGGCGAATCTTCCAAGGCACATCGGTAGTGGTGACAGCTGTGGGCGACACCAATCAGGCGATCATGGGTTGGGCTGGCGCGTTGCCAGGAATCTTCAGTTCGTTCAGCGCGGACTTCACCGCGACCAATAGACGGCTGCAGTTCAACTTTCGTTCAAACGCCACTATTGTTGAACTCATCAACAATTTGTCGGAGCTTTTCACGGACGAGGAACCCGTTCGAACCGAAAGCGGCCGGCGCGATGACCCTTCTCCGCCCGACGCCGTGGAAGGATGGATGTTCCCTGGCAGGGATTCAGAGGGTGTCGGCATCGCTAATTTTATCAGCGGGTCACTCTCAGCTGACGCGGCGCTGAAGCCGCATGACTTTGTGATCTTGGCTCGTCTTAGAGCAGACGACGTGGAAAAGAGGCTTGCTCCAAAATTGGCGGAGAAGGGCCTTCGCCTTAGAAACGACGCAAGGTCGCTGGGACCGTTGTCAATTCAGGACTTAGCAAAAGAACCTGTCTTTCTGTTCATCACATCGTTGCTGAAAATGGCTCATGGCGTGCGCGACGGAAGCCCCTTTCAAGTTTGCCGGGACTTCCTCGCCAATCTTGAGGGTGTTGATCTGGGGACTGACCGAGGTGCCGCCCGCAGCCTTCGCGCGGTTCAGGATTTGGTCCAAGCAGTCACTCGACTAACGAAAGACACGCTCCCCCACCAAGTCGCATGGGAGGAATTAGCACCGATCGCATTTCCCGAAGATCGAAAGGATCAATTGGCGAGAACTTTTAAGGGTTTTCAGGACCGCGAGTATTTACACTCCGTGATTGAAGCATGCTTGGCCTTCTATCGAGAATGCACGGCTCATGAACCTTCGTGGCCGACTTTCATCGACAATGTTGAGGGCCGCGACGTGGTGAGGATCATGACGATCCATAAATCCAAGGGCCTCGAATATCACACTGTCATCTTCACAGAATTCAACGACGACGCGTTCTGGAATAATGCCGACGACGTCAATGTGTTTTTCGTTGCCCTCTCTCGCGCGCGAGAAAGAATTCGATTCTCATTAACGAGGGATGCCCGCGGCTTTAAGAATGTGAGCCGTTTCATCGAAAAACTTATGGAGTCTGGTGTTAGGTTTGAAGAGATGGCGTGAGGGTCCAGCCTCTCTGCTTTCCGAGCGCCGCTCATCGTCAGGCCCTAGCCTTCCCTTCCGCCTCGATCGCCGCCAGGCGAGCTAGCAATGTGACAAAAAAGAGTTGAAGAACAAAAACGGCGATCGTTACATCAGCGTGAACTGGAAGTGATGAAAATCGGTCGTTGTGCATTCACTTGAAATGATGGGTAACGAATGGATGCGCTTCAATTCGAAATCGCCCGATTCTTGGCTGCAAAGGCTCTACATAAGAGGCGGACGACATACCAGCAGGTCGGTGAGGCAGTAGGCTGGAACCACCCAACGGGCCGAGGGCTTGGGCGAAATCTCGAGGTCATACTGCACTATTTGGAGGATCGCGGGCTGCCGCCTCTCACGACGATCCTGGTGAAGAAGGGGGAGCGGCATCCGGCTGAAGATGCGATGGCATACATCCGCAGTGCACTCGGAGCTATAGACATCGAGGCTGCCCAGCAAGAGGTGTTTGCGTTTGACTGGACGTCGGTTCCAGAACTCGCGCCGGCGACCGATACGCTACCTGATGGCCGGCAGGTCTGGCTGACATCGTTCTGGGGTTTCGATCCAGCGAGCTGGGGATGCATCGGATTTGCCGACGAAGCACGGCGGTCCCGTTATCTTAGCAGCTGCAAGCCGGGGACACTGGTCGCGATCTACGTGACCAAGGGAAAGGGCCCGGATAACATGCGCGGCAAGGTTGTCGGGGTCCTCGAGATCTCCCACGAGATCGGTCATGCGCAGGAGTTCATCTCGGGGGATCGCTGGGCTGAAAAGGAGCGCGATCAGGACTCCCGTGGGAAGTGGCTCTATGCGGTAAAGGCGACGAGGGCATGGCGCATTGTTCCAGAGGATTGGCAACCAGTGGAGGTGCTGTTTCCTCAGGCTTATCGTGGCTCGAATGCAGAACTTATAGGAGCAAACGGTGTCCCCGTCTCAGCCGACGAGGCGGCAGAGCTCTATGAGTTGGACGTCTACGAAGTGCCGGTCTATAGGCAGACAGAGCCCGTGGACGCGACAATTCAGACCCTCGAATCCGCACTTAGCCCGAGCCGCGCCGTGAGACCGGCCTCACGGCCTTACTGGGTCGGGGAGACGGACGGGCCGAAGCATCTCTACATACTCCGCCTCGTGGGCAACATCGGAGCCTATCTGGGGCGTGGAGATGATGAAGTCGAAGACAAACATATCATCAAAGTAGGCTTCTCAAAGAGCCCGCAGGCGCGCCGCGATCAGATCCAGAGCGCCTACCCCAGAGGAGCCTTCCATTGGGAGGTCTTCAAGCCAAGCTCTCAGCCCGACACCGCACCATATGCGAGTGCAGAAATTGCGATCGCCGGCGAGGACGCCATGAAGAAGCGCCTGGTGGAAGATGGCGCAGAGGTGCTTGGAGGCGAGTTTTTCCTCGCAGACGACAACCTGATCTATCGGACCTGGGCAGCGGGCAGCAACGCGTCGAGGGCAGCGCAGGATGAACTGCGAAACCAGCAATCTCCAGAATAGGCGCCGACGGTTTGAGCCCTACAACAGCCAAGCAGCAGGTTCTATTCCTATATCGACCCATCGGCACGGCACCCGGAACCAGACAGTCCGCTTGCGGCCCTACCAAGACATGATGTTAAGCGATGATGCCAGCGCCGCCTCCTCATCCCCCCGCCAGCCTCGGCAGCAAAAAAATCTCCGCCCCCTGCGGCAGCTCCTTGCTCCACGTGTCGCGATAGATCGTCCCGTCGATCGCCACCGCGATCCCCTTGTCGATCCATGGCTCGAAGGCGGGATACTGTTCAGCCAGTTTCCTGAACAGCTCCCTGATGTCCTTGGCCTCGATCTCGACCTTGGTCTTGCCGCCGGCGAGCTGGCCGAGCGCGCCCCAGAGGGTGACTTCGACCATTCGCCGGCCTCCTATCCCTGATGGAGCCTATCAGCCGAAAGCCGCTTTACGCTTTTCGGCTTCATGCTCTCAGCCTTCCCGTTCCGCCTCGATCGCCGCCAGGATGCGGGGCGGCGACATCGGGATGTGGGTCATGCGCACGCCGGCCGCGTTCGACACCGCGTTGGCGATCGCCGCCAGCGGCGGCACGATCGAGGTTTCGCCGACGCCGCGCACGCCATAGGGGTGGTTGGGGTTGGGGATTTCCAGGATCTGCGTGTCGATCATAGGCAGGTCGGAGCAGACCGGGATGCGGTAGTCGAGGAAGCCCGCGTTCTGCAGCCTTCCATCCTTGCCGTAGATATACTCCTCGTTGAGCGCCCAGCCGATGCCTTGCGCGGCACCGCCCTGGTACTGGCCCTCGACATAGGTCGGGTGCACCGCCTTGCCGGCATCCTGCACCACCGTATAGCGGATCACCCTGGTCGAGCCGGTCTCCGGGTCGACCTCGATGTCGCATATATGGGTGGCGAAGGAGACGCCGGCGCCGTCGGCGACGAGCTCGCTATGGCCGGCGATCGGGCCGCCGGTCTTGCCGGAGGCCGCCGCGATCTCCTTGAGCGACAGCGCGGCGAGGTTGCCGTACTTCTCGCCCCTGGCGATGGCCTGGCCCTTTTCCCAGGCCACGTCTTCGACCGGGATGTCCCATGTCTGCGCGGCGCGCTCGCGCAGGATCTTGATCGCGTTGCGGGCGGCCGAGATGGTCGCCATGGATGACGAGAAAGTGCCGCGGCTGCCGTCGGTCATGTCGTTGTAGCCGAGGCTTGACGTGTCGGCGACGATCGCCTTGACCTGGGAATAGTCGATGCCGAGCTCTTCCGCCGCCACCAGCGACAGCGAGGCGCGCGAGCCACCGACGTCCACCGTGCCGACGGCGAGCGAGACCGAGCCGTCCATGCCGATGTTGAGGTCGGTGCAGGTCTGGCCGCCGAAGTTGAACCAGAAGCCGCAGGCCATGCCGCGGCCCTGGTTCTTGCCCAGCGGCGCCTTCATGTGCGGATGGTTCTTCACCGCTTCCAGCGTCGGGCCGATGCCGATCGGTCCGTAGACCGGGCCGTAGGACGAGCGCGTGCCTTCCTGGGCGGCATTCTTGATGCGGAATTCGACCGGGTCCATGTCGAGCTCCTTGGCCAGCTCGTCGACAGCGCTTTCCACCGCGAAGGCCGCCATCGGCGCCGAAGGCGCGCGATAGGCAGCGGTCTTGGGCCGGTTGACCAGCACTTCGTAGCCGACCGTCTTGACGTTATCGAGCCTGTAGCAGGCGAACGCCGTCATGGCGCCGATCTCCGCCCACATGCCGGCATAGGGGCCGCATGTGTAGCGCAGCGTCGCTTCGGCGGCGGTGATGGTGCCGTCCTTGCGGGCGCCGATCTTGACGTCGATCGAGGTGGCGCTGGTCGGCCCCGAGGCGCGGAACACCTCGTCGCGGGTCATCACCAGCTTCACCGGCCGGCCGGCTTTCCGTGACAAGGCAAGCGCCACCGGCTCGGCCCAGACATGGGTCTTGCCGCCGAAGCCGCCGCCGATCTCCGACGAGGTGACGCGCAGCTTCGAGGCTTCCATGCCGAGCAGCTGCGCGCAGTGCTGGCGGTAGACGAAATGGCCCTGCGTGCAGACCCAGAGGTCGGCGGTGCCATCGGAGCTGACACTGGCGACGCAGGCATGCGGCTCGATATAGCCCTGGTGCGTCTGCTCGGTCTTGAACGAGCGCTCGACGATGAAGTCGGCGTGGCCGAACCCTTCATGCACGTCGCCATGGCCGTATTGCGTGCGCTTGGAGACGTTGGACGGCTTGACCGGCTTTTCCTCGAGGCCCTCGGTGAAGATGGCGTCGTTGACCAGCGGCGCGGTGTGCTTCATCGCCTCGTCGACATCGGTGACATGCGGCAGGATCTCGTAGTCGACCTCGATCAGCTTCAGCGCCTGCCTGGCGGTGCGGGCGTCGACGGCGGCGACGGCGGCCACCGCATGGCCGTCATAGAGCGCCTTGGTGCGCGCCA
>NZ_JBAZUD010000016.1:0-49163 GCF_041661565.1 Mesorhizobium sp.
GTGTCGAAACAGACACCCTTGCCGACCAGCGTCACCTTGGGCGCGCCCTCCGGCCCCCAGCTCATGTCGATCAGGCGCGGCGCCTCTGCCGACGCACGGCCGACCGCATGGATCATCGGGAAGTTCTGGGTGAGCAGTTCGTCGCCCCTGATGACGGAGATTTCGGCCCCATGAGCCCCGGCCAAGGTCCGCACCGCCTGCTCGAGGTTGTCCGGCCCCATGTCGTTGGTCGGCGTGTTGACCAGGTCGCGCGTCAGGAAGACACCCTCGACTATGCGGCCGACACGTTTTGCATCAACGCCGGACGGCAATTGGAAGCGCAGGGCCTTGCCCGGTTTCTTGCCGTAGCGGGTAAAGACATAGCCGCCGAGCCCCAAAGCGATGGCCGCCAGTTCCGGGTCGGCCGGCGCCGAGGCGAAAAACCATTCGCCCTCCGGCAAGGTTTTCGCCAGCGTGCCGATCGCCAGCGCGACCTCGTCATCGCCGTCGCCGATACCGAACAAGGCGCCGCCGAGCCCGCCGCTCTCGTCCGGTATGATCAGTGTCCTGCCTGTCTCGCCGGAAAAGCCGTTGGCGCGCGCCCATGCCAGGGCAGCGGCAGGTAGGCCCATCGTGTCCAGGCCATTTTGCGTCACCAGGTGAATTGGCAGGGCGGCGTTCGATTTCTTTTCGACGAGTTCGACGGACATTCACGGTCTCCAGTTTGCGGGCAGCACCGCGCCGGTGGACGGTACCACCACGATGGGGCACGCTTTAGCTACAGCAATCCTTGCTTGATGGCACCTGGCCGCACGATCACAAGACTTCGCTGCCCTTGCGAGCCACCGCCCGACCGATGCCCTCCATCGCGCCGAACTGGCTGTCGAAATCAATGCCGTTGAAGGCCTGCACCGCCATGGCCATGCCCCTTACATCCCGCTTAAGGCCGGCGCGCCCGCATAACAATTTTAACCTCCCGTTAGGGTTAACAGAATATTTCTTCGGGAGGGAAGATGGCCACGCAATGGTCACACGCATGAATGGAGGCCTAGGTACTTATGGCGACCAACCGCACGATCAAAGCCAGGGGAAAACGGCTCGTCACCACCGCCTTCATGCTGGCGCTTGCCGCAAGCGTCGCCGGTTGCGGAACGAGCAAATTCACCACCGGCTCCATCGGACGCACCAGCGGCAAGCCGTTGGAAACGATGTCGGCGGGTGAATTGCACACCGCCACCGCCTCACTTGGCCAGTCCTACTCCAGGAACCCCAACGACAAGCGGATCGCGACCAACTACGCGGCCGCGCTGCAGATGGATGGCGACGCCGACCAGTCGCTTGCCGTGATGCGCAAGCTGGCGATCGCCTTGCCGAAGGATCGCGACGTGCTCGCGTCCTATGGCAAGGCCCTGGCCGCCAACGGCCAGTTCGATGCCGCCCTCGACGCCGTGCGCCGCGCGCAGACGCCTGAATATCCTGACTGGCGACTGGTATCGGCCGAAGCCGCAATCCTCGATCAACTCGGCCAGAAGGACGATGCGCGGCAGCTCTACCGCAAGGCGCTCGAGCTCAAGCCGAACGAGCCCTCGGTGCTTTCCAATCTCGGCATGTCCTATGTGCTGGAGGGCGACCTGCGCACCGCCGAAACCTATATGCGCACCGCCGCGCAACAGCCGAACGCGGACAGCCGGGTCCGCCAGAACCTGGCCCTGGTCGTCGGGCTGCAAGGCCGTTTCGACGAAGCCGAAAAGATCGCCTCTCAGGAACTCTCCCCCGATCAGGCGCAGGCCAACGTAGCCTATCTGCGCCAGATGCTGGCCCAGCAGAATGCCTGGAGCCAGCTCAAGGATCAGGACAAGCCGAAGTCGGCGACCAACTGACACCTCGATCTTGGTGTCAACGAACAAGGGCCGTGCTGTCGCCAGCACGGCCCTTGTTCGTTGACGCGGGATTCGCCACGCCGTTACTTACTGTTCGACGGGCCTCCGCCATTGTCGCCGAAGATGCCGCCGCGCTGGCTGACCTGGATGCCGGCGGGTCCAAGGATGATGGCGAACAGCACTGGCAGGAAGAACAGGATCATCGGCACGGTGAGCTTGGGCGGCAAGGCTGCCGCCTTCTTCTCGGCGGCGTTCATGCGCATGTCGCGGCTCTCCGCGGCGAGCACGCGCAGTGCGTGGGCAACCGGCGTGCCGTAGCGCTCGGCCTGGACGAGCGCCTGCGTCACCGACTTGACCGATTCCAGGCCGGTGCGGAGCGCCAGATTCTCATAGGCCTGCTTGCGTTCCTGCAGATAGGAAAGCTCGGCGTTGGTCAGAATGAATTCTTCCGCCAGCGCCACCGATTGTGCGCCGATTTCGTCGGCCACCTTGCGCAGCGCCGCTTCCACCGACATGCCCGATTCAACGCAGATCAGCATCAGGTCGAGCGCGTCCGGCCAGGCCTTCTGGATCGACTGCTTGCGCTTGGTGGCACGGTTGTTGACGTACACGACCGGTGCATAGAAGCCGGCATAAGCCACAACGATGCAAACGAAGAACTTGATGGCCAGCGGCCTGTCGGCCATCCCGCCGAGCACGAACAGGTAGACCAGCGCCAGGCCGAAGCTGATGAAGGGCAGGACCAGGCGAAAGAAGAGGAACCGCGTCAACGGGTTCTGCCCGCGGAAGCCGGCGACCTTGAGCTTTTGCAATGTGCCCTCGTCGGCCAGCGCGCGGCGCAGGTCCAGCCGTTCGACGATGTTGCGCATGCCGATCGACTGCTCCTCGCGCAGGCCCTTGCGGCGGCGATCGGCCTCGACGGCAAGCCTCGCGCGCTGCTTGGCGCGCAGTTCGTCACGTTCCAGAGCGACGGATTTCATGCGCGACTTGAGCTGGTTTCCGCTAAATGCCGGCAGCAGGGTGAACACGGTCGCGAACACCGCTATGCCAACGAGCAGCGCGATCAAGAAGGTCGGATCGGTCAGCGAGTTGATGACGTTTTCGGTCATGGGGAGGTCCCGGATTCTCTAGACATCGAAGTTCATCATCTTGCGCATCACCATGATGCCGATCGACATCCAGACGGCCGAGCAACCAAGGACAAGATGTCCGACGCTGGTGGTGAACAGCGGCATCAGGTAGGTCGGGCTCGACAGATAGACGAGGAAGGCGACGATGAAGGGCAGCGCGCCGATAATGGCGGCGGAGGCCTTAGCCTCCATCGACAAGGCCTGGACCTTGGCCTTCATCTTCTTGCGATCGCGCAGCACACGCGACAGGTTGCCGAGTGCCTCCGAGAGATTGCCGCCGGCCTGGGCCTGGATCTGGATGACGATGCCGAAGAAGCTCGCTTCCGTGCAGGGCATGGTTTCGGACAGGCGCATGGCCGCGTCGGGGATCGACAATCCCATCTGTTGAGAATCGACGATACGCCTGAATTCCGTCTTCACCGGCTCGGGAGATTCGTTGGCGATCAGCCGCACGGCCTCGTTCAGCGGCAGGCCGGATTTGACCGCGCGCACGATGATATCGAGGGCGTTCGGAAATTCGTTGAGGAATGCCTTGACCCTTCGGCTGCGTTTAAACGAGACGAACCAGCGCGGCAGGCCGAGGCCGCCCGCCAGCAGCACGCCCGGCAACACGATCAGTGGCACGCCCAACACAAAGGCGCCGATTGTCAGGGCGAGGCCACAAGCGGCGGAATAGATATAGAAGCGCTCGACGGTGACCGTCATGCCCGCCTGCCGAAGTTGCGCCTTCAGCGGCGGTTTCTTGACGAGTACATCCTTGGATTTCTGCTTGTCATCAAGCTCCTTCAGCGAGTCCTGAACTGATTTTCGCCGCTTGGCCGCCTCCGCGACGCGGTCGCGCGAGGCCTTGACGACGGACCGGTCCGTCTCCGCGAACTTGATGGTTTCAAGCCGCTTGCCGACCTGTTTCTCATTGGTCATGCGGGTGAACAGGAATGCATAAGCGACCGCGCCGGCGCTGAAGCCGGCGAGCACGACAAACGCCAATATGGTGCCATCAATTCCAAACATTGGCCAGAACCCCCGCGCCGTCAGTCAGCACGTTTCTCCATCGCCTCAAGCGCAACGGCGAGACGCTGCTCCTCGCCGTAGTAACGGGCCCGATCCCAGAAATGCGGCCGACCGATGCCGGTCGACACGTGCTCTCCCATGAGCCTGCCGTTCGCGTCCTCGCCCTTGATGTTGTAGAGGACGATATCCTGCGTGATGATGACGTCGCCCTCCATGCCGATCACCTCGGTGATGTGGGTGATGCGGCGCGATCCGTCGCGCAGGCGCGCCGCCTGGATGATCACGTCGATGGAGCCGACCACGATTTCGCGCACGGTCTTCTGCGGCAGGGAATAGCCGCCCATGGCGATCATGGATTCGATACGGTTCAGGCATTCGCGCGGGCTGTTCGAGTGGATCGTTCCCATCGAACCGTCGTGACCCGTGTTCATTGCCTGCAGAAGATCGAAAACCTCGGGTCCGCGCACTTCGCCGACGATGATGCGCTCCGGCCGCATGCGCAGGCAGTTCTTGACCAGGTCGCGCATCGTCACCTCACCCTCGCCCTCGAGATTGGGCGGGCGGGTTTCGAGACGCACCACATGGGGCTGCTGCAGCTGCAACTCCGCGGAGTCCTCGCAGGTGATGACGCGCTCCTCGCGGTCGATATAGTTGGTCAGGCAGTTGAGCAGCGTCGTCTTGCCCGAGCCGGTACCCCCCGAGATGACGATGTTGCAGCGAACACGGCTGATGATCTTGAGCACCTCGGCGCCCTGCGGCGAAATGGCGCCGAACTTGACCAACTGGTCCAGCGTCAGCTTGTCTTTCTTGAATTTTCGGATGGTGAGCGTGGCGCCGTCAATGGAAAGCGGCGGTGCGATGACATTGACGCGTGAGCCGTCGGGAAGACGCGCGTCGCAGATCGGGCTGGATTCATCGACGCGTCGGCCAACCTGGCTGACGATGCGCTGGCAGATGTTGAGGAGTTGCTGGTTGTCGCGAAAGCGGATGCCGGTCTGTTCGACCTTGCCGTTGACTTCAATGTAGACGTTCTTGGAGCCGTTGACCATGATGTCGGCGATGTCGTCGCGTGCGAGCAATGGCTCCAGCGGCCCATAGCCGAGCACGTCGTTGCAGATGTCGTCGAGCAGTTCCTCCTGCTCGGCGATCGTCATCGCGAAATTCTTGATGGCGATGATGTCGTTGACGATGTCGCGGATTTCCTCGCGTGCACTGTCGGGATCGAGCTTGGCCAGTTGCGACAGATCGATCGTATCGATGAGCGCGGAGAAAACCTGGCTCTTGGTGTCGTAGTAACTTTCGCTTTTTTCACGCGTGGCCCGCTTCGGCTCCGGCGCCAATGGCGGCGCCTCGACCGTGCGGCGAGCCGGCGGTGCGACGGGTGCGCCCGACGGAGCTCCGGTCGGTCTGGCAAGAACCGCCGTATCCGCGGAACCTGGCGCCGCCGACGCCACGGGGGCTGGTGTTGGCTGGCGGAATTCCGGCGTGAACCGGTTGCCGTCGTCGCTGCCTCTTTTACCAAACATGATCGGTTACCGATTCCACAGCTGAAGGGTCACTTCTTGCCACGCGAGAACTTGCCAAGCAGGTTGCCAAGCCCCGGTTTCTTCTTCGTCTTGATTTCGCTGCGTCCGGTCAACACATGGGCGATTTCGTTGATCGTGGCGACAACCGGGTTCTTGGCGTCCATTTCGCCGAGCATGCGCCCATTGTTGGCGGCGTTGCCGAACAACAGCGGATCGAAGCCGATGACCGACATTGGCGACAGGCCGAGCGGCTCGGCGAAATCGGACGGTGCAATCTCGGGGCGCTTGGGAACGCCGGCCTGGTTGATGATCAGCTTGGGCGGCGGATCATTGGGGCGAAGCCGCTTCAACATGTCGAGGAGGTTCTTGGTGTTGCGCAGATTGGCCAGTTCCGGGGTCGCCGTGATGACGATCTCGTCCGCCTTGACCAAGGTGTTCTTGGCCCAGCCGGTCCAGATATGGGGGATATCGAGCACCAGCAGCGGCACGCTGCGCTGGGCGGTGTCGATGAGCTGCGTGAACGCCTCCGCATCGAAATCGTAGACGCGGTCCAGCGTCGAAGGCGCCGCCAGCAGCGACAGGTGCTCGGCGCACTGGGTCAGCAGCCGATCGAGATAGACCTCGTCGATACGTTCCGGCGAAAACACGGCCTCGGCGATGCCCTGTGCCGGATCCTGGTCGAAATTGATGTTGGCCGTGCCGAATGCGAGATCGAGGTCGGCGACGACCACCTCGGACTTGAACAGCGTGGACATCGCCCAGGCGACGTTGTGGGCCATCGTCGAGGAGCCGACCCCGCCCTTGGCCCCGATAAAGGCGATGGAACGGCCGAGCGGTTCGGCTTCCGGATCGACAAAGATCGACGAAACCACGCTGATGATGTCGGCCATCGACACCGGCGCGATAACATATTCGGAAATGCCATTGCGGATGAGTTCGCGGTAGAGACCGACATCATTGTAGTGGCCGATCACCACCACTTTGGAACTCGGATCGCAATATTCCGAGAGTTGCGCGAGTTGCTCGAGCAGTTGCTTCGGCTCGCTACGCGATTCCAGCAGGATCAGATTGGGCGTCGGGGCCGTCTGGTAGAATTCAATGGCGGTAGGCACGCCGCCCATATGCACCTTGAGATGCGCTTTCGCCATGCGGCGATCCTCGCCGGCGCGCTCGACCGGATTGGCCACGCCCTCGGTCTCGCAGAATGCCTGGATCGAGATGCGCGGAATGGGCCGCAAGGCTTGCATCGCGGCCATGTCCTGCTGCGAAGAGTCGCCGTCTGAAGGAGTATCGTAGGCCAGATTGTTCATGTCCGCGTGCTCCAGACTGCGATCGATCAATAGTCGACTTCTGTTCGGGGGACTGGTGAATAGAATGGGACCTTGCGATACCCATCGATAATCACCCCCCGCCGCTCGGCATCGATGGTGGTCTGCTTGCGCGGCCCGAGCAGGTCGCCTGGGTTGGCCATCTGGGCGGCAAGGTTGTTCTGGTAGGAGCAGCCGAAGTCGGCATAGTGCTTGTTGTCAGAGGTATCGCCGAGGTCGGCCGGCCAGCGTCCGCATTTGTCGGTCTGGGCTTGCACAGAGATATAGGCGACACGAACTGGCGACGATATCTCGCTGGATGCCGCCTGATAGGACGTGACGACGATCCGGCTCCGCTTGATGCCGCTGGCGACCGCGAGCCTGGCAAAATCGCGAGCGGCAGCCGTCGCGGCGACCTCGTTGGCCGATCCGTTCGGAACCTGGATCGTGAGCGTCGGGGCGGCACTCCTGTCATATCCGTCCAGGAAGCCGAGGAGCGTATCCCGCTGGGAGCCCGTCATGCCGCGGTCACCGGCGCCGACCGCCAGGTCGATCTTCTGGTTCTTTTCCGCGATCACGATCGGATGCGTGGTGCGATAGTCATCGGGGATGGCGCCGACGGTGATGCTGTCACGCTGGGCGCAGCCAGCGAGCAGAGCGGCGAGTCCGAGCGCCAGGATAGGAACGGCTTGCCGGTGGATCCGCGAACGGCCGGACAGCATCGTGGTGGCGATGGTCCTTGCCTTCAATGCTGACTGAGACATGTCCGTTTCCCCGCTTACTTGTAGATGAAGCCGACAACACCGTGGTAGCGGCCGTTGGGCTTGTCTGTCTGCATGGTGCCGTAGACCCGATTGACGCGGCCAAGGAACATGCCGGCGCCGTCGCTCGCGGCGTTGAAATTGTCATCGGGCTTGGCAAGGTCGTTGCGCGCCACCGGCTTCACCAGATAGGGCGTAATGATGATGACGAGCTCGCTCTCGTTGCGCACGAAATCCCGGCTGCGGAACAGCGTGCCAAGGACGGGGATCTTGCCCAACCCGGGGAACTTGCTGATCGACTGGCGAACATCGTCGCGGACAAGACCCGCAATCATCATCGAGCCGCCGGAGGGAAGCTCGACGGTGGTGTCAGCGAGACGCTTGCGAATGGACAGGATGCTTGCGGCGGGAGCGTTCTTTTGACCCGTCGAAAATGCGGCGGACCCTTCGGTCGTCGGCTCGGAAACCGAGGTTCTGACTTTCAGGCTTATGCGGCCGGCAGACAGCACCACCGGCTGGAATTCCAGTCCGATGCCGTACTCCACCTTGTCGAGCTGGTAGGTCAGCTTCGAAGGGATGCCTTTGGTAATGTCGGGATCGGTGATTTCCTGGCTGGAGACGATGTTGTACTCGCCACCGACTTTGAACGTCGCCTTCTCGCCTGAAACCGCCGTCAGAGTCGGCTCGGCGAGCGTCTTCATCACACCCGACTGTTCCATGGCGTTGACATAGGCCTGCAGCGAAGATGAGCCGATATTAAATCCCGAATTGCTGAGGGCCTTGCCGAGGCCCATGGGGTTGTCGCCCGTCGACATCCAGCTGATGCCGTTGCTCTCGCCGCTGCCAAACATGTTGACGCCGAGCTGCTTCATGACCGAGCGGCTGACTTCGGCAACAGTCACCTTCAGCGTGACCTGATCGTCGCCAGTGATCTGCAGCAGGTTGACGATCCTGCTGGTGCGACGTTCCTGGTCCGGATTGTTGATGTCGACGCCGCTCTGGGCCGAACCGCCGGTAGCGGTCTGTGAATACTGCCCAGTCGTCGCTTCACCACCCGAGACGAAGATCGTCGCCAGATCGACCGCTCGTTTCGCGTCCAGCGGCGTGTCGACCATGCCGGTCAGGACGACGTTGTCGTTGAGCAGTTCGACCTTCACATCGGAGGTGGGGATGAAGCGCTTGATATAGTCCTCGAGGCCGGCAACGTCTCGTTCGACGGCCAGGTCGAGGCTGACGATCTGCTCGCCATTCGGACCGAAGACAAAGATGTTGGTCTCGCCGACCGCCTTGCCGAACAGATAGATACGTCTGGCGGTGCGCGTCACCGCGTCCGCAACCGTCGGGTTGGCGACGAGGATGTCGTAGGCATCGCTTGGCAGATCGATGACAACCGATTTGTTGAGCCCAAGCTTGACGCGCTGGGTGGCCGCCGAAGCCGTCACCTGCGCGTTCTTTGCCTCGACAACGCCCTGCACGTTTGTTCCGACGAGCAGCAGGCCCAATGCCGCGGCCGCGATCGCCGGCAGTTTACCATTTAGCCTCATTTCCTTGCCCCTACTTCGGAAACTTCACCCGACTTGATCAGTCTCACCGTTCCGCCGCGGCCATTGCCGGAAACGAGGTAGTCGGCTTGGTCCAGGTTCTTTTCCTGGGTGTCCGATATCGCCCGCAGCGACAGCGTCAGGCGATCGGCCATCTGCTGGGCAACCGTGATGATTTCAGCCTGCTGCGGCGTCAGCTCCAGCGTGGCGGTCTGGCCCACTTTGGTCTTCTTGCCTTCCTCGTCTTCCTGGATGGTCTGGTCGATTGCCAGGACGCGGATGTTCTTGAGGATGGTTTCTGTGTTGAAGCCGGTGCCGCCGGTGCTGGCATCGGCCCTGCGGGTCATGATGACATCGACAAAATCGTTGGGAAGAATGAAGCCGCCGGCCGAGGTGTCGGCGGAGATGGCGGTGGCGACCGCGCGCATGCCGGAAGGCAGGATCGACGACATGAAGGTCTGTCCTTCGGCGATCAGCTTGGAGCGCCGCAGCGGCTCACCGGTATACATCGCCATGCGGGCAACGGAGCCCTTCAGCTTCTCCAGAGCCTCGGGCTCGGCGGCCCGGGTAATAAAATTGGCGTTTATCCCGTCAGCCGGCCAGGATTGCCATGCGATGTTGTTCTCGAGCGGCATGCCCATCGGAACGTCGCCCGACAGCACCAGGACATCCTGAAGAGCAATTGCAGGAGCCCTGGGACCAGAATCGACAACGATCTGGGTGGGTGGAACCACCATCTTCTTAGCGACATAGCCGGCGCCACCCGCCGCGGCCACCGCCACGCTCAGAATAATCAATCGGGATGCTGGCATCTGTCCGAACCCTCTGCCCTTGGCAAACCACCTAGCCAAGCCGGACTTTGCAGCGACAATCGTCAAAACAAGGTTAATGCAATGCTTACGATCGTGATTAATTTAAGGTTTACATAAATTAGCAGACGACCCGCCGCCTAGCACGGCATCAAGCACCGGTCTGTCTTTAAAGCCGGCGGCGCAGCGGGATAAAGTTACAAAGGGTGGATGGAAATCAGCTCGCCAGCCTGGCCAGCGCCCACACCATCAATGGCGAATCGGGATAGGTCAGCAAACCGCCAATACCCAGCGCTATGCCATAGGGAACGCCGGCCTTCTCGTCGGCGAGATGGCGAAGGAACGCATTTCCACTCGTCACGGTCGCAAGCGGCGATTTCCGATAGATGAGAATAGCAAGCGTCAACAGCCCGCCGATAAAGGTCGACGCCACGAGATATTCTACGAGATGCACGTTGAGCCCCATCCATACTGCGGTGGCGGCCAGCAGCTTGGCGTCGCCGCCGCCCATGCCACCCATGGCGAACAGGCCGAATGTGCAGATGAGGACGAGTGCGCCGGCGGCGAAATGCATGCCAAAGGCTGCCCACGGCATGCCTGTCAGCGGTGCGACCACCGCGAAGACGACGAGAAGCAGCACCGGCACGCGATTGGCAATGGTCATCGACAGCATGTCGGAGATTGCCGCAAAAAGCATGCAAAACGGGAAAACGACAAAGATCAGGGCTTCAAGCATCGGCTCCGCGCCTATGTTCAAATCTACCGCCCCTTGACCATAGGCTGGCAGGATTAATTCTTGATAAGTCCGGGAAACGAAAAACGCCTCTTAAAAGCAACAAGGGCCGCCGTTAGGCAGCCCTTGTTCATAAGACAATCAGCTGCTTTATTACTTAACCTGGCTCGAGATCGAGGTGAACTTCGCGTTCAGGGCATTGCCGAGAGCGCCGGCGCCGGTGATGATGGCGAGCGCGATGAGGGCGGCGATCAGGCCATATTCAATGGCGGTCGCGCCGGATTCGTCCTTCACAAAGCGTGCGATAAGGTTAGACATTTGAGAGCTCCTACTCCACGTGTTACAGCACTCCGTCAACTTCTGTGTTGGTTGATCGGATATCGCCAATCTAGGGGGAAGCTCTTTCGATCGGCTTAAGAAACAGCCTTACCGATTCCTTTCGCGAATCGAACATATTGCATGGTTAACTCAGGACTAAATGGCGGGCCGGCTGGGCGTTACCGAGCGGGCTCCAGTAACCGCGCGCAGGTGGCCTGCGCCGCCATTTCGGGAGCGCCATTGCATGAGCGCATGCTTAACCGTTGGTTCACCAATCCCGTTCATATTCTGTTGAACAAGTCTGCTTTGCGTGGAGCGCACCAATGGTCGAACCGAGATCGTCATTTCTGATTGCCGCGCTTCTTGCGGTTATGACACTCGCCACGCCCGCCATGGCCGGCACCGGCATTCAAGTGACAATGAACCAGGCCAAGATCGTGAAACTGTCACGCCCGGCCGATACCATCGTGGTCGGCAATCCGGCAATCGCCGACGCTTCCGTCCAGGATGCCTCGACCATCGTTCTCACCGGCAAGGGGTTTGGAGTCACCAATCTCGTCGTTCTCGATACCGACGGCAAGCCGATCATCGATGAGCAGGTTACCGTGGTGCGGCAGGACGCCTCCTCGGTGCGCATCTATCGTCGCGCCGAAATACAGACCATGTCCTGCACCCCTTATTGCGAAAGCGCCTTCAAGAGCGACGCCGAGAAGTCTTCCGAAGCCGAGATGAGCATCAGCCGATAGGCGCCACGGCAGCGTTCTGCCCGGGTTACCATCTGGTTAAAGCGCCCGCGCCGACTTTATCGATCATTCAAACCGGACCTAAATTGGTTTCCGCTAATGCTCCATGCAAGACCGCATAGAGATCGGCAGGACCAGGCAATGGGCAAGAAATTCGACCTTACAGACAATCGCATGGCACGGCGCCCAAGGGCGCTCACTCGCTTCTTCCGCGACCGTCGCGGCAGCACGGCACTGGAGTTCGCGATGCTCGCGTTGCCGTTCGCGCTTCTTGTCTTTGCCATCCTGGAAAGCTGCATCTCATTTGCCGGCCAGGAAGTCATGGCCAATATCACCGACGATATCGCGCGCCAGTTGCGCACCGGCCAGTTGAAGCCCGCCGACGTCGACGGCACCAAGCTGAGAGACAAGATCTGCGACAGGCTGGAGATCATCGTCTCTCAGGATTGTCCCAACCTGCTGCTGGTGGATCTTCGCCAATACGCGACTTTCGCCGACGCGGCTTCGGCCAGCTTCCAGATCCGGAACGGCGAGATCGTGCTGATGCAGGGCGCCAACTCGCAGTCCTTCGCGATCGCGCCTGGCCTGGCGGAAACAAAGAATATGCTGCGCGTCTTCTACAAGTGGCCGGTCATGACCGACCTGATGGCCAAGTCGATGGCCAACCTGGAGGGCGGCAAGACCCTGCACTTCGCATCGGTCACCTGGCAGAACGAGCCGTTCGACAACTGAATGCACTGCGGATGCACAAGAAGAAAAGGGCAATGGCATGATGCGTGCGGGGGCACATCCTGGAATTATGAAAGTCTGGCACAAAGTGACCCGATTCCGGTCCGATCTCCGCGGTGTCGCGGCGGTCGAATTCGCCTTGATCGTGCCGATCCTTCTGATCATGTATTTCGTGACCATGGAGGCTTCGCAAGCCGTCGAGACCAGTAAGAAGGTCGGCCGTATCGGCAGCATGGTGGCCGATCTCGTCACCCAGCAGCCAACCATTACCAAGGCGGATATCGACGCCATCATGAGGATCGGCACCGTCACGCTTCAGCCCTACAACCGCTCGGACCCGACCATCACCGTCACGGCAGTACAGCTTACGAGCGACGCCACGCCGGTGGCGAAGGTGGTGTGGTCGCGCAAGCTGGTCAACGGCGTCGCGAGCGCCGGCCCCACGAGCACCACGATCCCGGCGACGCTCAATGTCGCGGGCACCTTCCTCATCCGGGTCGACAGCTATCTCGGCTACGAGCCGGTCATCACCTGGGCGGCGGGCAGCCAGCAGAAGCTTGGCTTGATCACGGCCTTCGACGACATTTCTATGAACGAAACCTACTATCTGCGTCCACGCAGAAGCCTGACAATCCCTTGTAGCGATTGCTGACGGCGCTCATGGCCGCGAGCCGCCGTCCGAAACAAAACGGACGATGGCTTGCGCCATTTCGTAGTCCTTGGCGGTCGCGACGGTGAAACCGCCGGCATGCCTCGATTCCAGGAGATCGTAGACATTCGGCGTCATCGATTTCAGGTTGGTGAGGAAAACGCTGAGCCGGCGCTTGGCTTCCGGGTCGAGATCGGAGCGGACGGCGTGGGGACCATATCTCAGCAGGCCGACAGTCCCGCCGCTTCAAGCCTGGCTTACGTGACCAATGCCTCCGGCTGGCCGTCGGCGGCGGCCGTCATCCAGCCGAACAAGCCATCCGCCTTGCTGTCGACGAGCATCCATTTCAGCCGCCGACGCCGAATCCGCGTGGACCAGGAACGGCGCATCGTCGGCGACCTCGCGGCCTTCCATCGTCAAGGCCGCCAATGGCAAGAGGGAACCGCCGACGCTGTCGGACGGCGCCGGGTTCAGCAACGATGCCGATGCGAAACGTGCCTATATCGTCACGCCAGTCGGCGTGCGCCGGGCATGACCAAAGCGCCCCATGCGTCAACAAGAAAGCCGCATATGCGGTCCGGCCGGATCTCACGGCAGGACCGTCCGTTTTCCCTGTCTCTTGCCCATGTCCGGCATCGAAGCGCGCCACAGGAAACGGATCCATGCGGCGGCCCCGCTTTTCCACGACCACGCAAAAGCTAATGCCGCCTGGCTTGCGAATTGCCATTGCGGCCGGGGAACCCTATGTCTGGTCGTCCAAACTGGCGACAACAACCTCATGGCGCGCGCTTTCCTCTTCGTCCTGGACTCCTTCGGCATCGGCGGCGCGGCTGATGCCGAGCGCTATGGCGACGCCGGCGCCAACACGTTCGCGCATATTGCGGAAGCCTGCGCGGAGGGCCGCGCGGACCGCGAAGGGCTTCGCAGCGGGCCACTGTTTGTCCCCCACATGGCCTCGCTCGGGCTTGGCAAGGCTGTCGAAACGGCGACGGGGCTGAGCTTTGATACCGGCGGGACGCATCTGCTCGCCACGGCATTCCACGGGGCGGCGCAGGAGGTTTCCAGCGGCAAGGACACGCCATCGGGGCATTGGGAGATCGCGGGCCTGCCGGTTCGCGTGGACTGGAGCTATTTCCCGGATACGGTTCCCGCTTTCCCGGTGGCGCTGACCGAGGCGATCATCCGCGAAGGCAAGGTGCCGGGCATCCTCGGCAACTGCCATGCATCGGGCACCGAGATCATCGAGCGGTTCGGCGAGGAACATATCCGTACCGGCAAGCCGATTTGCTACACTTCGGTGGATTCCGTGCTGCAGATCGCCGCGCATGAGGTGCATTTCGACCTGGAACGACTTTACGAATTCTGCCGGGTCGTGCGCGGACTGGTTGACCCGCTGAGGATCGGACGGGTGATCGCGCGGCCGTTCGTGGGCGAGACCGCAGCGACCTTTGAGCGTACGTACAACCGCCATGACTACGCCGTGCCGCCGCCGGAGCCGACCTTGCTCGACCGGCTGACGGCGCGGGGAAGCCGCGTCATCGCCGTTGGCAAGATCGGCGACATCTTCGCCCATCGCGGCATCTCGCAGGTGCGCAAAGCCGCGGGCAACATGGCCATGTTCGACGAGGCGCTGGGCGCGATAGACGATGCCGGCGACGGCGATCTCGTTTTCGCCAATTTCGTCGACTTCGACACCGAATTCGGCCACCGCCGCGATGTCGCGGGATACGCTGCGGCGCTCGAGGCTTTCGACCTGCGGCTCCCGGAGGCGTTTGCGAGGCTGAAGCAGGGCGATCTTCTCATCCTGACGGCCGACCATGGCAACGACCCGACCTGGCGCGGAACCGATCACACGCGCGAACGCATTCCGGTGATCGGCACCGGACCGGGATTCAAGGGCGGTGACATAGGACTCAGGACGACATTTGCCGACATCGGAGAAACCGTGGCCGAGCATCTCGGGCTAGCGGCCGGCCGCCACGGCTCTTCTTTCCTTGCGATGATCGGCGGCCATGCCTGAATTGCCGGAGGTCGAAACGGTCCGGCGTGGACTGCAGCCGGTGCTGGAAGGCGCCACCATCATGCGCGTCGAGGCGCGGCGGCCGGATCTGCGCTTTCCATTCCCCGAAAAATTCTCGCAGCGGCTGACCGGCAAGACCATCACCGCGCTCGGCCGCCGCGCCAAATACCTGACAATGGAACTGGACGGCGGGCCGGTCTTGATCTGCCATCTCGGAATGTCGGGATCATTCCGCATCGAGACGGAGGACGACAGCCACCTGCCCGGCATCTTCCACCATGATCGCTCGAAGAGTTCCAGTCACGACCATGTCGTCTTCCATGTCGCCTCGCCTGCCGGCGCACGATCCCGCGTCATCTTCAACGACCCGCGCCGCTTCGGTTTCATGCTCTTTGCCGAAGGCGCGGCTGAGGACCATCCGATGCTGGCCGGGCTTGGCGTAGAGCCGACCGGCAACAGATTGGACGGCACGCTGATCGCCTCCTTGATGAAGGGGCGGCGATCACCGCTGAAGGCAGCGCTTCTCGACCAGAGACTGATCGCCGGGCTGGGCAATATCTATGTCTCGGAAGCCCTGTGGCGTTCCAGCCTGTCGCCATTGCGCGAGGCGGGCACGATCGCCAAGCCTGGAAAAAAGGCCAAGGCCCAGAGCGAACGGCTGGCCGAGGCCATCCGTTCGGTCATATCGGACGCCATTGCCGCCGGCGGCTCCTCGCTTCGGGACTATATGCAGACCGACGGTTCGCTGGGCTATTTCCAGCATTCCTTCGCCGTCTACGATCGAGAAGGCGAGCCCTGCCCCAAGCCCGGCTGCGGCGGCCATGTCGAGCGCATCGTGCAGAGCGGACGATCGACCTTCTATTGCCGGACGTGTCAGCGGTAAGCTAGACGAGAATCGAGCGAGGAGACACAGCCATGGCCTATGAGACGATCATCACCGAGACACGTGGCAAGGTTGGGCTGGTCACGCTGAACAGGCCGCAGGCGCTCAACGCGCTGAACTCTCGCATCCTCACCGAACTGGTCGCGGCGGTGAAGGATTTCGGCGCCGACGCAAATATCGGCGCCATGGTCATCACCGGTTCCGAGAAGGCCTTCGCCGCCGGTGCCGACATCAAGGAGATGCAGTCGATCTCCTATGTCGACGCCTACGCCCAAGACTTCTTCGTCGGCTGGGAAGAGCTTACGCGGGCACGAAAGCCGATCATAGCGGCCGTGGCCGGATATGCGCTCGGCGGGGGTTGCGAACTGGCGATGATGTGCGATTTCATCATTGCCGCCGACACCGCGAGGTTTGGACAGCCGGAGATCACGCTCGGTGTGATTCCTGGCATGGGCGGATCGCAACGGCTGGCCCGCTTCGTCGGAAAGTCGAAAGCGATGGACATGTGCCTGACCGGGCGAATGATGGATGCGGCCGAAGCCGAGCGCTCGGGCCTGGTATCACGCGTGGTGCCCGCCGGCGCGCTCGTCGAAGAGGCGGTCAAGGCTGCAGCCAAGATCGCCGACTTTTCGCTGCCGTCGGTGATGATGGCCAAGGAGGCGGTCAATCGTGCTTATGAGACGACGCTCGCCGAGGGCCTGCGCTTCGAACGGCGGCTGTTTCATTCGCTGTTCGCGCTCGAAGACCAGAAGGAGGGCATGGCGGCCTTCGCCGAGAAACGGAAGCCCAATTTCACCAACCGCTGAAGCGTGAAAGGCGACGCTCACCAGGTGGGTCAAAAAGAAGGACGGGCAGCGTTGACGCGCCGGAAAAGCTGAACTATAAGCCGCACCAACCGAGGCGGCCCCGTTGCTGCCCGTTTGTTTTTTGCGCCCTGCGGCACCCCGCATGCGCCCACCAGATCAGAAGAGAGGCATCATGGCCAATACATCCTCGGCCAAAAAGGCAACGCGCAAGATCGTCCGCCGTGCGGCGATCAACAAGAACCGCCGCTCGCGTGTCCGCACCTACATCCGCCAGGTCGAAGAGGCGCTTGCCTCCGGCGACAAGGCGGCCGCGCAGGCTGCTTTCAAAGTCGCCGAGCCGGAATTGATGCGCGCCGCGACCAAGGGCGTGATCCACAAGAACACAGCGTCCCGCAAGGTGTCGCGCCTGGCCCAGCGGCTCAGGGTTCTGTCGGCCTGATAAACGTCTTCCTGACTGAACTTTCTAAAAGCCCGGCCGATCGCGCCGGGTTTTTTCGTTTGCCGGCAAGTACTTAAAAAGAATGCTCGGAAACGTCTCCGGCCGCGGGTTTCAGCATCCGAAATGCTTTGCCGGCACAACCGCCCCCGGTGATCGTCGGCATACCTGAACCAGGCTAGCCCGAAAAATTCATTGCCCAGCAAAAATCAATATTTTTCAAATAGTTACCGGTGGTCATCCACAGCTTGTCCACATCCGGACGGGGCGATCGGGGACAAGTAGCTGTCAAGCGAATTATTTGAGAAAATTTCGCGGCGCGCCGCCTTTTTCATATTCGCCGGAAAAGGGTTTGAATCACAATGGCTTTGTCAGAATGTGCCGTTGCGACATGCCATCCCAACCCTCATTCAAGAACCAGATTCCTTAAAAATCGGTTAGGGGTGGCCTTGCCCTATCCACAGCGATTTCGGTAATGTCGGTCTATCGAAAGGGACGGGCCTGCGGCCCTCAACCCAGCCTGAACTGGCCAGCTTAAATTGGCGGCATTTGCAACGCGGATCAAGTCCGCGAACGGGCTTGGTTTGTCTTTTTCGGTACGGTAGGGGACTGGCGTAACAAGACATGGCAGGTAGACAGCGCGCCGGCGCTTTTCGCCGGATGGCGTTGTATTGCCGTGACACACCCGACACGGACTGGCTTCCATGGCCAGCACCGGTTCCCCGGATATTGGGCGATGGCATTTGTCGGCGGCGGCAAAGGACATCGTAGCGAAGACGAAGGTGCCGGAACAAGGATGCTGGAGGCGCATCCCCGGCGGGAAACAGGTACGGAAAGGCAAGGAAGAACCATGCAGAGCGGCATCGAAAGGGAGCTTACGGGCGACCTCCCATTTCCTGGAACCTTGATCGGAGCAAATGACATGATGGTCTCCAGCGACGCGGAGCAGAAGTTCGACAGGGTCAAGGCCCAGTTGAAGGCGCGTCTGGGGACCGAGGTCTATTCGAGCTGGTTTGGCCGCATGAAGGTGGCGGAGGCCTCCAAGGGCATCGTCCGCATCTCGGTGCCCACAGCTTTCCTGCGCTCATGGATCAACGGTCACTATCTCGACCTGATGTCGGAGCTGTGGAAGCAGGAGGACGCCAATCTTCTCAAGATCGAGATAGTCGTTCGCACCGCGACCCGCCAGGGGCGCGGCCAGGCCGAGCCTGACCTGGCCCCTGCACGCAAGATGACCCGGCAAACGCAAACGGCGCTCGCCGCCGGCACCGTCAGCCCCGGCCGCGCCGAGCGGACACCGCCTCCGCGCCCGGGCACGCCGGTAGAGACCGAGTTCCGGCACAATGTGCTCGGCTCACCGCTCGACCCGCGCTACACATTTGGCTCCTTCATCGAGGGTCCGTCGAACAGGGTGGCCTTCGCCGCTGCCAAGGCAGTGGCGGAATCGCAGTCGAGCGCGGTGCGCTTCAATCCGCTTTTCCTCCACGCGACCGTCGGACTTGGCAAGACCCACCTGCTGCAGGCCATCGCGGCGGAATCGCTGAAGCAAAACCCCAAGTCGCGCGTCGTCTATCTTACCGCCGAGTATTTCATGTGGCGCTTCGCCACCGCGATCCGCGACAACAATGCGCTGACGCTCAAGGAGCAGCTGCGCGACATCGACCTGCTGATCATCGACGACATGCAATTCCTCCAGGGCAAGTCGATTCAGCACGAATTCTGCCATCTGATCAACATGCTGCTCGACAGCGCCAAGCAGGTGGTCGTTGCCGCCGACCGGCCGCCGTCGGAGCTGGAATCGCTCGAGCCGCGGGTGCGTTCGCGCCTCAATGGCGGCGTCGCGCTCGAGATGTCGGCGCCCGATTTCGTCATGCGCCTTGGCATGCTCAAACTGCGCCTCGCCACCGCCAGGGTCGATGACGCCTCGCTGGACATTTCGGAAGAGATCCTCAATCACGTCGCCCGAACCGTGACCGGAAGCGGTCGCGAGCTCGAAGGCGCTTTCAATCAACTGCTTTTCCGCCAGTCCTTCGAGCCGCAGATCACCATCGACCGTATCGACGAAATCCTCGGCCATATCTATCGGACAGGCGAGCCGAAGCGGGTGCGCATCGAGGATATCCAGCGGATCGTGGCGCGCCATTACAACGTGTCGAAGACCGAGTTGCTGTCCAACCGGCGCACACGCACCATCGTCAAGCCGCGGCAGGTCGCCATGTACCTGTCGAAGGTCATGACGCCGCGCTCGCTGCCGGAGATCGGACGGCGTTTTGGCGGTCGCGATCACACCACGGTGCTGCACGCCGTGCGCAAGATCGAGGACCTTTCCGGCAATGACAACACGCTGGCGCAGGAACTCGAGCTGTTGAGAAGGCTGATCAACGACCAGGCCTGATCGCCTCGAAGAGCTGACCCGGAAGGCTTTTGGAAATCAACGGGTTGCCTGTACGGCTCGGAGGGCCGAACGGGCCGGCCGCGCCCCTGGCGGGCGGCCCGAATTCCGGATTGATCAGCCGGGCACGCGGACTTAGTGCCCTTTATCCCCAGAAAGCCCGCGGAGCCGGCCCGAACCGATGGCGCGGGCTTGCGTTCGCTGGTTTTTTCCTGTCAGTTTACGCAGATTCTGAGCCTGTTCAGACCTTTCGCGGGGCGCCGGTCGCCGGAGACCCGTCATTCATTCAAGCGAGCCTGTTTCGTCATGCGTGTTATCCTGGAACGGTCAAATCTCCTGAAGTCGCTCAACCACGTCCACCGCGTGGTCGAACGGCGCAACACCATACCGATCCTGTCCAATGTCCTGCTCAGCGCCGACGGCGCCAGCCTCGAAATGAAGGCCACGGACCTCGACCTCGAAGTGACGGAAGCGACGCCGGCCAAGGTGGAGCGTGGCGGGGCGACGACGGTTCCCGCGCATCTGCTCTATGACATCGTGCGCAAGCTCGCCGACGGCGCCGAGGTGATGCTGAAGACCGACGAGGACGGCAACGCCATGACGGTGGCGTCCGGCCGCTCCAGCTTCCGTCTCCAGTGCCTGCCGCAATCGGACTTCCCCGAGCTCTCGGCCGGGTCCTTCTCGCATATCTTCCGTCTCGACTCGGTTGCCCTGAAGGGCCTGATCGAGAAGACCCAGTTCGCCATCTCCACCGAAGAGACGCGCTATTACCTCAACGGCATCTACCTGCACACGCATGAGGTCGGCGGCAAGCTCAAGCTGCGCTCGGTCGCCACCGACGGCCACCGCCTGGCGCGCGCCGAAATCGACGCGCCGGCAGGTTCCGAGGGCATGCCTGGCATCATCATTCCGCGCAAGACGGTGAGCGAGCTGCAAAAACTGGTCGACGATCCGGATGTCCCCGTGACGACCGAATTGTCCGACACCAAGATCCGCTTCACCATCGGCAGCGTGGTCCTGACCTCGAAGCTCATCGACGGCACCTTCCCTGACTATCAGCGGGTCATCCCGACCGGCAATGACAAGAAGCTGATCATCGACCGCCAGAGTTTTGCCGCCGCCGTCGATCGCGTTTCCACCATTTCCTCGGAACGAGGCCGCGCGGTGAAGCTTTCGATCAGCGAGGGCCAAGTGACGCTTGCGGTCAACAACCCGGATTCGGGCAGCGCCACCGAGGAGTTGGCGGCCGACTATTCTTCCGACCCGATCGAGATCGGCTTCAACGCCAAGTACCTGCTTGATGTCGCCGCGCAGCTGACCGGCACCGAAGCCAAATTCATGCTGGCCGATGCCGGTTCACCGACGCTGATCCATGACATGGCCGATGAGACAGCGCTTTACGTGCTGATGCCGATGCGGGTTTAGCCGGCGCGGCATCGTCCATCGCCCGGCGACGGGACCTGCAGCAGAAACAATGGCGACTTCTACAGGCGGATAGCGGTTGCCGGCACAAACCCATATAAGTAAGCTTACACTTACGAACTTTCGTAACTACGCGACGCTGGCGGTCGATCTCGCCCCGGGCGCAGTGGTGTTTTCCGGTGACAATGGTGCCGGCAAGACGAACCTTCTGGAGGCGATCTCCTTGCTGACGCCGGGGCGCGGGCTGCGCCGGGCGCCTTACGCCGATGTCGCCCGAGAAGGCGGCGACGGCGGCTTTGCGGTGCACGCCCGGCTGGATGGACCGGACGGCCAGATCGAGATCGGCACGGGCATTTCAATTGGAGAGGGCGACGGCGGCAGACGTGTCCGCATCAATGGCGCGCCGGCCCGATCGGCGGACGACATGCTGGAATGGCTTCGCGTCGTGTGGCTGACCCCGGCCATGGACGCGCTCTTCACCGGGCCCGCCGCCGATCGCCGACGCTTTCTCGACCGGCTGGTGCTGGCGATCGATCCAGGCCACGGCCAGCGCGCGTTGGACTACGAGAAGGCAATGCGCGGCCGTAACCGCCTGCTTACCGAAGGCTCGCGGGACGATCGCTGGTTCGATGCCATCGAAACACAGATGGCTGAAACCGGCGTCGCCATTGCGGCAGCGCGCGCCGAGCTGGTGCGCCTGCTCGCCGCCATGATCGACCGCCTGCCCGACACCGGCCCGTTCCCGCAGGCCGATATCAGCCTTGCGGGAGATCTGGAAATCGAGCTTGCCAACGCGCCGGCGGTCGATGTCGAGGAGCGGTTTCGCAGGGCGCTTGCTGGTGGCCGAGATCGTGATCGTGCCGCCGGGCGCACGCTCGAAGGCCCGCACCGCTCCGACCTGCTTGTCCGGCACCGTCCCAAGGCAATGCCGGCCGAGCTTTGCTCGACAGGCGAACAGAAGGCCCTGCTGGTCGGGATCGTCGTGTCGCACGCCCGGCTAACCGGCGAAATGTCAGGCATGACGCCGATCCTGCTGCTCGACGAAATCGCCGCCCATCTGGACAGCGGAAGGCGTGCGGCATTGTTTTCGATCCTCGAGGACCTGAACTGCCAGGCTTTCATGACGGGAACCGACGCAGGGCTGTTTTCAAGTCTCAAGGGGCGTGCCCAGTTCCTCACCGTCGACCATGGCAAGGTCGAGCCGACCGAAGACGCCTGACAAGGTTTTCCAGTCACTATATGATCCGGCAATGACCCCAGCCGCCCTGACCCAAGACGAGATCGAACGCTATGCCCGCCATATCGTCTTGCCGGAGATTGGCGGCGCCGGCCAGCAAAAGCTAAAGCAGGCGCGGGTGCTAGTCATCGGCGCGGGTGGGTTGGGCGCACCGGTGCTGGAATATCTGGCCGCCGCCGGCGTCGGCACGCTGGGCGTGGTTGACGACGACACCGTGTCGCTCTCCAACCTGCAGCGCCAGGTCATTCACGGGACCAATAATCTGGGGATGCTGAAAACCGAAAGCGCCAAGGCGGCCCTCGCCCGCATCAATCCGAACACCAATGTCGAGACGCACAGCTTGCGGCTGACCGAGGATAACGCTCCCGCCCTGATCGCCCGCTACGACATCGTCATCGACGGCTCGGACAATTTCGAAACCCGCTATGCGGTGGCCGACGCCTGCGCGCGCGAAAAGAGACCATTGGTGCACGCCGCGGTCGGCCGCTTCGACGGGTCCGTGACGGTGCTGAAGCCATTCGAGGTGGGCAAGGACGGCAAGCCCAACCCGAGCTATCGCGATCTGTTTCCGGAAGCGCCGCCACCCGGCCTGGTGCCGTCCTGCGCCGAGGCGGGGATGGTTGGCGCACTGACCGGCGTCATAGGCACCCTGCAGGCCATGGAAGCGATCAAGCTGATCACCGGGATCGGCGAGCCGCTGGTTGGCCGCCTGCTGCTCTATGATGCGCTTGCCGCCCGCTTCGACACGATCCGGTACAAGGCCAGGGAGTAGGCAACAGGGATCAGGGCGTGGAGACCGCCAAAAGGCGGACCGTGCGCCGCTGCCTGATCTCTGCTTGCTAAACCCTGGCCGGAAGCACGCGATCGGGGGGACGATGGCCATCGACGAACGCGCGAATGTTGATGATGACCTTCTCGCCCATGTCGATGCGCCCCTCGAGCGTCGCGGAGCCCATATGCGGCAAGAGCACGACCTTGTTTTTGGCGGCAAGCTTGAGCAGTTTGCCATTCAGCGCCGGCTCGTGTTCATAGACATCAAGTCCGGCCCCGGCGATCTTGCCGTCCTGGATCAGTTTGACCAGTGCCTCTTCATCGATGATGTCGCCGCGCGCCGTGTTGACGATATAGGCGGTCGGTTGCAGCAGGGCCAGCCGCCGAGCCGAGAGCAGATGGAAGGTCGCCGGCGTCGACGGGCAATTGACCGAGATAATGTCCATGCGGGCCAGCATCTGATCGAGGCTCTCCCAATAGGTCGCCTCCAACCCGTCTTCCACGGCGGGCAGCACGCGGTGGCGGTTGTGATAGTGGATGGACAGGCCGAAGGCCTTGGCCCGCCTGGCGACGGCGGTTCCGATGCGGCCCATGCCGACAATACCGAGCCGCTTGCCCCAGATGCGGCGCCCCAGCATCCAGGTGGGCGACCAACCGGCCCATTTCTTGTCGCCGGTGAGTACGTTGGCGCCTTCCGCCAGCCGTCGCGGCACCG
The DNA here is from genome assembly GCF_041661565.1 of Mesorhizobium sp. Lineage (GTDB taxonomy): Bacteria > Pseudomonadota > Alphaproteobacteria > Rhizobiales > Rhizobiaceae > Mesorhizobium. The sequence goes on from NZ_JBAZUD010000016.1 coordinate 23,799, forward strand.
CCAGGAGCAGCGCCATGGTCATGTCGGCGGTGTCTTCGGTCAGCACATTCGGCGTGTTGGTGACGGTGATGCCCTTCCTGGCCGCCGCTGCGACGTCGATCTTGTCGACGCCATTGCCGAAGTTTGCGATCAGCTTGAGGTTGTCACCGGCCTGGGCGATGAGCGCGGCGTCGATCCGGTCGGTGACCGTGGGCACGAGGACATCGGCTTCCTTGACCGCCGCGACCAGTTCCGGCTGCGTCATCGGCCTGTCCTCGACATTCAGCCGGGCATCGAACAGCTCGCGCATGCGGGTCTCGACAGGGTCGGGAAGCTTTCGCGTGATGACCACGAGAGGCTTTTTTTTGCCTGGCATTGTTTCCCTCGTTGAGACCTCTTTAACCAAGACCGGCGAAACTGAAAGCCGGTCGCGGTGCCGATTACCCATGTAACAAGCGGTGCCGCCGAAGACAAAGAAAAAGGGGCGCCGAGGCCGGCAGGCAGGCGCCGAAAGGAACGAAAGTGTCTGGTTTCGCGTCGCTTCGCCTGACCCTGAGCGCGGCATTTCTCGGCGCTCTCCTCTATTCCCCGCTAACGGCGGCCCAGAGCGCGGCGGCGCCCGCGCAAAGCGTCGTCACCCTGGGGCCGAGCGGCTTGCCACTGCCCCGATTCGTCAGCCTGAAATCCGGCCGCGTCAACTCGCGGGTCGGCCCGGGCGCCAACTACTCGGTCGACTGGATGTACATGAAGGCCGGCCTGCCCATGGAGATCATCCAGGAATTCGATACTTGGCGCCGGGTTCGCGATGCCGAGGGTTCCGAGGGCTGGATCAACCAGTCGCTGCTTTCGGGCCGGCGCACCGCGATCATCGCCCCATGGCAACGTGGCAAGGGCGCCCAGATCAATCTTCTGCGCAGCCCCGACAAGGATGCCAGCGTGGTGGCGATCGTCGAGCCCGGCGTCATGGGCACGATAAAGGCCTGCGACGGCCAATGGTGCGAAATGACGCTCGACGGTCACACCGGGTGGCTCGCCCAGGCGGCGGTTTGGGGCGCCTATCCGGGCGAGCGGGTCAAGAACTGATCCCTCCGGCCGTTTAACCACGGCCGCGTCGAGCCCAAGGGCTCGCGCTCGTGGCTCAGCGCCCGATACGACCGAGATGAGTGTCCTTAAACCCGCTCGGCAGCTTCAGGCCATAGCCCAGCGCGCGGTCGATGGCGATGTGGGCGATCCATATCAATGCGACCGCGACGGCGACCACATGCCCCGACAGGTGGCCAACGAGCAGCAGCGGTACCGGCACGATCAGGATGTGGAAGGCATTGTAGGCAATGGCGCCGACGCGCGCCCCGGCAAGATAGCCCAACATCGACAGGTCCGGTGCCAGGATGAGTGCCGCGAAGAGCCACCAGGACATGCCGGCCGATCCATAGAAAACGACGGCAACCACCGCTACGACGGCCCATTCGAGACGGATCGTCAGATCGAGGGATTTCATGGCCCTTCGGTCATTCAGGACGTTTGGGGCGCAGTCTCACCACGATGTCGACATTGGCGATCTCCATCCCCGCGGGCGGTTCCGGAAGGTTGGTGACCGTGACCGGCCCATTGGCGATGTCGAATATTCGATTCTCGCCTTCTATATAGAAATGATGATGGTCGGATGTGTTGGTGTCGAAATAGGTCCTCGCGCCTTCGACGGCGAGGATGCGCAGCAAGCCGGCCTGGGTGAACTGGTGAAGGGCATTGTAGACCGTAGCCAGTGACACCGGCACGCCGGCGGCGACCGCTTCTTCGTGCAGTTCCTCGGCCGACAGATGGCGGTCGCCCTTGGCAAAAAGCAGATCAGCCAGCGCGATACGCTGACGCGTCGGCCTCAGGCCGGCTTCACGCACCCGCTTGTCCACAGCGACAATTTCCTTCCGGCAGCCCAGGTCCATCTATTCGTCCAAGCCCACAGTTCCGCCTTATGGCGCGCCCAGAATGGCAAAAGAATGGACGCCCGCGCAAACCGCAGCCTTGCTGACATATATTCTGTCGTCCGAATGCGATCAATAGCGCGCATTGACCCAGGCAGACGGGCGGGTTAAGCGCAAACGCCGGTTTCCGGCCTGAAACGGATTGTGTTAGGAAGCCAACGACAAGGGCGCACGATTGCCCGGGACGATATGGGGACGAGATTGATGGCGGGTTCGAAATCCAGCTACGAGTACGAGGAATTGCTGGCCTGCGCCCGCGGCGAACTGTTCGGACCGGGCAACGCCCAATTGCCATACCCGCCCATGCTGATGTTCGACCGGATCACCGAGATCAGCGAGACGGGCGGCGCCTTCGACAAGGGCTTCATCCGCGCGGAATTCGACATCAAGCCGGACCTTTGGTTCTTCGCCTGCCATTTCATCGGCAATCCGATCATGCCGGGGTGCCTTGGCCTGGACGCCATGTGGCAATTGACCGGGTTCTACCTTGGTTGGCTGGGCGAGCCCGGCAAGGGAATGGCGCTGTCGACCGGCGAGGTCAAGTTCAAGGGCATGGTGACGCCCGCGGTGAAGAAGGTCGAATATGGCATCGACTTCAAGCGCGTGATGCGCGGCAGGCTCGTGCTCGGCATCGCCGACGGCTGGCTGAAAGCGGACGGCGAACCCATATATGCGGCAACCGATTTGAAGGTCGGTCTGTCCAAGCAGTCGGCGGTCGCTTGACCGCGGGCCTTCTGGCCAGCATCCCTGGAAGGAGTTGCGAATGAGACGTGTCGTAGTCACAGGCCTCGGCATCGTGTCGTCGATCGGCAACAATGCCAACGAGGTGCAGACCTCGCTGCATGATGCCAAATCCGGCATCAGCTTTTCCGATTCCTTCGCCGAGCATGGTTTCCGGTGCCAGGTCTGGGGTGCGCCGACACTCGACCCGTCGGGCATGATCGATCGCCGCGCGATGCGCTTCCTGTCGCAGGGCGCCGCCTGGAACCATGTCGCGATGGACCAGGCGATCGCGGATGCCGGCCTCGGCGAGAGCGATATCACCAATGAGCGGACGGGCATCGTCATGGGATCGGGCGGACCTTCCACCCGCACCATCGTCGAGGCTGCCGAAACCACGCTGAAGAACGGCAGCCCCAAGCGCATCGGTCCGTTCGCGGTGCCGAAAGCGATGTCGTCGACGGCATCGGCTACGCTTGCCACCTGGTTCAAGATCCACGGCGTCAACTATTCTATCTCATCGGCCTGCTCGACCTCGGCGCATTGCATCGGCAATGGCTATGAACTGATCCAATGGGGCAAGCAGGACATGGTCTTTGCCGGCGGCCACGAGGATCTCGACTGGACGATGTCGGACCTGTTCGACGCCATGGGCGCCATGTCGTCCAAGTTCAACGACAAGGCATCGACCGCCTCGCGCGCTTACGACGCCAATCGCGACGGCTTTGTCATCGCGGGCGGGGCCGGCGTGCTGGTGCTTGAGGAGCTTGAGCACGCCAAGGCACGCGGCGCCAAGATCTACGCAGAGATCGTCGGCTACGGCGCGACCTCCGATGGGTACGACATGGTCGCCCCATCGGGCGAAGGCGCGATCCGCTGCATGCGCCAGGCGATGGCCACGGTTTCCGCGCCGATCGACTACATCAACACCCATGGCACTTCGACGCCGGTCGGCGACTCCAAGGAGATGGGTGCCATCCGCGAGGTGTTCGGCGAGAAGATGCCCTTCATCACCTCGACAAAATCATTGACCGGCCATTCGCTGGGTGCGGCCGGCGTGCAGGAATCCATCTACTCGATCCTGATGATGCAAGGCGGCTTCATCGGCGAAAGCGCCCATATCGAGACTCTCGATCCCGAGTTCGAGGGCATGCCGATCGTGCGCAAGCGCATCGACAACGCCACGATCGACACTGTCTTGTCGAATTCGTTCGGTTTCGGTGGCACCAACGCAACGCTGGTTTTCCAGCGCTACTCCGCATAAGGCCAGCGTTTTCAACAGGATTGCCAACCATGGACGGATTGATGAAGGGCAAGCGCGGGCTTGTCATGGGTGTCGCCAACGACCACTCGATCGCCTGGGGGATCGCGCGTAAACTGGCCGAACACGGGGCGGAACTCGCCTTCACCTATCAGGGCGATGCCTTCGGGCGCCGGGTCAAGCCGCTTGCCGACAAGATCGGCGCCTCGCTGGTCGTACCGTGCGATGTCGAGGACAGTGCTTCGGTCGCCGCCACGTTCGAGACCCTTGGCACGGCCTGGGGCGGGCTGGATTTCGTCGTCCACGCCATCGGCTTTTCCGACAAGAACGAGCTGAAGGGTCTCTATGCCGACACCAGCCGGGACAATTTCGTCCGCACCATGGTGATCTCCTGTTTCTCCTTCACCGAAATCGCCCGTCACGCCGCCGGCCTGATGAAAGATGGCGGCTCGATGATCACCCTGACCTATGCGGGCTCCGTGCGGGTCATGCCCAACTACAATGTCATGGGTGTCGCAAAGGCCGGGCTGGAGGCAAGCGTGCGCTATCTCGCCAATGACTACGGTCCGCGCGGCATCAGGGTGAATGGCTTGTCAGCCGGACCGGTGCGCACCCTTGCCGGGGCCGGGATTTCGGATGCGCGCCACATGTTCTCCTACCAGCAGCGCAACTCCCCGCTACGCCGCACCGTGACCATCGACGAGGTCGGCGGTTCCGCGCTTTACCTGCTTTCCGATCTTTCCTCCGGCGTGACCGGCGAAATCCACTACGTCGATTCCGGCTATCATATCGTGTCCATGCCGACGCTGGACGAACTGAAGCAGACGGACGGCGCCCGGGAATAAACACTTCCAGTAAAATTGGATGTATTGGCGGAAACCCATTTTAAGGAGGTGTCCGCTAGAAGCACCCCTACCCTTGGGGACCTTCGAATGCCAGCAGTCAGCAACCCGAAGCGCACGCCGGCGTTCAGACTGCTTACCATCGCCAGTTCAGGCATCGGCGGTTTCGTTCTCGGATTGTGGGCCCTCAAGCTCAACCTCGGCGAGGGTCTTGCCGGCATATCGATAAGCACGACTTTCGCGATCACGGCCGCGCTCTGCGCGCTGGCCGCATCCGGAGCGGCGATGTCTTTCTTCGCCGGCGTCGACGAGTCGACCGACTTCGTCTTCAACGAGACCCATTTCGACAAGCTGACCGGCCTGTTGGTGCGTCCGGCGATGGTCGACACGATCGCCGAGGCGGCACGTACGACAATCCGGACCGGCGATCCGATGTTCCTTATCGACATCGACATCGACCGGTTCAAGCAGATCAACGATGCGATCGGCTACAGCCAGGGGGACGAGTTGATCCGCGCTTTCGCCAACCGGCTGAAGGCGTGCGTTCCCGCGCGCGCGGTGATCGGGCGCATCGGGGCCGGCGAATTCGCGGTGCTGCTGCCCGACAATCAGGTCAGCGGTTCGTTGGAGAATGCCGTCGAGACCCTGATCGACGAAATGATGGAGCCCTACGAGCTCAGCACCCATCTGCAATCGGTCAATATATCGGTGGGCATCGTCGCGATGCCGAAGGACGGAATTGATCCGGTCCTGATCCTGCGTCGCTCCAATCTGGCGCTGCAGAGTGCCCGGGCCAGCGGCGTCGGCAACTGGTCGTTCTTCCAAGCCGAAATGGGCAGGCTCGCCGACCATCGCCAGTGGGTCGAATCAGAGTTGAAGACTGCCCTGGAGCGTGGTGACTTCGATCTTCACTACCAGCAGCAATTCGATCTTAGAACCGGACTCGTGGTCGGGTATGAGGCGCTGATCCGCTGGCAGCATCCGGAACGCGGCATGATCCCGCCGGTTGAATTCATTCCGATGGCCGAGGAAACCGGGATGATCGGCCCGATCGGCGAATGGGTGCTGCGCAAGGCCTGTGAAGACGCCCGGCATTTACCCGACGACTCCTTCGTCGCCGTCAACATTTCCCCCATGCAGTTCATGACCAAGGACTTCGTCGGCATCGTGCGAGACACGATCATCGCCACCGGCATTAAGCCGTCGAGGCTTGAGCTGGAGGTGACCGAATCGGCAATGATGCAGGACCATGCACGCGCCTCGGCCATCCTGCGGGAGCTTTCCGAGATGGGCATCTGCGTCGTCATCGACGATTTCGGCACCGGCTATTCCAACCTCAGCTACCTCATCGATTTCCCGTTCGGCAAACTCAAGATCGACCGGTCCTTTGTCAGCCGCCTGGATACCGATTCCAGCTGCAGCGCGGTGGTCTCGACCATCGTCGGGCTTTCACGCGCGCTGGGCGTCGGCATCATAGCCGAAGGCGTCGAGACGGACAGTCAGGCAACGTTGCTTCGGGCAGCCGGATGCGAAGTCGTTCAAGGCGATCTGTTCGGCCGGCCCGCGCCGCTCCAGATCCGGTCTGACGACCGGCATCCCGGCGACAACATGCTGCGCCTTGCCGCTTCGCGTTGAGCGCGGGGCGACGGCGCCCCTTCCAGGATGGATCATGCTCTACCGACGCGCTGACAGCACCTTGAACATGCCGTCGCGGGCGAGTTCGGCATGGCTGGAGAAGGCAGCCGACAGGATCCGCTCATAGGGAAGCTGGCGGTTGGCCACCACGAACAGACGGCCACCGGGCTTCAAGGCCTTGGCCGCCGCGCGGATCATGCCGGCGCCGATCTCGGGTTCGGCCGCGCGGCTGCGATGAAATGGCGGGTTCATGACGATCGCGTCGTAACGGCGCTCGACGGCTTCGCTCAGCAGGTCGATCCAGAAGAAGCGCGGCTCGGCCGTGATGCCGGTGCCGATATTGGCCTTTGCCGCCTCCAGCGCGTCGAAATCCGCCTCATGGAGGTCGAGCCCCGACAGGCCGGGGAAGCGCTCCGCGACCTCAGCCGCCACATAACCCCAGCCGGCACAGAAATCGGCGATGGAGCCTCGCAGGTCGCCGGGCAGATTGTCGACCAGAAGTTTCGAGCCGGTGTCGATGCGGTCGAAAGAAAACATTCCCGGCGCGGTGTGGAAACGGCCTTCGACCAGCAAGGGGGGATTGGCGGCGCGCAGGGTTTCCGCCGCAACCGGGTCGGACGGGCGACGAAACCAAAAAGCGATTCCGTGATATTTGGGCAGGTGACCGTCAAGCGGCAGCAGCTCCTCGATGCGCCTGCGCAGACTGGCAATGCCTTCGTCCTTGCCGCCGGCGACGACGACCAAGCCGTCTGGCGCCACGCGCTCGATGGCCTCGGCGATGCGCAGCTCATTCAGCCCGCGATGCCGGCCGGCGAGCACAAGCGCGGCGTCAGAGCCATCGCCCTCGGCGCGTTGCGTGACAGTGAAGCCCGCCGCCTGTAGCGCGCGGAAATGCGGCCGGAAGCCTTGCACCAGATGCAGCGTGGCCTCGAACCCGTCCGGCTGGCGAAATCCAGGCTCGGCGCCCAGAAAAAGAACGCGTTCGCCCATTCGCGGCAAGGCGACAGCCTCCGCCTCGAACGGGTGAAAAAGCGTCTTCAGCGCCTCTGCGGACATTCCTGGAATTCCCCTGCTCCGTGCATGCCGGTCTCCAAGGATCGAGGGCGACATGCATTAGAGCAGTTCACCGTTTCACGGAAACGGCGAACCGCCCTAACTCTTTGTTTTGACGCAATTCCGGACGGAAAACCGTTCACACTTTTCCTGGAATTGCTCTAAACGAAAACGGGCGCGACATTCGCCGCGCCCGTTTCGATTTCCGTGTCAGGCCGATCAGGCGGCGTTTTCTTCGCCTTCGGTCTTCTTGTCGCGAGCGAGTTCCTTGCCCGTGGCCTGGTCGACGACCTTCATCGACAGGCGAACCTTGCCGCGCTCGTCGAAGCCCATCAGCTTCACCCAGACCTTGTCGCCTTCCTTGACGACGTCCGAGGTCTTGGCGACCCGGTCGTTGGCAAGCTGCGAGATGTGGACGAGACCGTCACGCGGACCGAAGAAGTTGACGAAAGCGCCGAAGTCGGCGGTCTTGACGACCGTGCCTTCGTAGATTTCGCCGACTTCCGGCTCGGCGACGATGGTGTGGATCCACTTCTTCGCCGCCTCGATCTCCTTGGCGTTGGACGAAGCGATCTTGACCGTGCCGTCATCCTCGATGTTGATCTTGGCGCCGGTCTTTTCGACGATCTCGCGGATGACCTTGCCGCCCGAGCCGATCACGTCGCGGATCTTGTCGGTCGGGATGTGCATGACCTCGATGCGCGGCGCGAATTCGCCGAGCTCCGAACGCGCGCCGGTCAGGGCTTGGGCCATCTCGCCCAGGATATGCAGACGACCGTCCTTGGCCTGGCCAAGCGCGATCTTCATGATTTCCTCGGTGATGCCATCGATCTTGATGTCCATCTGCAGCGAGGTGATGCCACCTTCGGTGCCGGCAACCTTGAAATCCATGTCGCCGAGATGATCCTCGTCACCAAGGATGTCGGAGAGAACGGCGAACCGCTCGCCTTCCTTGATCAGGCCCATGGCGATGCCGGCGACCGGCTTTGCCAGGGGAACACCGGCATCCATCAGCGCCAGCGAGGTGCCGCAGACGGTCGCCATCGACGACGAGCCGTTGGACTCGGTGATCTCCGAGACGACGCGCAGCGTGTAGGGGAACTGGTCGGCGCTCGGCAGCATCGGGCGGATAGCGCGCCAGGCGAGCTTGCCGTGGCCGATTTCGCGGCGGCCCGGCGAACCCATGCGGCCGGTCTCACCGACGGAGTAGGGAGGGAAGTTGTAGTGAAGGAGGAACTTCTCCTTGTACATGCCGGTCAGCGAGTCGACATACTGCTCGTCCTCGCCGGTGCCCAGCGTGGCAACGACCAGCGCCTGGGTCTCGCCGCGGGTGAACAGTGCCGAACCGTGGGTGCGGGGCAGGACGCCGACTTCGGAGACGATCTTGCGGACCGTCTTCAGGTCGCGGCCATCGATGCGCGAGCCTGTGTCGAGGATGTTCCAGCGCACGACCTTGGCCTGGAGTTCCTTAAACACCGAGCCGATCTGCTCGGAGGTGTACTTGGCGTCCTGGCCTTCGGCCGGGGCAAATGCGGCCTTGACCTTCGCCTTGACGGCGTCGACGGCGGCGTAGCGCTTCTGCTTGTCGACGTTCTTGTAGGCAGTGCTGAGCTCGTCACCGACGATCTTCAGCATCTCGGCTTCAAGGGCGGAAGAATCCGGCGCGGTGAAGTCGCGCGGCTCCTTGGCAGCAACTTCGGCCAGCTTGATGATGGCGTCGATGACCGGCTGGAAGCCCTTGTGGCCAAACATGACGGCGCCGAGCATCAGCTCTTCGCCAAGTTCCTTGGCTTCGGACTCGACCATCAGCACGGCGTCGGCGGTGCCGGCGACGACCAGATCGAGCTTGGATTCCTGCATCTCATCGACATGCGGGTTGAGCACGTATTCGCCGTTGATGTAGCCGACGCGGGCGCCGCCGACCGGGCCCATGAAGGGAACGCCCGACAGCGTCAGGGCAGCCGAAGTGGCAACGATCGACAGGATGTCGGGATCATTTTCGAGATCATGCTGGACGACGGTGCAGACGATCTGCGTGTCGTTCTTGTAGCCGGCGGCGAAGAGCGGGCGGATCGGGCGGTCGATGAGACGGGAAACCAGCGTTTCCTTTTCGCTCGGACGGCCTTCGCGCTTGAAATAGCCGCCCGGGATCTTGCCGGCGGCGTAGGTCTTTTCCTGGTAGTTGACGGTCAGCGGGAAGAAATCGAGGCCCGGCTTGGGCTCCTTCATCGAAACCACGGTGGCGAGAACCTTGGTTTCGCCGTAGGTCGCCATCACCGCGCCGTCAGCCTGACGCGCGATCTTGCCGGTTTCCAGGATGAGCGGACGACCGCCCCACTCGATTTCCACTTTGTGGTAGTTGAACATATCTTGTCCTTAATAAGCGGAAAGGGCCGCGCCGTTTCACGGTGCGCGGATGCCCTTTCCCTGGCTTCCTTTCTCGGGCAGCCACGGGCAAGACAACGGGAAGCTCGGGTAATTTCGGCGCTGGGTAAGCGCACGAGCGTCCTGCAATCCTGCCCCATGACCGTCCATGGGCGGTTTCGAGTGGCCCTCCGCACGCTCGAAACCAGGTCTGGCCAATCGATGCGACTGGCAGAATGCGCGACCGGCGGGCTCTCTTTCGAAAGCCCGCCGGTCAATTCGTCAGCGGCGCAGACCGAGCTTCTCGATCAGCGTCTGGTAGCGCGCGTCATCCTTGCGCTTGAGATAGTCAAGCAGGCTGCGGCGCTGGGAGACGAGAGCGAGCAGACCACGGCGGGAATGGTTATCCTTCTTGTGGTCCTTGAAGTGATCGGTCAGGTTCTTGATGCGCTCGGAAAGGATGGCCACCTGGACTTCCGGAGACCCGGTATCGCCCTTGGCGGTGGCGAATTCGCCCATCAATTCCTTCTTGCGCTCGGCGGTAATCGACATCGTGTTTTTCCTTATCTGTTTGAGGAAACGGGTCGCCCTCAGCCGGGATGTCGTCCAGCAGGGGCCGGTGCAGGCAAAGCGTCTGGGCGCTATGCTGCGGCGCGTATAATGCAATTCGGACAAAAACACCAGCCCAATCTACAGGCCGGCTTTTCAAGCTGATCCGGCAAGTTTTTCTGACGCTAAAGCCATTTCTTCCATTTGAAGAAAGCGATCAGTCCCAGTGCGACAAGCGCCATAAACAGCAACGACAAGGGATAGCCGTAATAGGCTTTCAGCTCCGGCATGTTCCAGGGAGATGACGCTGGATCGAAATTCATGCCCCAGACGCCTACCAGGAAGGTGAGCGGCATGAAGATCACCGAGACGATGGTGAGATAGCTGATGACGTCATTGGTGCGCGCCTGGCTTAGCGACAGGTGCATTTCGATCAGGCCGGTCAGCATGTCGCGCTGGGTTTCGACCAGCTCGATCAGCCGCAACGCATGGTCGAGCGTGTCGTTGAGAAAGACCTTGGTTTCCGCCTTCACATAGGGCACGTCGTTGCGGATCAACGTGGCCAGTGCATCACGCATCGGCCAGAGCACGCCCTTGAGCACATTGGCGTCGCGGCGCAGCTCATGCAGCTGGCGCATCTGGTGCTTGTGCGGGGCGTTCAGCATCTGGTCCTCGATGCTGTCGACCATCTCGCCCGCCGCCTCGACCGGCGGGAAATAGCTGTCGACGATGGCGTCGATCAGCGCGTAGGCGAGATAGTCGGCGCCGCGAGCGCGCAACCGGTTGGGCGCCGAACTCTCGATGCGCTTGCGCACGGGATCGAACGGATCGCCTTCACGCTCCTGGAAGGTGACGACGAAGTTCTTGCCGAAGAACACGCCGATCTGCTCGTAGCGGTGCGAGGTTATGTCGTCGATCATCCTGACGACGACGAAGGCATGATCCTCGAAGAAGTCCACCTTCGGCCGCTGACCGGTGTTGACGACGTCCTCCAGAGCCAGCGGATGCAGATTGAAGATCCGTCCGATCTCCTCGATCAGCTGGATGTTGGCGAGGCCGGTGCAGTCGAGCCAGATCACCGGCCATTTCTCGCAATTGGCGTGGACGTCATCGATACTGGCGTTTTCGATGGTCTTGAACTTCTGTGGCGAGATCAGCGTCAGCCGCAATTCGGAGCGCCGCGCCGTTGGATCGGCGATCAGCGTGCCGGGCGAGGCGCCGACCGGCGGCCGCCTTGTTCTGACCGGCGTCCGCTTGCTGTCGGTGTCAGCTTTTGCCATGGGGTCCTCTGACGCAACGTCTCGCGGATATTGGATAACGGACGTCAGCCGGCAAACACACGCTTCGGCTTGAACATGCCTTGCTCGATCGCACCGATGGCTACCAGTTTGCCACGCGCCGTCGCGCAGGCTTCTTCCGCTTCCACCGGCGCGTCGCGACCACGAATGATGACCGGGTTGCCGAGGCGGATCTTGGTCGCCGCATCGTCGCTGATGGCGATCTGGGGCAAGCAGTCGAGGGCGGCTGCCGTATCGACCAGGAGCGCATCGATTGCATCGAAGTCGATCGGAGTCTCGATCGCATCGGTGGCGTTCGCCGCGTCCTCACCGCCTTCATCCGGCGCGCCGAAACGGGCGGCCTCCAGTTCGGCGATGGTGACGAAATCCTCTTGTGTGAACGGCTCGACCTCAACCCGGCGCAGTTCGCTGACATGGCCGAAACAGTCGAGATCGCGCCCCATGTCGCGGGCCAGCGACCGTACATAGGTGCCCTTGCCGCATTCGACCTCGAACATCGTATGGTCGGCATCGTGTTCGACAATGTCGAGACGGCCGATCTCGACCTCGCGCGCGGGAATGTCCACCGTTTCCCCCTCACGAGCCAGGTCATAGGCGCGTTCGCCTGATATCTTGATGGCCGAGAATTGCGGGGGCGTCTGCATGATGACACCTGTGTATTTCGCCAGCAGCGCCTCGACCTCGGCCCGCGACGGGCGCCGGTCGGAGGTCTTGGTGACAGGGCCTTCCAGATCATCGGTCGAACGCTCCTGCCCCCAGGCGACGGTGAAGCGATAGATCTTGGCACCGTCCTGGACATAGGGCACGGTCTTGGTGGCTTCGCCGAGAGCGATCGGCAGCATGCCGGAGGCGAGCGGGTCGAGCGTACCGGCATGGCCGGCCTTTTCCGCCTGGAACAGCCACTTGATCTTGGAGACGGCTTCGGTGGAACCCATGCCCACCGGCTTGTCCAGCACCAGCCAGCCCGAGATCGGCCGGCCCTTCTTCTTGCCGCGACGCGCCACTATTCCGTGTCCTTCTTGCCGTCGTTATCCTGCTCGTCCCTATCTTGATCGTCGGGGCCAAGGTCACGCGCCACTTCGGGCGAATTCAGCAGATCGTTGATCCTGGCGAAATTGTCGAACGACGTGTCGAGCTTGAAGCGGAACTCCGGCATGAACTTCATCTGCCGCAGGGCGCCGGAGACGCGCCCGCGCACGAATTTCGCATGCTTGTTCAGCGCCTCCACCACCGCATCGGTATCCTTGGCGCCGAGCGGCGAAACGAAAGCGGTGGCGACGCGCAGATCGGTCGACATGCGCACTTCCGAGACCGAAATCACCGCGTTCTCGATCAGCGGATCGATGATCTCGCCGCGCTGCAAGGTTTCGGACAGGGCATGCCGTACCTGTTCGCCGACGCGCAGCATACGCTGGGTTGGACCTTTTACGGATTGTGCCGCCATGGTTTGTCTTACCGTCCTGATTTCATGATCCGTTACGCCCTTTGTGGGAGAACGAACAGCACTTCAACGTGTTCCTGGCGCTCATGGCTGAGCGTTGTTGCTTTCCTCATCGAGCCAGCCGGCGAACAGCCGCATGTCCCGCTCGTCCTCGAATGCCGCACGCGGAACAATGATCGGGAACCGCTCGGCGCAGACGAAGACATGGTCCGGGGTATCGATTACCTTGCCGATCGTCTCCATGGCGACAAACCGGGCACGCCCATCGGCGAACTCGGCCAGATGATCGCCCCATTGCTCGAGGGTGACCTCGCCATCTGGAATTGGATGCCTTGCTGCCCGCCGTGAGACGATCACTTTCGACACGACCATGGCGACGCCAAGGGCAAACACGACCATTGCCACCAAAATGAGCCACCAGACCCTGGCGCTCACCTGATCGGCCAGGAAGCCCGAGACAGCGCCCGGCAAGGCCAGCCAGACGATCAAGGCGAACTTGGCCCGGCCGGAAAGCTCGCCCGGAAGCCGCTCATAGGCAAGGACATCCGCCCTTGCCAGTTTGTAGTGCCTCACCTTCAGAGGCTGACGGGGATCGGACGCCATGAATATTCCCGACCGAACCCTGGCCGTCGGGACATCAGAGCGTCCGGGTCACCATCTCGACGCGGAAGCACTCGATGACGTCGCCGACACGCATGTCCTCGTAGTTCTGGAAGGCCATGCCGCACTCCTGGCCGCCGGGGACTTCCGAAACCTCGTCCTTGAAACGCTTCAGCGTCTTCAACGTGCCTTCGTGGATGACGACGTTGTCGCGGATCAGGCGCACGCCCGCACCACGCTCGACCTTGCCCTCGGTGACACGGCAGCCGGCGATCTTGCCGACCTTGGTGATGTCGAAGATCTCGAGGATCTCGGCATTGCCGATGAAGGTCTCGCGACGCTCCGGCGACAGCAAGCCCGACAGAGCCGCCTTCACATCATCCACGAGGTTGTAGATGATCGAATAATAGCGGATCTCGATGCCCGCGGCCGCGGCCGCGGCCCGTGCCTGAACGTTGGCGCGGACATTGAAGCCGATGATCGCCGCCCCGGACGTCTCCGCCAGCGACACGTCGCTTTCGGTGATGGCGCCGGCGCCGGCATGGACAATGCGCGCACGCACCTCGTCGGTGCCGAGCTTGTCCAGCGCGGCATTGATCGCCTCGATCGAACCCTGCACGTCGCCCTTGATGACCAGCGGGAATTCCTTCAACCCGCTTGTCTGCAGCTGCGACATCATCTGTTCGAGCGAGCCGCGCTGGCCGGCATGCTTGGCAACCGCCTTCTCACGGGCCAGGCGCTGGCGATATTCGGTGATCTCGCGGGCACGGGCCTCGTTGTTGACCACAGCGAAGCGATCGCCGGCCTGCGGCGTGCCTTGCAGGCCAAGCACCTCGACGGGCATCGCCGGCGGCGCTTCCTTGATCTGCTCGCCGCGATCGTTGACCAGCGCGCGCACCCTGCCCCATTCATTGCCGGCGACGAGAATGTCGCCAGGCATCAGCGTGCCGGTCTGCACCAGCACGGTGGCGACGGGGCCACGGCCCTTGTCCAGCTGCGCCTCGATGACGACGCCCTCGGCCGTACGGTCCGGATTGGCCTTCAGGTCGAGGATTTCGGCCTGCAGCAGGATCGCCTCGAGCAGTTTGTCGAGATTGGTGCCCTTGGTCGCCGACACTTCGACGTCCAGAACTTCACCACCCATGGATTCCACGAAGACCTCGTGGCGCAGCAGTTCCGAACGCACCTTCTGCGGATCGGCGTCATGCTTGTCGATCTTGTTGATCGCCACGATGATCGGAACACCGGCCGCCTTGGCGTGGCTGATGGATTCGATCGTCTGCGGCATCACGCTGTCGTCGGCCGCCACCACCAGGATGGCGATGTCGGTCGCCTGCGCGCCGCGGGCACGCATCGCCGTGAAGGCGGCGTGGCCGGGCGTGTCGATGAAGGTGATCTTGTGACCGTTCTTCTCGACCTGGTAGGCGCCGATGTGCTGGGTGATGCCGCCGGCCTCGCCGGACACGACATTGGCGTTGCGGATGGCATCGAGCAGCGAAGTCTTGCCGTGATCGACATGGCCCATGATCGTCACCACGGGCGGCCGCGAAACCAGGTCCTCGGCATTGTCGGCGATGTTGAACAGGCCTTCCTCGATGTCGGACTCGGCGACGCGGCGGACCGTATGGCCGAATTCGGTGGCGACCAGTTCGGCCGTGTCGGCGTCGATGACGTCGCCCGGCTTCAGGATCTGGCCCTGCTTCATGAAGTACTTCACCAGGTCGACGGCACGCTCGGACATGCGTTGCGCCAGTTCCTGGATGGTGATGGTCTCGGGCAGGATCACTTCGCGCATGACTTTCTCGCGCGGCTCATTATGCATCGCGCGCTTGAATTTTTCCTGGCGGCGACGCATCGACGACAGCGAACGAGCCCGCGCATCCTCATCGGACAATGCCGAGTTCAGCGTCAGCTTGCCGCGACGACGGTCTTCCTCGCTCTTGGTCGGCTTGGCCGGGCGCGCCACTTCGGGCGTGACCGGACGGCGCACCGGCGCGCCGGCGCCTGGCCGCTTCGGCTTGACCTCTTCCTCGTCATCGACTGTCGCCAGTTCCGCGGCCTGCGGCGCGCGGCGGCGTGCCTCTTCCTCGGCGCGGCGGCGGGACTCGGCCTCGGTCTGCAACCGCGCCTCTTCCTCGGCCTGGCGGCGCGCGGATTCCTCGCGTTCACGCTTGCGGCGGTCTTCGTCGTCGGCGCGTCGCTTGGCATCCTCGACGGCGCGCTGGCGGTCCTCGACCTCACGAACCTTGGAGCCTTCGAGCGCCCTGCGGCGCGCTTCCATTTCACTGCGCGACAGTTCGTTCAGCACCATACCGCCGCGCTCGACCGGGGACGGCTGCGGAGGCGGAGGCGGCGCCTTCGGCGCTTCCTGCACGACAGGCGCGGCCACGACCGGCGGCTTCGGTGTGAAGACAGGCACGGGCGCGGCAGCGACCGGCTCCGGCTTGTCGCCGGGCATCGAGAACTTGCGCTTCTTGGTCTCGACCACGACCGACTTGGTGCGGCCATGCGAGAAATTCTGGCGCACGGTGCCCTGTTCCATACCGGGGCGCTTCAGCGTCAAGGTCTTCTTCGGCGTAACACTCAACGTCTTGTCGTCGCCCGATTTCGTATCGCTCATTCCATATCCTCTGCGGCATCATCTTCGTCAGCAACGGCCGCAAGCATTGCCAGATCGTCCGGGGTACCGCCCCGATATCGGTCGAGCGCAACCATGCGCTTCTGGACCGCCTTGCCCGCGTCTCCCGCGAGAACGGCAGCATGTATCACATTTGTACCCCCCAATGCCAAGCTCAACTCGGCCTCGGAGAAAAGTTTGTAGGCAAGGATAGCAGGCCCGCCGAGGTGGACGGTCGCCCGTCGCGCCTGGCTGATCTTGCGCACGCCATCGTCCGACGCCTCCGTGGCGTGAAGGACGAAAAGCGCCAGGCCGCCGCGCACCGCGCTCTCGACCTTGGTGGCGCCCAGCGAGATCATGCCCGCCTTGCGGGCAAGACCCAGCATGCCCAGTGCGGATCTGGAAAGCAGCCCGTCGACCATGCCGCCAAGATCGGGCGGCACGACCACCTGTGCCTTGAAGGCGCGGGCAAAAAGGTTCTTCGCCGCCGCCTTGTCGATATGTAGGCGGTCGGCGCTCACCCAGCAACCACGGCCGGGCAGATTTCGCTTGATGTCGGGAACGACGGCCGAATCCGGGCCGACGACGAACCGGATCAGTTCATCCGGTTCGGCCTGCCTGCGGGTGACAATGCAGGTGCGATCGTTCATCTCGTCCAGGGGCGGGTTCGGTGCGATGCGGTTTCACCTCACGCACCAACGGCTTCGTCAGCCGATTCTTCTTCGGCCGCAAGCTCGTCTTCGGTGATCCAGCCAGCCTTGAGGCGGGCTGCCAGCACCATCTGTTCGGCGTCGGCGCGCGTCACGCCGTGATTGGCCAGCACGCCGGGGAATACCTTGGTCTCGCCGTCCTTGCGTTCCTTCCAGCCGGTGAGGTCATCGGCGGCGTAGCCGGCGAAATCCTCTATCGTCTTCACGCCGTCCTCGCCCAGCGTCACCATCATGGCGGTGGTGATGCCCGGGATTTCGCGCAATTCGTCCGAGACGCCGAGCGCCTTGCGCTTGTCGTCCTGCTCGGCCTCTATCTTCTCAAGATATTCGCGGGCACGGGTCTGGATCTCCGAGGCGGTATCGTCGTCGAAACCATCGATCGAGGCGATTTCGCCGGAATCGACATAGGCCACTTCCTCGACACTGGTGAAGCCTTCGGAGGCCAGCACCTGGCCGACCATCTCGTCGACGTCGAGGGCTTCCATGAACAACGACGAGCGCTCGACGAATTCCTTCTGCCGGCGTTCGGATTCCTCGGCCTCGGTCAGGATGTCGATATCCCAGCCGGTGAGCTGCGAAGCGAGACGCACATTCTGGCCGCGGCGACCGATGGCCAGCGACAGCTGGTCGTCGGGCACGACGACTTCAATGCGCTCGGCATCCTCGTCGAGCACCACCTTGGCGACTTCCGCCGGCTGCAGCGCGTTGACGATGAAGGACGCGGCCGAGGGCGACCACGGAATGATGTCGATCTTCTCACCCTGCAATTCGCCGACAACGGCCTGGACGCGGCTGCCGCGCATACCAACGCAGGCACCGACCGGATCGATCGAGGAGTCGCGCGAGATGACAGCAATCTTGGCGCGCGAGCCCGGGTCGCGGGCGACCGACTTGATCTCGATGATGCCGTCATAGATTTCCGGCACTTCCATGGTGAACAGCTTGGCCATGAACTGCGGGTGCGTACGCGACAGGAAGATCTGCGGGCCGCGCTGCTCGCGGCGCACGTCGTAGACATAGGCGCGAACGCGGTCGCCATACTTGTAGTTCTCGCGCGGGATCAGCTCGTCGCGGCGGATGATTGCCTCGCCACGGCCGAGGTCGACGATGACGTTGCCGTACTCGACGCGCTTGACGGTGCCGTTGACAATCTCGCCGATGCGGTCCTTGTATTCGTCATACTGGCGGTCGCGCTCGGCTTCGCGGACCTTCTGCACGATCACCTGCTTGGCCGACTGTGCGGCGATGCGGCCGAAATCCATGGGCGGCAGCTGTTCGGCGATGAAGTCGCCAAGCTGGGCGTCGGGATTGCGCTCGCGGGCCGAGGAGATGGCGATCTGCGTGGCGTAGTCGTCAACCTTCTCGACCACTTCCATCAGCCGCTGCAGCTTCATCTCGCCGGTGTTCGGGTTGATGTCGGCGCGGATGTTGGTCTCCTGGCCGTAACGCGAGCGCGCCGCCTTCTGGATCGCATCGGCCATGGCGGCGATGACGATCGACTTGTCGATCGACTTTTCACGCGCGACCGCGTCGGCGATCTGCAGCAGTTCGAGTCTGTTGGCGCTTACAACCATGTTTTTTCTCCCGAGCCTGTTGGCCGGACCTTGGCCCGGCAGCTCAATCAGCTTTCCTGTTCGGTTTCGTTTTCCGCGTCTGCGTCCGAGCCCTCGGATGCGTCGTCATCGGGCTCGCCGCGGCGTTTCCTGGCTTCCTTGCGCGCCCTGTTGTCCTTCGACAGCGCGTCGCGAATAAGGTCGTCCGTCAGGATCAGGCGCGTTTCGGAAATCGCGTCATAGGGGACACGCACCGTCGGCTCCTCGCCATAGGCGGCCTTGTCGCGCTCGATCAACACATCATCCTCACCGGCCTCGGCGATCTTGCCCTTGAACCGCTTGCGGTCGGCGACGACGATCGATGTCTCCATCTTAACCAGATGGCCGGTCCAGGTGACGAAATCGGACTTGCGGACCAGCGGCCGGTCGATACCGGGCGAAGAGACTTCGAGATGATAGGCCTTCTCGATCGGATCATCGACATCGAGCGCCGGCGACACCGCGCGGCTGACCTCTTCGCAATCCTCGACGGTCATGGTGCCGTCCTCGCGTTCGGCCATGATCTGCAGTGTCAGGCCATTCTGGCCCGACAAATGCACACGCACGAGGCGAAAGCCGATACCGCGCAAGACCGGCTGGACGATCTGCGCGATGCGCGCATCGATGCCGCTTTCGCGGATGATGCGGTCGTCGCCCTCGCTTGCCGTTGCGGTCATTCTGTTCCTGTCGCTCGATTCGAAATCCTGGCGGCGGGTAATAAAAAAGAGCGGGACCGGGTGGACCCACTCTTCGTCATACCGACCAAGAATTTGAGGCTGATATAGACGATCACGGCCTGCGTTTCAAGCCCGCTGTGGCGGGCCGGCAGAAGCCCTGACAGCGTCAAGCATTGCTGCAGGCGCATGGCCCCCATGCGGCAATCCCCCTGTGAGGCCCGGCGGCGCGTTCTTATCTATTAGCCACAACAAAAACAGGACTGGCACGCGGTGGCGTGCGAAAGGGCAAGATGATGAGCAACCGCAGACTATTTTCCGCCTTGGGCGATCTCTTCACCACATTTGGCAGCGCGGTCGCCGCGTCACGCGCCGTGGAAGCCGGCCGCAAGCCGCGCGCCGACGATTTGCGCAATCTCGGCATGGATCCGGCCGTCTTCAACAGAATCGGCCGTTTCTGAAAATCCGCAGCCAGGCTGCGTGAGGCGTCTATGTCCTGACAAAGGTCAGATAGGCCGGGCGCCGACCCTCGCGAATGGCCTTAGCCTCATACCGCGTGCCGGGCCACCCGTCATAGGGACGATGCCAGTCCGCCGCCTCCGAAGCCTGCCAGCGAAACGCTGCGTGCGCCCGGCAATGCCGAAGGGTCCAGTTGACATAGGTATCGATGTCGGAGGCAAAGCGGAAGCTTGACCCCGGCTTCAGCACGCGCGCGAAGCGGTCTAGGTTGACCGGGCTGACGAAACGCCGCTTCCAATGCTTCTTTTTCGGCCAGGGATCCGGATAGAGAAGATCGATGCCGTCGAGCGATGCCTGCGGCAGCCAGTCGAGCAGGCGGGTGGCGTCATCGTCGTAGACCCGCAGATTGGCGAGCGGCCTGTTGCTTACCGCCATCATCATCTTGGCCATGCCGTTGACGAAGGGCTCGACGCCGATGAAGCCGGTCGAGGGCTGCTCGGTCGCGCGATGCAGCAGGTGTTCGCCGCCGCCAAAGCCGATCTCGAGACGAACCGCCGAAATTTCGGCCTCGAACAAACTGCGCAGGTCGAGCGGCGGTTCCGCCGTCAGGTCAAGCCGGTACAGGCCGAAACCGCTCTCCAGGGCAGCCGCCTGCAGCGGACGCATGGTCTTGCCGCGCCGGCGACCGAAGAAGGCTTCGGTGGCGCGGCTCGGTCTGTCCTGCGGGTCCATGGCGGGCGCCGGCGCCGCACTCAGGCGGCGACCGCGTCCTTGAGCGCCTTGGCGAGGTCCGTCTTCTCCCAGGAAAACGACCCGTCGCGGCCGGCCTTGCGGCCGAAATGGCCGTAGGACGAGGTCTTGGCGTAGATCGGCTTGTTGAGATCGAGATGACGGCGGATGCCGGACGGCGACAGGTCCATCACCGTGCGCAGCACTTCTTCCAGCTTTGCCTCGTCAACGCTGCCGGTGCCATGCAGGTCGACATAGACCGACAAGGGCTGGGCGACGCCAATGGCGTAGGACAGCTGGATGGTGCAGCGGTCGGCGAGCTTGGCCGCCACCACGTTCTTGGCAAGATAGCGCGCCGCATAGGCGGCCGAACGATCCACCTTGGTGGTGTCCTTGCCGGAGAAAGCGCCGCCGCCGTGCGGCGCGGCACCGCCATAGGTGTCGACGATGATCTTGCGGCCGGTCAGCCCGGCATCGCCATCTGGCCCACCGATGACGAACTTGCCGGTAGGGTTGATGTACCACATGCAGTTGTCGGCGATCTTGAGGTCGCCCAGCGCTTCGCGGATGTAGGGCTCGACGACCTGGCGGACCTTCTTGGAGTCCCAGCTCGCATCGAGATGCTGGGTCGACAGCACGATCTGCGTTGCCTCGGCGGCCTTGCCGTCGACATAGCGAACGGTGACCTGGCTCTTGGCGTCCGGACCGAGCCTGCCGGCCTCGCCGCTGCCTGCATGGCGCGCGGCGGCAAGAAGCTCGAGGATCTTGTGGCTGTAGTAGATCGGCGCCGGCATCAGGTCCGGCGTCTCGCGGCAGGCATAACCGAACATGATGCCCTGGTCGCCGGCACCTTCCTCGCCCTGGCGGTCGGAAGCGTTGTCGACGCCCTGGCCGATGTCGGGCGACTGGCCGTGCAGCAGGACCTCGATCTTGGCGGTCTTCCAGTGGAAGCCGGCTTGCTCGTAGCCGATTTCACGGATCGCCTTGCGGGCGACAGACTTGAACTTGGCCGGATTGACGATTGGATGCCCGGCGGCATCCTTGACGAGGTTGCCGGCCTTGTCCTTCTTCAGCAGCGTCTCGGGGACGCGCACCTCACCGGCGATGACGACGCGATTGGTGGTTGCCAGCGTTTCGCAGGCGACGCGGACCTTCCATGGGTCCATGCCGGTCTTCTTGGCTTCGCGATAGACCAGATCGACGATCTCGTCGGAAATCCGGTCACAAACCTTGTCGGGATGGCCCTCGGAAACGGATTCCGAGGTAAAGAAGTAGTTCTGCCGCGTCACGGGTGTCCCCTCTTGAAAAACGATCGGCAGGCTGCCGATTTTGGCGCGCCACGTGTTAGCGGTGCGGGGCGCCGCTCGTCAAGCGTCGCCGCGGTCAATGGCATGAATATCGCCGTACTTATCTTGTACCACCGGCGGCAGGTCGCCGCCGGTGGCAAGGGTATCGCGGATCAGTCGAAATCGTCGGCGGAGAGAGCTTTGACGAGTTCTATGATCCTGCGGCGCACCTTGGCGTCGGCGATCTTGACAAAGGCGCGGTTGAGCTGAAGGCCCTCCGCGCTGCCGCAGAATTCTACGGCGAACGCCATCGACGCATCTTCCGCGAAGCCACGGCCGGCCACGGCTTCCTGGCCGGGCGCATCTTCGAAGAAAAACGCGACGGGCACGCCGAGTATGGAAGCGATCGCCTGCAGGCGGCTGGCCCCGACGCGGTTGGTGCCCTTTTCATACTTCTGAATCTGCTGAAAGGTGATGCCCAGATTCTCTCCCAGTTTCTCCTGGCTCATTCCCAGCATGTTGCGGCGAAGCCGGATACGGCTGCCGACATGGATGTCGATCGGATTCGGTTTCTTCTTGTTGTCTTCTGTCATTTTTTCCTCGCCGATTTTTTTCGGCTATCATATTTTTTTATTGCCCGAACGGAGCCGGAGGCAACTGCCCCAACAGAATGGTCGACCGGCTTCAAGAAATTTCAGGCGCAACAGTATGAGTTTCTAATGTGTGGACTGTCAATTCACCCGTAGCCTCTGCCTTACGTTCAGCAGCACCGCCATAATGCCAAACAGCAACATGATCAGCATTCCGTTAACGCGCCGCTGGCCGGGCGACATGACGGCCGCAGCGGAAATCGGCACGTGGACATCGATGGCGCCGCGCGCGTTGATCGCCAGAGCGTCGACGATGCGGCCGCGCGGGTCGACGACGGCGGAAATGCCGTTGTTGGCGGCGCGCAGCAAGGGCAATCCATTCTCCACCGCGCGGATCTGAGCCTGCCTGAAATGCTGGTACGGACCGGGCGTGTCACCGAACCAGGCGTCGTTCGTGACGTTCACGAGGAGCTGTGCCGAATTGGCGTCCATCCCGACCAGATCGGGAAAGATCACCTCGTAGCAGATAAAGGGCAGCGCCCGGACGCCGTCGGGCAGCGTGATGGCGTGACGCTCATTGCCGGCGGTAAAATTCATGGGTCCGGCGACCAGTTGCTCGAGGCCGAAACGGCCGAGCAGATCGGCGAAAGGCAGATATTCGCCGAACGGAACCAGATGAACCTTGTCGACGGCATCGGCGATTTCGCCCTTGTCGTCGATCGCCACCACGGAATTGTAGTAGCGGCTGTCGGTCGTCGCGCCCGAACCCTCTTCGCGCACGACCCCGGCTATCAGCATCTGGCCGGGCGCCAGCATATCCCCCAGCGCCGTCAATGCGTCCGGACGCTCGGTGAACAGAAACGGCACCGAGGTTTCCGGCCACAGGATCAGCTGGGGCTTTTGATGGCCTGGCCCGGGGGCGTCGGCCGAGAGCCCCATCAAGGTGGCGAAGATCCGGTCGCGGACCGAAGCGTCCCACTTTTCCGACAAGTCCACGGCCGGCTGGACGATGCGGACATCCAGGCTGCGCGCCGCCGGTGTCTCTGGAGCGGACAGCCTGATGAAGCCGAAGCCGGCATGAGCGGCAATGAGCACGACGAACAGCGCCGCGCCGAGGCGCAGGTGCCGTCGAGCCGCCAGCAGCGCCGGCAGCGCGAAGACGAACACCGCAAGCGCATTCATGCCGACCATGCCGGTGACCGATATACTTTGCATCAAGAGAGGCACGGGCATCGCCGCGTAGCCGATCGCATTCCATGGGAAACCGGTGAACAGGAAGCCGCGCAGCCATTCCATCAGCGCGAAGCCGAAGGCAAGGGCGGCGATGCGGCCGATGTCGTTGGTCCACATGGTGCGGGCGACCATCGTCGCAAAGCCGTAGAAAAAGGCGAGCGCGAAGGGAATGCCGATCACCGCGAAGGGAAGCGCCCAGGCGAAGCTGTCAGCTTCGACCAGGAGAGCGGAGCCTATCCACCAGAGTCCGGCAAGAAAATAGCCGAAGCCGAACCACCAGCCGACTGCAAAGGCCGGCCGCAGCCGCCGCCACAGGCTGCCGGAGGCTTCGCCGGTCGCGCCGTCGATCAGCCAGACCAGCACCGGAAACGAGATGAAACAGGCGGCGAAGAAGTCATAGGGCGCCTGGCCAAGCACCGCCAGGGCGCCCGCCAGAAACGCCACGAGCGCACGCCGCCAACCCCAAAGCAGAATTATCCGGCCGGCAAGGCGCTCCATGCATACTTCCGAGTCGCGAATCAGGATGCAAGATTTAACAGGCCGCGGTCCGCGCTCCAAACGCCGGATGGGTGCCGGCCATCACGCTGCCGGCAGCCGCCGTGGCGGGGGGCCTAGGCCTGCTCGGTGCGCGCGGCGCGACGGCGACGCTCGGCCTTCTGGCTATGCACGATACGGACGCGCTTGACGCGGCGCGGATCGGCATCGAGCACATGGAACTCGAAACCGGGTATGGCCTGCACGACCTCGCCCCGGGCCGGCACGCGACCGAGCGTGTTGAAGATCATGCCGCCGATCGTATCGACATATTCGCCATGCTCGCCGGCGGCGAAGTCCTCGCCGATCATCTTGGCGACGTCGTCGATCTCGGCCTTGCCGTCGACAATGAAGACGCCGTCACCGCTCTGGGTGATCATCGGCTCGTCGTCATCATGCTCGTCCTCGATGTCGCCGACCACCATCTCGACGATGTCCTCGAGCGAGACAAGGCCGTCTGTGCCGCCATACTCGTCGATCACCAGCGCCATCTGCGTGCGTGTCGTCTGCATGCGGCCCATCAGGTCGGAGGCAAGCATGGACGGCGGCACGAACAGCACCGGGCGGATCAGGTTGAGGTCCCCAATGGTGCGCGCGAGGTCGACCTGGGCGAGATCGAGTTGAGTGGAGACTGGAATCTTCCTCGATGCGCGGCCCTTCTTGACGCGCGCGATCTTGGTGATGTGGGCCAGCACGTCCCGGATGTGGACCATGCCGCGCGGGTCGTCGAGCGTCTCGGCATAAACCGGCATGCGGGAATGGCCGGACTGCTCGAAGGTACCCAGCAGGTCGCCGAGCGTGGTCGTGATCTCGACCGCCTCGATGTCGGCGCGGGGCACCATGACGTCCTCGACGCGCACCTCGCGCAGGCGCAGGATGTTGTTGAGCATGGCGCGTTCGCCGGGCGAAAAGGACTCCGCATCGCTCGTCGTCTCGGCAAGCGCGCCGGCGATTTCCTCGCGAAGGCTGGTTCCATTGCGGTGCCGGAACAGGCCGAGCACGCGGTCGAACAGGGAAGGCCCGGCAGGCGATGGCTCGCTGGTAACGCTGCCGTTAACGGTACTCGGACTTGATCCCTCTTCCGATGTCTCGGAAGCCTTGGTCGCACTGCCGGCGTCGGGGCGGGCGGCAGTCTCTGGTTTGTCGTTCATCGTCGTCCGGTCAATTGTCAGATGTAGTTACGCGTAGGGATCGGGAATGGCAAGCCTTGCAAGCGCGGC
>NZ_JBAZUD010000017.1:0-49069 GCF_041661565.1 Mesorhizobium sp.
CCCCGACGAAGCACCAATCGCGACGCTCGTCTGGCAGTCGGTGCAAAGGTCGAGGGTGGCGGCGACGCTGAGACCGCCATTACCACCTCCGCTGCCGATCGACTGTGCCAGAATGCCAACCGCGTGGTTGCCTTCAGTCGTGATGTCACCAGTGGAATTCACCGTGACGACGCCCGCATCGTTGCCGCTGCCGCCAAAGCCGCCCAGGGACGCTGCAAGAGAGAGGCCCTTGGAATCGCCGGTGATGGTTCCGGCGAAGCTGAAGCCGCCCTCGCCGCCGCCGCCGCCGATCGATTGCGCCAGGATGCCGTTCGAGCCGTCCCCATGGGTGAGAATATTGTCGACGCTGGTCACGTCGACGCTGCTTGCCGTGTTGCCGGTGCCGCCGAATCCGCCAACGCTGAGCGCCAGCGTCGCCTTGGATTCGATCGAGCCGGCCAAGCTTCCGGAGAAGCCGCCATTGCCACCCTTGCCACCGATCGATTGTGCCTCGATGCCGTTCGAGCTCTGGCCCTTGGTTTCGATGGAGACACCGGTGATCGTCTGGCCGACATTGTTGTTGACCACGACAGCATTGCCCTTGCCGCCCGTGCCGCCGAACCCGCCGACAGAAGCCGAAATCCCGGCCGTGCCGATCGTGAAGGTGCCGCTCAGCGAAGCGCCGCCATTGCCGCCGCCGCCGCCGATCGACTGTGCCAGTATGCCGTTGGACTGTGTGCCTTCGGTCAGGAACCGGCCCGTGCTGTTGACCGTAACCGTGCCGGCGTCGCCGCCGCCCGCACCGAAGCCGCCGACGCTGAAGGCACCGGCGAATTCACCGCCGGCAGCAGCGGCCAAGGAGAAGCCGCCATTGCCACCGCCACCGCCGATCGACTGGGCGGAGATGCCGTTCGAGAAATTGCCCTTTGTGTAGTAGTTCTGCACCGATGTGACGTCGACATTGCCGCCGGTTCCGGCGCCCCCGCCAAAACCGCCGACCGATGCGGAAATGCCCGCACTTGCATCAGCGAATGTGACGGCTGCGGAGAACCCGCCATTGCCGCCGCCGCCGCCGATCGATTGGGCGAGCAGGCCGTCGGAGCGGTCGCCGTGGGTTTCGACGCGGTAGCCGAAATTGGACAGCACGGTGGACGTATCGGGGCTGTCGTCGGTCGCGACACCATACTCGGTGACCGAGACGTCGCCGCCATTGCCGCCGCCCGCGCCAAAGCCGCCGACCGACAGGCCAACCGCGGGAGCTTCGAGGCTACCACCCGCGCTAATCGAGAAGCCGCCATTGCCGCCGCCGCCGCCAAGCGACTGTGCCACGACACCGCGGGAATCGTTACCCTCGGTCAGGATCTGGCCGAGGCTGTGGACCGTGACTTTCTCCGCCTTGCCGCCTGTCGAGCCGAAACCACCCACCGATGCACTGCCGCCGATCTGGCTGCCGGCGCCCAGTGCACCCGAGAAGCCGCCATTGCCGCCGCCGCCGCCGATCGACTGCGCCAGGATAGCGTTCGCAAAACTGCCCTTGGTATGAATGTTCTGGTCCGAAAACACGTCGACAGTGGACGCATCTCCGCCACCGCTCAAAGCGAAGCCGCCGACCGAAACGCCGACGCCGCCATCGCCGCCTACGCCACCAGCGACCGAGAAGCCGCCATTGCCGCCGCCGCCGCCGAGGGACTGTGCAAGGATGCCGTTCGACCGGTCGCCAAGGGTTTCGTAGGTCCAGCTCTGAACCGCATTGTACGTGGTCTTCAGCACCGCGTTGTTGTTGTAGGCAAATCCGGTTTCGACGGTGACCGTGTCAGCGTTCCCGCCGCCCTCGCCGAAGCCACCGACGGAAACGCCGACACCCACCGTGCCGCCAAAGGCACCGGATACCGAAAACCCGCCATTGCCACCGCCGCCGCCAATCGACTGGGCCAGGATGCCGTTGGAATCGTTGCCCTGCGTGAAGGTTTCGCCATAGGCATTGACCGTGGCGGACATCGCATCACCGCCCTCCGATCCGAAACCGCCGACCGAGGCCGAGCCGCCAAACTCGGCGCCGCCGGCGAAGCCGGCCGAGAAGCCGCCATTGCCGCCACCGCCACCGATCGATTGGGCGAGCACGCCATTCGAATTGTTGCCCTTGGTCAGGATGTTGTGGGAGCTGTCTGCTTCCGCGGTTCCACCTTTGCCTCCCGCGCTGCCGAAGCCGCCAATGGAAACGCCGATACCCGCGCCCGTGGCGCCGACGCCGGCCGCGACGGAGAAGCCGCCATTGCCGCCGCCGCCGCCAATGGATTGGGCAAGCACGCCGTTTGAATTGTTGCCGTCGGTTTCGAGCGTGATCTGGCCGCCTCCCTGAATTGATTTGGGTGACGGATTCTTGACGTTGTTGTCTGAAGCCAGATGGTCGAGGGCATAGGCTTCCGCCTTGACGCTCGAGGCATCGCCGCCCGTTCCGCTGAAGCCGCCGACCGAGACGCCGATGCCTGCCGGTCCGATGTTGACCGCGGCTGCCGCCGAGAAACCGCCGTTGCCGCCGCCGCCGCCGATCGACTGCGCGGCGACACCGTTCGAATTGCTGCCGGCGGTGAAGATCGTGCCGGTGTTCTTGGCGTTCGCGATATCGGCCTTCTGGCCGTTGCCGCCCTTGCCGCCCACCGACACCGCCGCTGCCGCACCAATGTCCTCGATCGAAGCAGAGAGCGCGGCGGATACGGCAAAGCCGCCATTGCCGCCGCCGCCGCCGATCGACTGGGCGAGAATGCCGGACGAATTGTCGTAGAGCGTGCTGATGTTGCCGGCGTTTATCACGTCGACACGGCCGGCCGTGCCGCCCTGGCCGCCGGTGCCACCCACGGACACGCCGACGCCCAATGCGCCGCCGGCGGAAAGCGAACCGGCAAAGCCGCCATTGCCGCCGCCGCCGCCAATCGACTGAGCGAGAATGCCATACGAATTGTTGCCGGTAAGGATGTTTTGGCTGCTGTCGCGGTCGCCTGTCGAAATATTGCCGATCGACTCCACGGTCACCGATGACGCATTGCCGCCACCGGCGGCACTGCCTCCGACCGCGACGGCGACACTGCCACCGCCACCCGCCGCGATACCGACCGTCGATCCGCCGTTGCCGCCGCCACCGCCGACAGATTGCGCGACAATGCCGGAAGACTGTGAACCGTAAGTCGTTATGTTGCCGTTATTCGTGACCTTGACGATATCGGCATTGCCGCCACCGGCTCCCTTGCCGCCGACCCCGACTGCCGCCGCCGCCGAAGCTCCCAGCGCACCCGAGCCGGCAAATCCGCCATTGCCGCCACCGCCGCCGATGGACTGCGCGACAAGCGCGCTCGACTGCTGCCCGTAAGTGACGATGTCGCCGATGCTTTTCAGTTCGGCCTGGGCACCGTTGCTTGCCGCGCCGCCATTGCCGCCAACCGCGGCGGAACCCGAGAATCCAGCCGAGCCCGATAGTGCGGCGCTGACGCCTCCGTTGCCGCCGCCGCCGCCGATCGACTGGACGATGATAGCGTTCGAAAGGTTTCCGACGGTGGTGATGTTGCCATTGCTATAGGCATGGGCATTCGCGGCAGCACCGCCATATCCACCGGCGCCACCCAGGGTAATGGCTATCGAGCCGGATCCCAGGGAGCCGGCAAGACTGCCGGAGAAGCCGCCATTACCGCCGCCGCCACCGATGGACTGCGCCACGATGCCTGACGAATTGTCGCCCAACGTGAAAATATTGTCGACGGGCCTGCCGTTCCAACCGCTTTCGACATAGGCCGTGCTGGCATCGCCGCCACCATTGCCACTGCCGCCAAGCGAGAGGCCGAAGGCCGCGCCATTGCCCAGGCTCAGGGATCCCGCAAAGCCACCATTGCCGCCGCCGCCGCCGAGCGACTGGGCCACGATGCCGGCGGAGTTCTTGCCCGTCGTGACCGTGTTCCAGCTTCCGGCATAGCCGGAGACCGACAGGTTATGACCAGCGCCATCGGTGGTGATCAGAACCGAGCCGGCATTCTGACCCTTTCCGCCCGTACCGCCGACGGCGACGCTGGCTGAAACGCTCGCGGACAGGCCGCCGGCAACCGAATTGCCACCATTGCCACCGCCACCGCCGATCGATTGGCCCAGCACAGCGATCGAGTCGTCACCGGCCGTATGAACGCTGCCTGATGAATTCACCGTCACGGCTGCGGCCGTGCCGCCTGTCGCACCCGAACCGCCAACGCCGACATTGATCGAGGCCGCGCCGATGCTGGCCGCGACTGCCAGGCCGCCATTGCCGCCGCCGCCGCCGATCGACTGCGCCGAAATGCCGAGCGAATTGTTTCCCGTGGTCGATATGTCGCTCAAACTGTCGACGTCGACGGTCGAAGCGTTACCGCCCTTGCCGCCATTGCCACCGACGCCAACTGAAACGGCAATGCCCGCGCCGACCCCGGCCGCAACGGCAGTGCCGCCGCTGCCACCGCCACCGCCGATCGACTGGGCGAGGATACCGGTCGAACTGGCACCGCTTGTATTGAGCGAACCTTTGGTCTGGACCACGACGTCGGCAGCATTGCCGCCGGCATTGCCGCCGCCGCCAACGCCCACAGACAGATTGAAGGGCAGTCCGACACCGACGCTTCCAGCGACGGCAAAGCCGCCATTGCCGCCACCGCCGCCGACCGATTGCGCAATGATGGCGCTCGATGTGTCGCCGTGGGTTGTGATGTTGTAAGAAGACGCCAGCGACGCATCGGCGTTGTCACGCAGGACCTTGACGCTGTTGCCGTCGCCCGCCATGCCGCCATTCCCGCCGACCGCCACCGCGACCGGGCTTACCGCGACCGCATTGCCGCCATTGCCACCACCGCCGCCGATCGACTGCGCGAGGATGCCGACCGAGCTTTTGGAGCCTGCGTCAATGCCGGTCTCGATGCTGCCGCCATTCGTCACAGTCACCGTGCCGGCATTGGCCGCATCGCCGCCGCTGCCGCCATAAGCGAACAGGCCGCCCGAGGATCCGCCATTGCCGCCACCGCCGCCAATCGACTGCGCCAGGATACCGTTCGCCAGCGACGAGTACGTTTTCAACGTGCCGGTGTTGGTCACGCTGACATTGCCGCCGGTGGTGGTGCCCGAACCGTCACCGCCAAAGGAAATCGCGCCACCGGAGGAGCCACCATTGCCGCCGCCACCGCCGATTGATTGCGCGATGATCGCGTTTGCGCCGAGGCCATGGGTCGTGATGTTGCCGGCATTGGTGACGGAAACTGTCCCGCCGCCGCCACCGCCCTGCCCGCTGCCGCCCAAGGCCACGGCACCGGCAGCGGTGCCGCCATCGCCGCCGCCGCCGCCGATCGACTGTGCGATGATGCCATAGGCATTCGCGCCAAAGGTCTCGATGCTGCCATTGGTGTTGATGGTCGCCTGACCGCCCGCGCCGCCGGTGCTGCCGTTGCTGGCGCCCGAGAAGAACAGGCCAAATCCGCCCTGCCCGTTACCGCCACCGCCGCCGATGCTGCGTGCCGCCACGCCAAAACCGTAGTCGCCGTAGGTGACGATGCTGGTGTTCGCTCCGGTCTGGGCAAAGGCGGTGCCGGCCTGCGCTGCACCGCCGCCATCCCCGGTCACGAAGACAAGACCGCCACCGTGCCCGGCGCTGCCGCCGTTGCCACCCTGGCTGAACGCGGAGACGCCAATATTGCCTTCGCCCGTCGTCACGAGCGTGCCGCCGTTGAAGATCGCCGAGGCCGAACCGCCATTGCCGCCCGTGCCGCCATTGCCTGCCTGGCCGCCTATGCCCTTGAAGTCGCCGCCGTCGCCGCCCTTGCCGCCGATCGACTGCGCAAGGATGCCGGGAGCATCGGCGCCGACTATGCTGCCTTCGAAATTGACGAGTACGGAGCCGCCATTGGCGCCATTGCCACCCCTGCCGCCATCGCCGAAGACATAGGCGTTCGATCCGTGGGCGCCGGCGGATCCTGACGATGAGCCGAGAACGGCGGCCTGCCCGCGGTTCGTACCGACGTTGTACGTGCCCGTATTCGCATTGATGGTGACCTGCGGTCCGTTGTTGCCGGTCGCACCAGCCACGGCGTTCCCGGGCGGATTGCAGGTTCCCAAGGTCTGGGTAGATTGGTGCCCTTGGCCGTCGGTCGTTGTCTGCGTAACGGGCGCGCATGTCTGCGCCCCTTGAGCGTCCACTCCGAAGGTGCACTGGCCGGTGCAGGTATAGGCCTGGTCAGAAGGGTTTGCGGGACTGCTGCCGACGCCGGTCAGCGAAATGAACGTCGTCCCGTTGGTGACGTTGTGGACCTCGATGTCGTTGGTCGAAGGCGACGTTCGGACAATCGGGTCGGGAATGTCACCCGTACAGGTTGCGGTGCCCGACGCATCGCTACAAGCGGCTCGCGCTTGGTCCTGCGATCCGATCAGGAGCACCAGCGCCAGCGCAACCAGCGCGCACAGCACGGCCGACTGTCGGCGGCAGAATCGCAACGCAGCCACGCAGGAAACGAAAGCATCCATATCAAGCCCGCCAACCCGCCGGATTGCTCCGGATATACCCCACACAAACGAGACCCAAGCTTGCCCAAGCTGGCAGAGTCCGTTGCTTAACGCAGGGTTAAAGCAGGAAAGGCGATCCGAAAGATACCCCTCAAAATTAACTGGTCCGAGCGGCTGTTTCGCGTTGCGCGATGATCATATCCGGCAGTGGACATGGCTTGACGCGGGAAAAGTTAGGCCTAGTGAACTCTTGCCCCGGCACCATTCCGGAGATCGCCATCTTTCATGGCTTTTGCGATGGCCATCGCCAGCCGCTCACCGGAAACGGGCTTGTGCAAGACCGGCAGGCCGCTGGCCTCGGCGTCCGCCAAAGATCCCGGCGCGGTTTCGCCTGTGATAATCACGGCTGGAACCTCCTCGCCCATGTGATCCCGCAATTGTCTGATGGCCACGATTCCGTCGACCGGACCACGCAAACGCAGATCGCTGATGATGAGATCGGGCTTCTCGCTGGCACAGGAGGATTTTGCCTCGTCGATGGAAGCGACCGCCGCGCAAGTGAAACCCCACTGCTCCAGCAGGACAGACATCCCCAGCCTGACCGACTCGTCATCATCGACGACGAGGACTCGCCCACCCGAATGGACAACAGCTTCCGAGCGATCGGGCCTCTCATCCTCCGGCAAAGCAGAGTTGATGCCGCTTATGACCAGCCGAAAGACACTGCCTCGTCCCAAGACGGAATTCATGGTCAAGCTGGAGTTGATGGATTCGGCCAAGCGCCCCGCAATGGAAAGACCGAGGCCCAGGCCCTTGCGTCGATCACGCTCTGGATTTCCGACCTGATAGAACTCTTTGAAAATGTCTGCCTGATCCTTCTGGTTTATCCCGATGCCGGTGTCCCAGACTTCGATCGCCACATCGTGGTTTCGCTTGCGGCATGCGACAAGCACCCCGCCCTCGTTCGTGTATCGAATGGCATTGGATATAAGGTTTCGCAGGATCATTTCGACGATGGCTGGGTCCGAATAGCCGACCAATTCGGTGTCTCTCGTCCGGTAGGACAGGTGTTTCGCATCGGCTTGCGGAGCAAGTTCGGTTTCAATGCCGCCAAAAATGTCCTGAACGGCGAACGCCTTGATCCGCGGCTTGACCACGCCCGCCTCGATGCGCGAAAAATCCAGCAATGTGTCCAGCATCTCGGAGGTCGCCTTGGCTGCAGAGCGGGCATCGTCTATGGCCTGCTTCTGATCTGACCGTGGATTGCGAAGGCTTAAGACTTCCAGAAACAGCCCGAGTGCATGGATCGGCTGACGCAAATCGTGGCTCGCCGCGGCAATGAAGCGGGATTTTGCAACGTTTGCTTCAAAGACTTCGGAATAGGCAGCATTCGACCTCTCGGCCTCGTTGCGCAGCTCGCGCGTCAGTTCAAGGTTTTCAAACTTGAGACGAATGGATTGCATCGTGGCTATGCTGCTGTTGCGCGCCAGCAAAGTCATGGCCAGCAGATACGGCAATGAGCACAGGGCCAGCGCCACGAAGGAACGATCGTGCATAGTCAGGAATCGCGGAACAAGCACACTTAAATCGACAACAGCATAAGTCACGAAAACCGGCAGTACCGGCGACATGAGCGGCACCGCGCCGCCGACGATGCCCGTCAAGACCGCAACGATGAGGATGGCTTGCGTCGGCGTGGCGGAGTCCAGCGAGATCCATGACAGCAAGGTCCACGCCAGCGCGTCGAGCCCATGGATGAGCATGAGCCTTGCCACTTCGTAGTTGCACCTCGAGCGGTCAAAGACTTTTGTGCGCTGCCTGCCGGCATCGAACTTTTGAAAGAGCTTGCAGGCCACGACACCCGCCAACCAAAAGCGCAAGGCAATTTCCGCATCCGGCTTGCGAAGTTCGAAAAACAGGATGACCGCTACGCTGATAGCTGGAACGACAGTCAATCCAACAAGATCGTAGATCAGTTTGATCTGCTCGATACGGGTGCGCGCATAAAGGTCGTCAGCCGAACTCGCGGTCACCTGATCAGGCCTGCCTTGTGCGCGTTGAACACGGCTGCAGACCTGCTGTTCACGCCCAGAACCTTGAAAATCGACTGGACGTGGCCACGTACGGTGAATTCAGAGAGATTGACCTGCTTGGCGATACGCTTGTTGGACAAGCCTTGACGCATGAGGTTCAGCACTTGCAGTTGTCTGGCGGACAAGAGTTTTTTTTCTGACAATCCGGCATTGGCGGGTTCTGTAGACAAACCCAGCACGTCGGCGACGACGTCCAGCAGGATGCGTCCGCCGCTGGATTTGCTCACGTAGCCAGCGGCTCCGAGGGCCAGTGCCCTGTCTTTTGTCTCAGCCCGGTCATCCGCCGAAACAACGATGACCGGACTGAGTGGCCACCTGGCTCGGAGCACCTGAAAAGAATCCAGACCGTTTGCACTGTTCAAGATGACATCGAGAAGGATGAGGGCAGGATCGCTGCCGCCAATCGCCAACGCGTCTTCCAGCGCGCCGGCTTCCGTCACGGAAAATCCTGCGAAATGACTTTCGAGGATCAGTCTCAAGCCGGACCGAAACAGGCCATGATCATCGACAACAAGGATATGACTGGCCCGGGATGATGCGGAGAGACGGTCCGATCCGCTAGCCGATTCCAACATATCAATTGAAGGGCTGTGAGCAGGCTACCCGTGCGCCCGCGCACGGCAGAGTGGGATAGCACTGTTGCTCATGATCAAAAGTCACTGCGCAAGGCCCATTCGATCTTGAAGTTCATCGTTTTCCGATTTGACTTTCTTAGAGTCTGCCCGAATTTCGCGCACGTTGCCGGGTTCATTCGTCCGCAGGTCTCGGCTTGGCAAATTCTCGTATATCAGCCGAAACTTAAGGATATTGCATGGGGTGCGGCGCGAAAACAATGCGATATCCCCAACTAGGCCTTTATTCCATCGGCGAGATTGTCTGGAATCGGCTGCGGCGAAACGCTCTCGGGGTGCCGAGATTGGTACGGAAGCGACCTTCAATATTTGTCCAAGATCAAAGCAGCGGGGGTTCTGGCGGCAAAAATAGCCGATGTGGCAAACGATCGGCAACGCACCCTGCCTCCTCCGTCTGCAATTAGCCGTTATCAACCAAGATGGCGTACATGCCCTCGTCTTCCCATGCGAGAGGACCGCTAAGGGTTGGACCGATGCCAACACAGGCATTCCTGTCGAAATCTGGCCCACGCACTGGCGAGAATGGAGCGACGAGCTTGAAGGCCCCTAACAACTGAGACTTGACGGCAAACCTTGACCGACCTCGAGCGCTGTGGTCGGGGACGGGATCCATTTTTAGGGGAAGCCCCGGCATAGCTTGGGGCTGCGGCTCCGGATATTGCTTGCGAAGATCCTGAAGGGGCGAGCGATCGTCCGTGAGGTTCCTCCACGGATCGGGATTAGGCCCCGGACATTTGCCCGGGCAAGCCGCAACGAGGGACGGAGGGAATCGTTCTGCGGCGTCCCAGCGCTATTGTAAATAGCCACGCAGTCCTCGGCGCGCAATACCGGAACGGCTGCCAACCCAGTGCGTTCTCAACGGGCCTTTCGGAAATACGAAAGTGCTGCAGGACGTCTAGCCCATTCGGGACGCGAGAGCGAGACGGTCTTGAGCGGACCGGCGGTGTTTCGTTGTCGCCGGTCGATGATGCGCGGGGAAGGTAAATACGATGCCGATCAGCGAAGGCGCAAAGACGTCGATGGAGAAGATCACCGGCTTACAGCGGCCATCAAACGACGATCTGGAAGGTCTGGTGCGCTCGCGCAAAGCCAACACTTTCCGCTTCAGCGATGACGGCCTCGTGCCCAACCACCCGCATTGGGACATGATTGTCTACCGCGGCGCTGTGCCAGTAGAACAACAGGCAGAAGCGTACCCAGAACCGCAGCACCGGCACACCGTCTGGAACGGACGCTGCCGATCGGAGGGGAGAGAAACCGGTGTGGAAGTAAAACTCATCCGTCATGCCGAGACGACACCGACACCTTGGAAAAATGGCTTGGGCGTCGGGCGCAACATTGCGGCGTGGCCAGGGCAGGCCGAGGGTGAATTCGACGTGCTGATTGCGACTGCCGAGATGTCAGAGACGGTCCCCTTCTCCTCCTATCCTGGTGTCGATCGCTCGCTTTTCGTCACCGCCGGACGTCTCCTGCTCAAGTCCGTATGTCGTGAAACCGTGCTGTCCAACGAGAGCGAGCCACTGATCTTTCCAGGTGAAGAAGAGATCATCGGCACTGCGCTCGATGGCGTGATGATGCAAGATTTCAACCTCCTTTCCAAACGAGGAGCAGTTCACCACGCCCTGTCACGCTGCGAAGTTACTGCACTCGGTCGAGAAATGACCGCAAGAGGCATCCTGCTCATTCACATTCAAAGGGGAGACGCCGAGCTTGTATGCGGAGCGTTTGAAGCGCTGCTTCACATTGGCGACACCGTGATCATCAGCGAACTCGACGGCCAAACCTGCCGTGTCAAATCTGTCGGCCACGCAATCTGCATAGTAGGCGATATCACGTATCTGTGACGCGTAGCCGCTCGGCAGAAGCAAGATTGCCCTGATTGCACACAGCGACATTCGCAAGAAGGCTGCCAAGCGACGGTATTGACTTCGAGCGAATGGGTTTCAGCTTCTCGCCTGCGTGTAAGCGTCGCCGAAACCGGTTTCGGTCAACATCGACATGAGAGATCTCCTATCATCCCGGCCGCCAGCAGGAACCTCGACGAGCCGAAGGATCAGGATGGCGCCGGCGACGTTGCGTCCTATATGAGAGAGGTTCCTGGACCAGGGCAGCCTATTCCCCTTCAGAGCCAGCCTGTCATGACGTCACCTGCGACCGCTGAACCACCCCGGGCCATTCAAATGCAGCTTCCAGAGCTTTCTAACAGCTATGCGCAATTGCCCGAGCGCTTCTTCTCGCGATCGGAGCCGAAGCCGGTATCCGAACCCAGGTTGATCCGCTTCAATCGGCCACTCGCCGACGAACTCGGGCTCGATGCCGGCCAGCTTACCGGCCCGGACGGTTTGGAAACGCTGGTTGGCAACAGATTTCCCGAAGGCCTGCAGCCAGTCGCATTGGCCTATGCCGGCCACCAGTTCGGAAATTTCGTGCCTCAGCTCGGCGACGGTCGCGCGTTGCTGCTTGGTGAAGTTGTGGACGTTAACGGCAATCGCCGCGACATCCAGCTTAAGGGATCGGGACCGACGCGTTTCTCGCGCAATGGTGACGGCCGTGCAGCCCTGGGCCCTGTCTTGCGCGAATATGTCGTTAGCGAAGCAATGGCCGCGCTGGGCATTCCGACAACGCGAAGCCTTGCTGCGGTGCTCACCGGCGATCCGGTCTATCGCGAGGTCCGCCTGCCGGGCGCAGTCCTGACCCGCGTGGCGTCAAGCCATATCCGGATCGGAACCTTCCAATATTTCGCCGCACGCCGTGACACGGAGGCGCTCAAGATCCTCGCGGATTATTGCATTCAGCGTCACTTCCCTCACCTTGCAGGTGAAGCACGGCCTTATGGCGCTTTGCTGACCGCCGTTGTCGCCGCACAGGCGGACCTGGTGGCGCGCTGGATGCTGGTAGGCTTCATCCACGGCGTCATGAATACCGACAACATGACCATCTCGGGCGAGACCATCGACTATGGCCCATGCGCCTTCATGGATGCCTATGATCCGAGCGCGGTGTTCAGTTCCATCGACCGCCACGGCCGCTATGCCTATGCCAACCAGCCTCGTGTCGCCACATGGAACCTAGCGCGCTTTGCCGAGACGCTGCTGCCGCTGATGAGCGCGGATGAGAATGAAGCCGTGGCTGAAGCTGAACATGTGCTGAGGTCATTCCAGGCGTCCTATGAGACTGTGTTGCAGCGCGGTTTCCGCAGAAAACTCGGACTTTTGACCGAGGCGGATGGCGACTTGCAGCTCGCGGCGGATTTTCTCGATGTGTTGGCTCGCGGCGAGGCCGACTTTACGCTCGGGTTCCGGCGCCTGGGCGACGATCTCGACACGGAAGAAGGTCAAGGGACAGCGCGGCAGCTATTCCAAGATCCAGGCGCATTCGATGCCTGGTCCGCGCGGTGGCGCGAGCGGATCGCCAGCGAAGCAACCGACAGCGCCACGCGCCGGGCCACGATGCATGCCGTCAATCCCAAATTCATCCCTCGCAACCACCGCATCGAACAGATGATCCAGGCGGCGTCGAGCGGCGACTTCACACCTTTCGACGAAATCTTGGGCGTCGTCACCCGGCCGTTCGAAGAGCAGCCGGGCATGGAGCGCTACGCCGAACCGCCCCGGCCAGATGAGCGTGTGCTGCAGACCTTCTGCGGCACCTGAGGAATTCGGCGCCGATTGGTGGCGGTCTCGATCTACCAGAGTTGTTCACCGCTCCGGCGGGTATCAAAGATGCTTCGGTTTTGCCATCGGCCGATGGTTTCCGACGGTCGATGGCAACACAAGGCCGGCAGCGATCACCTTGCCGGCAAAACCGCCCGAGGATTGTCGATCAGAAATTTGCTTATCTGCGCATCGGTGATGCCCGCTTCACGCATATGGTGCGAGAACGTGCTCAATACGTGCCCGTAGCCCCAGCCGCCGTATGACTGGAGATAGTGCTTGTGGCCAACGTCCTGCGACAGAAGCAGGCGGTCACCGTAGCCCTCCCGTACCAGTTGCGCCAAAGCCTTGCATCGTTCGCGGTCGGTCGGCATCCACCAGGAAACGGTTGCGGTCTGGAAATAGTGCGAATTGCCGCAGAGGTCGAACTCGACATAGCATCCACGCGCCATGAGGCCGCCGATGTAGGTCATCGCCTTGTCGTAGTCGATATCAAGATGCGACAGCGATGTGTCCACATGATCCAGGATAATCCGATCGGGCGCGACGCCCTCGTCTTCGAGGATGTCCAGCACGGTGTTGCCCCAGCGGCCCGGCGGATGGACGTGGATGGTGATCGCCAGACCGGTCTGCTTCTGGACCCGGGCGGCGGCGCGCAGCACCTTCTCCTCCTGCGGCTCGACCGGGCTGCCGGTTCCGATCTCGCCGATGATGCCGGCCTTGATGCCGGTGCCGTCAATGCCGTCGACGATGTCGCCCATCATCTCGTCCTCGAGCTGAGCCATCGACATTTTCCGCGTTTTCTCCGGCTGTGCCCACAGGATGTAATGGCCGCAACCGGCAAGAACGTTGACGCCTGTGCGCTTCGAAACTTCCGCAAGCTTCTTCACGTCGCGACCGATATCGGAAAGGGTCACGTCGACGATTGTGTTGCCGCCCAATCCCTTAAAGATGTTGACTTCCTTCTCCGCGAGATCAACGTCGTCCAGGATGCAATTGTCGCGGCTGCCATAGGGGTCGCGGTGAATCCTGTGCAGGTTAGAAAGTGTTACCGGCTCCTCGAAGGCTCGCCTCTCTTCCTCGGTATGCATTTCCCGGAAATAGCAACTGAGATCGATAAAGAGGTGTTCGTGAACGATTGTCGTACCAAGCTCATCGGGTGAAATAGGACCAAGGACGGTGTTGACTGTGGACATCGATGTCTCCTTCCAAGTGGGTGGCGACGTCACGATCGGCTCGCGACGTCTGGTTCCTGAGGCGCAGTCGCGCAGCTATGCGATTTCGATCGCCTGACCGCGGTCCTGAAATCTGTCGAGAACGTTGAGAGTGATACGCGAGACGTTGTTTTGGTAATTCTCGTGAGAGAGACTTCCCGCCCAAGCCATTGACGAAACGCTGAACACCGCGCCGCCATTGCCGGAGGTGTAGAGCGCGAGGTCACCGCGAACCAGTGGCGACTCGATGCCATCCTGGCCTGGGTAGGGCGCGAACTGATCTTCGGGGGTCAGCATCGCATTGGCTGTATGTCCAATGGACGAAGCCAGCAGCAATGTGTGAGGCGGCGTGCCGAGGTCATAGTCCATGCGATCCATCTCGAGGCCGCTGGCGCCGCCGTTGATCAGGCCGAAATTGCCAATGATTTCATCCGGGCCGACACCATCCATGATCCAGCGGGCCTGCTTTGAGGCGGCGTCAGGCATCTGGCTGTATCCAACCGAAATGTCGGCCCCGTGCGCGGTGTAACCAACGGCCCATAGCTTTTGTGGTGGCCGGCCGCGCATGCGCCACAAGCCGCCTTTTTCGCCGGTGGTGCTGTGATAAAGCTCGCCTGGTCGGGCGCGCCAGGCCTGATCGCCGGTCTCGCCCTTGCGAACTTCAAGCATCCACGGCTTCTTGGGGTCGAGTGTGGCGACCCAGTAGAAACCGTTGGCCGCCATGTACATGGCTCGCCCGCCGGTTGAAATATAGTCTTCCCACGCGTCGAGCATATTGCCGGAATAATATTCCGGATGAGATCCAGTGATGACGACATTATAGTGCTTGAGCAGGTCGGCGCCCAAGGTGTCCAAGTCGTGGTCGGTGATAATGTCGAACTCGCGCTCGAAATGCTTGAGCCAGTCGATGATGTAAAGATCGGCTGGAAACTGCCAGAACGCGCCGAACTCGTGCTTATAGTGCGGCCTGAGGTTCAGGATGGGCCGGCGCCAGGAACTGTATTGGACGCCGCGTCCATCGGCATGCAGATCGTAGACCGAGAAGCCGTATAGCGGCCGTGCCTCATGCATCTCGAGGTCGATGTCTTCCAGCGTCGCGAAGGCGCCCTGAGTCAGTTGCATGCTGTCGGCGTTCTGCATGACCTGGCTGTTGGCATAGGCAATGTAGGAGAAGGTGGGGACGAGAAACGCGATCCGTTTTCGTTGGGCCCCTTGGGCAGGGGTCACGAAGAAGGGTATGTGGTCCTCGTCGCTTCCCGCGCGGATGCGCAAAGCATAGATGGCAGAAGGCAGATCAGCTGGAACATTGAACGAGAGTGTTTTGTCCCAGCGGCAGTCGTCTAGAGAGTCCTCGTGGAACCAGATCGCGCCGTACATGTCAGGTGCGTGCACGAAACGCTCTTCGCTGCCATCCCAATTCCAGCCGGTCATCGCGCGGTCGGGCTGATTGTAGCAGATGCCGTGCATGCCGTTGCCACTCGTATCGGCGACCGCGTCGGCATCGATACCGTTTCGCGTGATACCGGCGGCAAAGTCCCAGTGCGCGCTGAAGTCATCAGGCGCGATGCCCGCCGTTTCCAGTTTCGATAGAGCTTGTCCATCAAGCGCGGCCTTGGTGATCAGCGGGGAGTCGATCTTGCCGTTGAACAGCGCCGTCACCCGGGTTCGCTCGCCCGCGGCTTCGGCGCAGCCGGCGATGATAACGGGGACGCCGGAATCCCCCGGGGTGATCGAACAGGTTTCGGTCAGCATGCAATTCGCGTCCAGCGGCGTGGTTCGCGACAGCCGGGAGTTGTAGGCGTTGACGATGGCGCGCTGTGAAAGTCTGAGCGTCCGGGCGTAGGGGTCGAATGTGACGCACACGGCGTACCAAACCTCGCGGGCAAGCGGTCGGTCTGCGGAGATGCTTCCGGTGCGGACGCCGTCGCTGACGGTGAACTTCAGCCGGCTTTCGGAAATTTCGAGCTTCCAGCCGATGCCGGTATCGGTGGCCCATCTGCTGATCACAGTCGAGTTTCGGTGTGGCAGAGAAGGCGCGAGGTACAGATGGAGC
Organism: Mesorhizobium sp.; assembly: GCF_041661565.1. Lineage (GTDB taxonomy): Bacteria > Pseudomonadota > Alphaproteobacteria > Rhizobiales > Rhizobiaceae > Mesorhizobium. The sequence goes on from NZ_JBAZUD010000017.1 coordinate 16,123, forward strand.
GTGAATCCGCCGCCACCTGCGAGCCGGCCACCCGGATCAGGCACCTCGACAAAACCGCCGAGTTGGGTGAATTGCGGCTTGCACGGATAGGTCCCGTTGATGTCCGCAACGATCTCCCTCGAATGAAATCCAGGACCTTCGGGATTTGGATCACCGTGAATGAGTTCGACCAATTGGACGGTGGCATCACGTCCAAACTCGTCGTGGATGAAGAAATCTATGTTGTCTCCAAGGGCGACGTTTGGACGGTCTGAATAGCCACGCAGGGGAAGCCGGCTCACGAGAGGCCGCTTTCGCTGATCGGCGAATTCCACAAGCCGAGTTCAGCCAGCCGTGACATGAACACTGCGTGGGCCGCGTCGCCTTCTGTCTTGAAAATCTCGTTGCCTATGAGCTGGGTCGTGCCGCCGGCGCCGGCCATACGCGCCAGCCGGTATTCATGGAAAGGCTTCATGGCGTAGATGAAGGTTTTCCCATCTGACGGAATGTTGCGGATGTATCGGAGAACCTCGCCCAATTCGCGGCTGTGAGCACCGCCGGTGCCGCGCGGGTCGCGCTTGTGCTCCTCGATGACCTCGGGCGTTATCATCTGGGCGATGATCTGCCTGCGCCGAGAGTGGAAAAAGTCGAACCAGTCCCGAGTGCGGTCACGATATTTCGACGGGTCAGTGATCGTGTCCATGTGAACCATCAGCGTAGTTTGCACTTTAAGGGGGATGGACGCCGGCAATCGGATGACGGCCGGCGCCTTCCCGGCATTTACTTCTTCACGGTGGCGCCGACGCACGTCTTAGTATTGTCACGCGTGATCTTGGGCGCATCCATGATCGTGCTCTTCGGCACGGTCTTGCCTTGAGCGAGCGCTATCGCGAGTTCGGCGCCCTTCTGGCCAAACGCCACAGGGTTCCAGAGAATGGTCGCGTACTCTTTGCCTTCGTTGATGTTGGCGTAGCCGATCGGGTCGCAGTCGAAGCCGACAGCGGTAAAGTCCTTTCCGGCCGTGAGACCGGCGCGATCGGCAGCCAGGATCGCTCCCTGCAGCATCAGGTCCGAATGCGCGTAGACACCGATGATTTTCTCGCTCGCATATTTGGAGAACATCGTGGTGGCGACGGCCTGAGCCTGACTCAAATCCCAGTTCGCGGTCTGGGTTTCCACAATCTTCAGACCGGGCGCGACTTTCGCGAGCGCCTCCTCGAAGCCGCGCTGGCGCGCAGTGGTCGTATAGCCGCCCAGCGCGCCGGTGATCTGGATTACCGGGCCCTCTGGCTTTTTGCCGAGAGCCGCCAAACCGGCGACCATGGATTCGGCCTGAGCCGCGCCGCTCTTTTCCTCGTCGGCACCGAAGAACGCCGTGTAAAGCGTGTCATCCTTCGTGCCTGGCGGGTAGATGGCGATGACGATGGGAACATTTGGATTGGTCTGCTTGGCGCGTGCAAGAGCCGGCAGCAGGGATGTCTGGTCGGTCGGCCAGATGAGGATGGCCGAGGGATTGGTGCTCAGCGCTCGGTTAAACTGCTGCGTCTGCTGCGCGGCTTGGCCGAAATTGACATATTCCGTGATGACATTCGCTCCTTCCTTCTTGATCGCGTCGGTGGCGACGTTCGCAAAGGTCGCGCAGGTGTCGCAGCTCGCGGTCAAAGTCAAAATGTAGACGGTCTTGCCGGAGAGTGTTTCCTGCGCGGCGGCAGGTCGGGCGCTTGCGAACGCAACAAGCGATATCGCCATCATGATCAATGCTGCGACGGATTTTAAAATTTTCATCTTTATTCCCCTTTTTTTGCTTGGTTGAACTTCTGTCGTTCCGCGAGCGCGGCTGTGCTCAGGGCCTGGCGCTCTCAATCTGAACCTTGAAGCCTGACGGCGGTCCGGATGGCGGTGTTGGATCACTCGCCACCAAGGCTTCCGCGCGCCGGCGGACCAGGCGTGCAAGCGGCTTGTCGCAAGCAAGCACACCGATGAGAATGGCCCCGTTGACGAGTTCGATCGTCGATGCCGACATGCCACCCAACCCAAGCCCGCTGGCAACCACGGACAGCAGGAAGGAGCCGCCGATGACGCCTACCAGGGAGCCACGCCCGCCGCTGAGCGCTATGCCGCCGACGAGCACCGCGGTCGCGGCCCCCAGCAGATTGTCGAAGTCGCTTCCGGGCGTGCTGGAAGCCAGCGATATGCCCTGCAGGGCTCCGGCGAGTGCAGTACAGCCGGCGCAAACAGCGAACGCTATCATCACGGTGCCCGTGACGGGCAACCCCGAGGCGCGCGCCTTCTTGTTGTCGCCGCCTGTCGCGTAGAGAAAACGCCCCCAGCGGGTAAGTTTGACCGCCCCGATGATGACCGCGATCAGCGCCAATGCGATGAGGCTCTGAAGCGAGAAAATCTTGAGGATCGGTTGTGTCAGTTGGAGGCTGACCGTGTAGTCGGTCATGGACACGAAGTTGTTGTCGGAGACCAGATATCCCAGACCCGTGCACAGCATCATCGTGGCGACGGTGACGGCAATCGATGGGATACGAAGGCGGCCGACCGCCCAGCCATTGATAAGTCCGAAGGTAATTCCTGTTAGCAAAGCAAGGAGGAGGCTGCCCGGCAACCCGAGACCATCGGCGTAACGGATAACGATCAGTCCGGCCAACGGGAAACTGCCAACGATCGATAGATCGAATTCGCCCGCCAGCATGACGACCCCGAGCCCGGTCGCGATCAATGCGAGAGCCGCGAAGATCTGGATGAGGGAGTACATGTTCCCGAAGCTGGCGAAATGCGGCACCGAAACGGAAAATCCCACGAAGGCTGCGAGCGCGAGACCCCAAGCAAGCAGGGTTCTGGCCGCCCAGTAGCTCTGGCGGGATATGATTTGGAGTTGGCGGGAGAGCATGGTCATCGGCGCTGGCGGCTTTCACGCGAATAGACGCCGGCAAGCACCACGACGGCGAGAACGAGAACGCCTTCCGTGACCCTTTGCAGCGAATAGTCGAAGCCGGCGAGAGAGGCGACGTTCACGAGCAGACCAACGAAGATCGCGCCGACCGCGGCGCCGATCGGCGTCCCGATGCCGCCGGTGACCGCGACGCCGCCGACGACTACCGCAACGATCGCGCCGGTCCCGAAGCCTGCGCCGAGTTGCAACTGGCCGGAACTCGACTGGGCGGACAGCAACGCTCCGGCAATTCCTGTCGTGGCACCGCAAATCGCAAAGGCCGAGACGATGAGCCAGGTCCTGGGAATGGCGGATATGCGTGCCGCCCGATCATTCAGGCCAAGCAGGGTCATCTGACGACCGGGAACGGTGTAACGAAGCGCCACATGCAGGCACAGCGTCACAACGAGGAATATAGCCGCTTCGACCGGCAGGAAATTGAAGATGGTTGCATTGAAAATCGAGGTGTCGCCTATGCCCATGATGGTTTGACCATCGGTAAGCAACTGTCCGGCGCCGACCATCACTGCATTGGCGGCGATCGTAACGATGATCGGGTCGCTTTCGAAATGTCCGACGATGAAGCCCTGAACAGCGCCGAGACATGTCGCCATGACGATCGTGACCAGCATCGCTTCAATGGCGCCGAGATGCAGGAAACTGGCAAAACAGATCGTGCTCAGCGCTGCCAGCGTGCTGATCGAAAGCGAAAACACCTGACCGCAGATGGTGATAAAGCTCAGCCCGACCGCGACGATGCCGATCAATGAAAGCGACAGGCTCAGCCCGCGGAAGTTGGACGCTGTGGCGAAGCCATCGAGGGTGAAGCCGGCAACAACGGCAACGACGACCGTTGCTACCGCTACAAGTGTTGCGCCCGAAGGCTGCGTCAGTCTTGGAGCGCCCAGTTTCATGACATGCTCCGAGATCGTGCTCATGCGGCCGCCCCACGCAAAATCTCTTCGAGCAGTTCTGGGTCTTTCGTTGTTCTGACGTTGTGCCTCCCCACCACGCGTCCGCGGTACATCGTCATGACCTCATCTGCCAGTTCACGTATTTCCAGGAGGTCGCTTGTCGACACGACAACCGTCATGCCCTCTCGGGCCATCTGCCGGACGCTATGGTAGATGTCGGGTCGCGCGCCGACATCGACGCCGCGGGTCGGCTCGCTCATGAGCAGGAGCTTGGGCACACAGGCGAGCGCGCGTGCCAAGGCCACCTTCTGTTGATTGCCGCCGCTGAAAGCCTGAACGTTCTCGCCAATCCGTGCCTGTGCAAAACGCACTTTCGAGGCCTCGCTGCGAGCCAGCGCTAGTTCTTTCCGGCGTTGCAGTACCGACCAGCCGCTTACCCGTTTCAGCGCGCTCGAAGAGATGTTGTCGGTGACGCTCGCATTCAGGAAAACGCCCTCGGTGGCGCGGTCCGCTGGTACGTAGGCCACGCCGCAGCGCTTGGTTCCGGCGTTCGAATGCAACGGTAAACGTGTGCCGTGAAGCATGGCGTTGCCGTTGGCTGGTGGCAGCAGGCCAGCCAACGCCCGAACCACGTCGTCCGCCCCGGATCCAACCTGGCCAAACAGCGCGAGGATGCGGCCGCAGCGACCGGAGAAGGAAACGTCGTCGAACCTGGGGGCAAGCGACAATGCGCTTACCTCAAGCGTCGGAGCCTCCAGCAGGCTGTCTTCGCTCTCAGCGACATCGAGCGGATCGTGCGCGGCGTGCCCGAGCATGTGGGAGATGATGTCGTGCATCTCGAACATCCGGGTGGGCCCAGTCGCGACAAGCTTACCCGATCGCATGATGGTGACATGATGGGCGAGCTGGAACACCTCTCCCAACCGATGGGTGATGTACAGCACCGCGTGACCCGTCTCCGCCAGGCGCCGCGCCGCCGCGTGCACCCGTTGGATTTCGACATCGGAAAGCGTAGCCGTCGGCTCATCGAGGATGAGCACTTTGGCATCGCGCATGAGACCGCGCGCGATCTCGAGGAGCTGTTGTTCGGCAAGCGACAGCGTCTCAACGGGCCGATCCAGCGAAACGGATTGCAACCCCGCCAAAGCGAGCACTTCGCGGGCGCGCCGGCCAAGCCGCCTGTAGGGAACAAAAACGCCCTTGGAACGGTCCGCCAACACCAGATTGTCGAGGACTGAAAGCTGCCGGATCACTGACAGTTCCTGGAACACCATGGCCACATCGCGGTTCGCGTGTGCCGGTCCGGCCACTTCTCCGGCTGTGGGGGCGGTCACCCCGGCAAGGATTTTAACGAGCGTGCTCTTTCCCGCGCCGTTCTCGCCGAGCAAGGCGTGAATCTCGCCGGCCCGGAACGCGACGTTCACATCGTCGAGGACTGTCACCCGGCCGTAAGCCTTGCTAAGACCTTTGGCTTCCAGCAAGGCGGGCGTGCTAGCCGACGAAAATGTCACCCGCTCGTTCTCCTATTCAAATCCGAACCATCTGTGATAGGAAGCGTCAACGATCGCGTAGAACGATCTACGTGGATCGATCCACACGTAGCTGAACTTTTGTGACCCTGCAACAGATTTGTGTGCTTTGTCGGGTTGCTCCTGCAGGGATTTTGTCATGGCTATTGAAAGAACCGGTCGGCCAACCATTCGCACGGTCGCAGAAGACGCTGGCGTTTCCCGGTCGGCCGTTTCGAAAGTTCTATGCAACGCTTATGGCGTAAGCCCCGAACTGCGCGCCCGTGTCGTGGCGTCGATAAAGCGTCTGGACTACCGTCCACAAACAGCGGCCCGCGCGATGCGAGGCCGCACCTTCACCTGGGGCGTTCTTGCATCGGAAATTCACAATCCGTTCTTTGCCGATATATTGTCAGGCATAGGCCGAAAGCTTGAGGGAACGCCTTATCAACCGCTTCTCGGTGTCAGCCAGTCTTCTCACGAGACCGAGTCTTCGCTCGTGGAGGCCATGTTGGACCGCCAGATGGACGGGCTGATATGGATCGCGCCAAGAGTGACGAGCGATATTCTGCATGCGACCGCGCGCTTGGTGCCCACGGTGTTCGTCGCCTATCACGAGGCCGGTTCCGAGGATTTCGACACGGTCAATGTAGATGATGAGAAGGCCGCCCAGCTCGCTGTCGACCACCTGCATTCCATGGGATTGAGGAAGATTTCGATGATCAGCGTCAACTGGCCGGACAGGGTAGGCGCGGTTCCACATCTGCGTGAACGGGGATATGCCATGGCCATGCGTGGGCATGGCTTGCAAGACCTGATCGAGGTGATGCATTCGGAGGAAAGCGCGGTTGACGTCGGAGCCCTTACGGCGCGAGTTCTCAGTCGCCGGGACCGGCCCGAGGCGTTACTGTGCTGGAACGATGCCGCCGCTCTGGAGGCGCTCAGCGAGGCGAAGCGCGTTGGAATTGACGTGCCGCATGACGTGGCGATCATCGGTATTGACAACACCGCGTTTTGTCGGCTGGAGCAGAACTCCCTGACCAGCGTCGATGTGTTTGCCGAGGGGCTTGGCGAGAACGCTGCCCGCATGCTGATAGAACGACTCGACGGGCGCACCACCGCGAAGCACATACTTCTTGAGCCGCAGTTGAACGTGCGCCGTAGCTCTTCCAAAAACGGCTAAGGCCAGTGTCGGCACATGTTTCTTGCCACCGACCCTCGCATCGACGATATCCGACCATTCCTGCATCATGTGGCCGCGTTGCACTTCATGTTCGGTACTCAGAAAAATTCGGGTGGGCAATATGCGGAAGGTCCGTCAGGCGGTCCGTCAAAGCCAATCTTTGCGTGCCGATTGTCGCTGGTCGTTAATGAAAGGATTTATCTTTGTTTTCAGTATCTCACGTCGCAGATTGGCGTATCTTCGGCGGCGTCTGAGTGGGCCTGACTCATTCCCACTCGATTGTGCCAGGCGGCTTCGAGGTGACGTCGTAGACAACGCGGTTGATGCCGCGGACCTCGTTGATGATGCGCGTGGCGGCGGCGCCGAGGAAGGCCATGTCGTAGTGGTAGAAATCCGCCGTCATGCCGTCGACCGAAGTGACGGCGCGTAGCGCGCAGACGAACTCGTAGGTGCGGCCGTCGCCCATCACGCCGACGGTCTGCACCGGCAACAGCACGGCGAAGGCCTGCCAGATGGCGTCGTAGAGACCCGCCTTGCGGATCTCGTCGAGATAGATGGCGTCGGCCTCGCGCAGGATCTCGAGCTTCTCGCGGGTGATGCCGCCCGGGCAGCGGATGGCAAGGCCGGGGCCGGGAAACGGATGGCGGCCGATGAAGCTCTCGGGCAGGCCGAGTTCCTTGCCGAGCGCCCTCACCTCGTCCTTGAACAGTTCGCGCAGCGGCTCGACGAGTTGCATGTTCATGCGCTCAGGCAGGCCGCCGACATTGTGATGCGACTTGATGGTCACCGACGGGCCGCCGGTGAAGGAGACACTCTCGATGACGTCGGGATAGAGCGTGCCTTGCGCCAGGAATTCTGCGCCGCCAAGTTTTTTCGCTTCCTCCTCGAACACCTCGATGAACAGACGGCCGATGGTCTTGCGCTTTTTCTCGGGGTCGGATTCACCCTCCAGGGCGCCGATGAAACGGTCAGAAGCGTTGACCAGGATGAGAGGCAGATTGTAGTGCTCGCGGAACATCGCCACCACGCCCGATGCCTCGTCCTTACGCATCAGGCCGTGGTCGACAAGGATGCAGGTGAGCTGGTCGCCGACCGCCTCATGGATCAGCAGCGCGGCGACCGACGAGTCGACCCCGCCCGACAGCGCGCAGATGACCTTGCCCTTGCCGACCTGCTTGCGGATGGCCTCGACCGCGTGCTCGCGGTAGGCGCGCATCGTCCAGTCGCCCTCGATGCCGGCGATGTTGTGGACGAAATTCCTCAGCAGCCTGGCGCCGTCGGGCGTGTGCACGACCTCGGGGTGGAACATGATGCCGTACATCCGGCGTTCGACATTGCCGAAAATGGCGAAGGGCGAGCTTTCCGACTTGCCGAACACCTCGAAGCCCGGCGGCAAGGCGATGACGCGGTCACCATGGCTCATCCACACCTGGTGCCGCTGGCCCGTCGCCCACAGCCCTTCGAACAGCGGATTGTCCTTCTGGATCTCGACGAAGGCGCGGCCGAATTCGCGATGGTTGGAGCTTTCGGCGATGCCCCCCATCTGCACGCACATGGCCATCTGGCCGTAGCAGATGCCGAGCACCGGCACGCCGGCGTCGAAAACAATCTGGGGCGCGCGCGGGCTGCCTATGTCCGACGTCGAGGCCGGACCGCCCGACAGGATCACGGCTTTCGGATTGATGCGTTTGAACGCGGCTTCGGCCGACTGGAACGGCACGATCTCGGAAAACACCCCCGCCTCGCGGATGCGTCGGGCGATAAGCTGCGTGAACTGGCTGCCGAAATCGACGATCAGGACGGTATCGGGATGATTGGCTGTTTTCATGGCGAGCGTTTAGAGAAAGAAATGAGTCGGCGCAATGGGTTGCGGCTCAGACCGGCCTTGGTTCTTCATGGGCCGAATCCGACCGTAGCAGCCCCGACGCGATCGCCTGTTCGAGCCGCAGGACGGCGTCCGCCAGCTTCTCGTCGATGACATGCAGATATTCGGTCCAGTCGCCGACATGCCTGAGATCCGCCGCGCCATCAGAAATGCCGCGCAGACCGACCAGGGGGATGTCGAACAGATGGCAGGCGCGCAGGCAGGCAAAGGTTTCCATGTCGACCATGTCGGCGGCGATCGCGTCATAGGCGGCACCGGTGATGATCGCGCCGCCACTCGACAGCGTCGCCTCCCTCATGCCGTTTATCCTGAACGGCAGCGGCACCGTCACCGGCAGATCGAGAAACGGCGTCGCGCCTTTTTCGAAGCCGAGCGGCGAAGCGTCGATGTCGCGGTAACTCACTGAGACGGCCTGGTAGATTTCCGTCTGCTCCAGCGTGCGGCTGCCGGCCGAGCCGAGCGAGACGACGAGGTCCGGCAAGGCCTTCTCGGATTTCAGCCAGGACAGTTCGGCGCCCAGCCGAACACCGGCTTCGACCGGGCCGACGCCTGTCATCAAGGGCGTGAACAGCCGCTGCAAGTGCGGGCCATATTCGGCCTGCGCCGCCATGACGAAGAGGACATCCTTGCCGCCTATTCGCGACACCTTGCCTGCCATGACTAGCTGCTCCCCGCTTAGACTAGATTGTTGATACCGGCACCGTTGATACCGGCGCAGCCGGGGGCCCGCTGCCTGCGGCAGCTCCCCGGTTCGAGCCCTTTGAAAGGTCCACTGGACCTTTCAATTCGCCTTTGGCGAATCGGGCTCTCACCCCTCGATCCCGTCGCGGCCCATTACGGCCATCATCGTTCCGGTCATGGTGGCTATGAGCTTGGCCTCGCCATCGGCGGCGAAGGCATAGGCCTGGCCGTCGGCGACGATGATGGTGCGGCCGGGCTTGGTCACCGAACCGCGGAACAGGAAACGCTCGCCCCTGCCCGGCGCCAGCAGGTTGACCTTGAACTCAATGGTCAGCACACCGGAATTTTCCGGCATCAGCGAGAAGGCGGCGTAGCCGCAGGCCGAGTCGAGCGCCATCGAGATGACGCCGGCATGCAGGAAGCCATGCTGCTGGGTCAGCGCCGCGGAATAGGGCATCTCGATCTCGATGATCCCAGGCGTCACCAGCGTCAGTTCGGCGCCGATCGTGGCCATCGCCTGCTGGCGCGCGAAGGAGGTCCTGACGCGGTCTTCATAGTCCCGGGCGGGAACGATCTTCGCTGCTGCCATGGCCATTGCTTCCTTTAGGCGGACAAGCTTATCGCAGAGGCACGGGCGGCAGGCAAACGCTTTTGCTGCACTGCAACAAGACGATGTCGCTCACCCTAGTTCAACAACAAGAGTGAAGCGTTGAGCAGCGTGGCGAAGGTAACCCAGGCCGCATAGGGCACGAACAGCCATCCGGAAAGCCGGTCGCGGTTCCACACATGGACTATGAACACGACGATGCTGGCGAGAAGCAGCACGACGACCACCAGGGCGGGTCCGATCATTCTCGCTCCGAAGAAGGTCGGCGACCAGAGGAAGTTCAAGACAAGCTGGACGCCCCAGATCTTCATCGAGGTGCCTGTCGGTTCCCGCAGCCACGTCCGCCAGCCGGCCACGGCGACCAGCACATAAAGCAATGTCCAGGCGGGGCCGAAAACCCAGTTGGGTGGATTGAAGGGCGGCTTGGCTAGCGATGCATACCAGGCGCCCGGCAGCGTCGCGTAACCGATCAGCAGGCCTCCGCCCATGACGAGGATGAAAAAAAGCAGGAGCGACAGATATCTATGCAAAATGTTCCCCGTGATTGGCGGCCGGACGCCGCGTATTCGAAACTGGGGCGCTAGCGCCGCACGTCAACGGCGGCGTCAGTCCACACGGCGCATGGCGCAGATATAAAACCCGTCGGTGCCGCTCAACGCCGGCGACAGCGAGATATCCCCCGCCGCGCCAATGCGCGCCGCGGCCTCATGGCCTGGAAAACGGCTGTCCCAGAGCTGGCGGTGATCGACCGGCGTGAAACCTCCATTTCGGTCCCGGAACGCCGCGACCTGCTCGCCATTCTCCTCGTGGAACACCGAGCAGGTGATGTAGACCAGCAGACCGCCCGGTTTGACGTAAGCGCTGGCCGCATCGAGGATGGCCGACTGCTCGCCCTTGCGAGCGTCGAGCTGGCGTTGCGTCAGCCGCCATTTCGCATCGGGCCGGCGCCGCCATGTGCCACTGCCGGTGCAAGGCGCATCGACCAGCACGATGTCCATGTGGTTGGCAAGCGGGGCAAGCTCTGCCGGCCGGGCGACGACCTGCACATTGCGGTTCTCCGAGCGGCGGATGCGATCGAAGATCGGCGCCAGCCGCGCTTTTTCCGCATCGTGGGCAAAGACCTGGCCCGTATTGCCCATCGCCGCCGACAGCGCCAGCGTCTTGCCGCCGGCACCGGCACAGAAGTCCAGCACCTGCATGCCGGCTTCGGCCCCGGCGAGCGCCGCCGCGATCTGCGAGCCCTCGTCCTGAACCTCGAACCAGCCCTTCTGGAAGGCCGGCTCGGCCTGCACGTTCGGGTGCCGGCCATCGCCGTCGATCGGCGGGATGCGGATGCCGTTCGGCGCGAGGGCGGCGGGTTTGGCGCCGGTTCCCGACAGTTCCGCCAGCACCTTATCGCGATTGGCCTGCAGCGTGTTGACCCTCAGGTCCAGCGGCGGGCGTGTCGCCAATGCGGCCCCCTCGGCGACCCAGGCGGCGCCGAAGGCCTGCTCGAGAAGCGGCGCGCACCAGTCGGGCACATCCGCCCGCACCGCGTCCGGCGCATCGGCAAGCCGGCGCCCGGCGATCGCCTGGAGCTCGCCTTCGGTCAACAGCGGCGGCGCGAACTTGTCGCCCTCGAGCGCGCCATTGAGCGATTGGGCCGTCTGGCCCCATTCGAGCAGCAGCGCGCCGAAGCCGATGGCGCGCGGCGTGTCCTCTCCGAGCAGCCATCCGGCGGACCGCTTGTGGCGCAACGCGTCATAGACGATGTTGCCGATCGCGGCGCGGTCGCCGCCGCCGGCGAAGCGATGCGACAGACCCCAGTCCTTCAGCGCATCGGCGACCGGCCGGTGGCGCCGGCCGATGTCCTCCAGCACTTCGATGGCCGCAGCCAGCCTTCCGCCCAGTCGCATGGTGTTGTTCCGTCACGTAGAAAACTATTCCGGCCCTGCTCTAGAGCGCGCAACCGGCGCGCACAAGCGGGCCAGCCGGCACAAGGGCTCCGCTTTCCAACATTTGCGGTTGCGAATACTCTTTCGGCCATGATTCGGGGCGCCAAACACGAGCCGGCGGATCGATACGAAGAGAGGGCAAGAGGGCAATGAAGACTTATCTGGCGGAAGTTCTAGGCACATTCCTGTTGGTGTTCATCGGGACGGCTTCTGTGGTGACAGGCGGCTTCGGCGGCGCGCTGCCGCTCGGCCAGGAAGGCATCGGTCTGGCGTTCGGCATCGGCCTCATCGCAGCCGCCTATGCGATCGGTCCCATTTCGGGCGCGCATCTCAATCCGGCGGTGACGCTGGGTGTCTTCCTTGCCGGCCGGCTGAAGGCCAAGGATGTCATCCCCTACTGGATCGCGCAGATCATCGGCGCCATCCTCGCCTCGCTGGCGCTGTGGATCATCGTCTCCGGGAAGGCCAGCGACCCAATCACCAACTTCGGCGCCAATGGCTGGGACGTGACGAAATGGGGCGTCAGCTCGGCGTTCCTGTGGGAGCTGATCGGCACCTTCACCTTCGTCACCGTGATCCTCGGCGTCACCGCTGAGAAGCACTCGACGGCGTTTGCCGGTCTGGTCATCGGCCTCACCCTGGCAGGGTTGCATTTCGCCATCATCCCGGTGACCGGAACATCGCTCAATCCGGCCCGCTCGATCGGCCCGGCGCTGTTTTCCGGCAGTGCCGCGATCAGCCAGCTCTGGCTCTTCATCGTCGCGCCACTGATCGGCGGCGCCATTGCCGGCGTGGTGGCCAAGGCGCGGGTGTTCGAGAAAGACTGAGATCTGGAAGGCCGGAGATGAAGAAAGCGCGAGCCGTGGCTCGCGCTTTTTCATTGGCGGGTGAAGATTGCGCGGCCCGGCCACGGATCACGCCGTCCTCTGCGCCACCAGTCCCAGTTCCTCCACCATCGCCTCGCGCATCAGGAACTTCTGCGGCTTGCCGGTCACCGTCATCGGCAGTTCGGTGCGGAAGCGGATGTGGCGGGGGATCTTGTAGTGGGCGATCTGGCCGGCACAGAAGGCCTTGATCTCCTGCTCGGTGGCGATCTGGCCCGGCTTCAGCACGATCCAGGCGCACAGCTCCTCGCCATATTTGGCATCCGGAATGCCGAACACCTGCACCTCCCTGACCTTGGGATGGCGATAGAGGAATTCCTCGACCTCGCGCGGGTAGACGTTCTCGCCGCCGCGGATGACCATGTCCTTGACGCGCCCGACAATGTTGCAATAGCCCTCGGCGTCGATGATTGCGAGGTCGCCGGTGTGCATCCAGCCGTCGCTGTCGATCGCCTCGCGGGTCTTGTCCAAGTCGTCCCAATAGCCCTTCATCACGGAATAGCCGCGCGTGCAAAGCTCGCCCGGCGTGCCGACCGCGACGGTGGCGCCGTCGGCGTCGACCGCCTTGACCTCGACATGCGGGTGGACGCGGCCGACGGTCGAGACGCGCTTTTCCAGGGGGTCGTCGACGCCGCTCTGGAACGAGACCGGGCTGGTCTCGGTCATGCCGTAGGCGATTGTCACCTCCGACATGTGCATCAGCGACACCACCTTCTTCATCACCTCGATCGGGCATGGCGAGCCGGCCATGATGCCGGTGCGCAGGCTGGACAGATCGAAGGACTGGAAATCCGGATGGTCGAGCATGCCGACGAACATGGTTGGCACGCCATAGAGGCCGGTGCAGCGCTCCCAAGCCACGGCGTTGAGCGTGGCGCCGGGATCGAACCCCTCGCCCGGGAAAACCATGGTGGCGCCTTTAGACACGCAGCCCATCGTGCCCATCGACATGCCGAAGCAGTGGTAGAGCGGCACCGGAATGCAGAGCCGGTCGTCGACGCTCAGCTTGATCGCCGAGGTGACGAAATTGCCGTTGTTGACGATGTTGGCGTGGGTCAGCGTCGCCCCCTTGGGTGCGCCGGTCGTGCCGGAGGTGAACTGGATGTTGATCGCGTCACCGGGCCTCAGCCCCTCGGAGATACGATCGAGGCTGTCATGCTCGTCGCGGCCTGCCATGGCCAGAACGTCGCCGAAATTGAACATGCCGGGCGAGTTCTCCTCGCCCATGCGGATGACGATCCTCAGCGTGGGCAACTGCCTGGCCTTGAGCTTGCCCGGTGTCGCCGTGGCGATCTCCGGCGCCAGCGTCGCGATCATGCCGAGATAATCCGAGGTCTTGAAGCTGGCCGCCGTGACCAGCGCCTTGCAGCCGACCTTGTTCAAGGCATAGTCGAGCTCGGTCAGCCGATAGGCCGGGTTGATGTTGACCAGGACCAGACCGACGCGGGCGGTGGCGAACTGCGTCACCAGCCATTCCCAGCGGTTGGGCGACCAGATGCCGACGCGATCGCCCTTCTCCAGGCCCAGCGCCAGGAAGCCGGCGGCCAGCGCATCCACGGTGTCCGACAGCTCGCTCCAGGTGAAGCGCTTGTCCTGGCCGACGAAGACGGCGGCATCCTGCGTGGCGTATTTGCTGGCAGTGTCGGAAAACAGCGCGGGTATCGTCTTGTCCAGCAGCGGCATGGCGCGCTCGCCGGAGACATGCGCCTTGCCGTCGACGGGTGCCAGGAAGGCGCCGCCAGCGCGCGCTCCAGGGCCGCGCAGGTTGGTGGCGTTCTTCAGCTCGTCGAGATTGACCGGCATGGCTGTTTTCCTCCCAGGCCCGCGAGTCTATCAGCCCGGCGGGGTGGTGGAAATCCGTCGATGGTGGTGGGAGGCAGGGGCAATCGCCTCAGAGAAATGACAGTTTCATTTCGTGCTGGATGCTATCAATCATCAAGCTGGCGCAAACCCAAAACGATTGTCCGGATGCTGAAAGGTGACCTACGCTGCTACCGCAGCCATTTTCTTGGCGATGTCGCGCAACAGAGCCTCGTCATCCGTCGCACGCGTCTTCTTCGACGCCACGAGGCAAGCCTGCGATTTCAGCACAACGCCGTCGCCCAAGACCTTGAGATGATTGGCGCGGAGCGTGGCGCCCGAGGTGGTGATGTCGACGATGACATCGGCCAGCCCCGCCGCCGGCGCGCCTTCGGTGGCGCCCAAGCTCTCGACGATGCGATAGACCTGGATGCCGTGCTTCTGCGAGAAGAATTGCTGGGTCAGCCGCCAGTATTTGGTGGCGATGCGCAGACGCCTGCCATGACGCTGGCGGAAATCGGCAGCGACGTCGTCGAGATCGGCCATGGTGTCGACATCGAGCCAGATGTCGGGCACCGCGACCACGACGTCGGCATGGCCGAAGCCGAGACGGGCAACGATTTCGGCGCGGCTCTCCCAATCGGCGCGGCTTTCGCGCAGCAGGTCCTCGCCGGTGATGCCGAGATCGACCGTGCCCTGGCCGATCTCGCCGGCAATTTCGGAAGCCGACAGGAACGCCACCTCGACAGTGTCCAGTCCTTCGACTCGGGCCTGGTATCTTCGCTCGTTACCCGGCAGGCTGACGGCGAGGCCGGCCTTGGCCAGCACCTCCAGCGCCTGCTCCTTCAGTCGGCCTTTCGAGGGGATCGCCAGCGTGATCATGGCGCCGTCTCCCGCAACGCCTCGATGCGGTCGAGCCAGACGGAAAAGCCGACGCCGGGGATCGGCGCCCTGGCGCCGAGCAGGGTCAGCAGCCGGTCATAGCGGCCGCCGCCGGCCAACGGCCGGTCGCCACCCTGCACCGCGATCTCGAAGACGAGACCCGTGTAATAATCGAGCGGACGGCCGAAGGCGGCGTCGTAGCGGATTTTCTCCGCCGGCAGGCCATGCGCCTCGATCGCCTTGGCGCGAGCCGCAAATTTCTCCAGCGCGGCATCAAGCGAAAGACCGGCGCCATCGGCGAAGATCTCCAGCGCCCGGGACGCGCCGTCAAGCGGCACATCGATCGCCAGAAATCCCTTCAATGCCGCGAAGGCCTCGTTCGACAGCCGCACGCTGCGCAGTTCGGCCTTCTCGATCAGCCGCCGCGCAATGTCGGACGGCGCGCGCCCGGCCGACGCCGAAAGGCCGGCTTCCTCCATGCCGCCGGCGATGTGCGCCGACAAGCCGTCCAGGTCGCCATCGAGAACAAGGGCAGCGACCGGACCGGAGAGCTGGCCGTTGCGCGGCGGGTTTGCGAGATCGGCGAGGGCCGCCTCCAGCATCGGTGCCGAGCCGAAGGCGCGGGCAAGCCGCATGCGCCATCCGCGCGGCAGGCCGAGGGCTGCGAGCACCGCCTCGAAAATGGTCTGGTCACCGAGCGTGACCACCAGTTCCTGGCCGGGCAGCACCAGCGAGAGCAATGCATAGGCGTCTGCCACCGAGCGCGCATCGGCTTGCGCGGTGTCACGGTCGCCGAGATCCTCGATGCCGGCCTGGAAGAACTCGTTGCCGCCCTCGCGGCGCTGGCGAAACACTTCGCCCAGATAGGAATAGCGGCGCGGCGTGCCGGCCTGCGACCTGATGTGGTCGAGACAGACGGGAATGGTGAATTCCGGCCGCAGGCACAGCGCCTGCCCGGTCTCGCTTTCGGTGAGGAAGATGCGACGGCGCAAATCCTCGCCGGCCATGTCGAGGAACGGGTCGGCTGGCTGCAGGATGGCGACCTCCACCGCATGCGTGTCGCGCGCGGCGAAGAGGTTGGCGATGTCGGTTGAGATGGCGGGGAAGCGGGAGGTCATGAAGCGCCGCCTCTCCTTCTCCCCTTGTGGGAGAAGGTGGATTGGCGCGCAGCGCCAAGACGGATGAGGGGTGTTGGACGGAATGAGGCGTTGTTGTTTTCTGGAACACCCCTCATCCGACCTCGCTTCGCGAGGCCACCTTCTCCCACAAGGGGAGAAGGACAAGAGGCGGCTGCGCTCGTCACTTCGCCCTCTCCTCGGCCTGCGCCGCCAGGATCTTCTTCACCTCGGCGACCAGCTCGCCCTCCGCCACGGTCACCTGCGCCGGCCGCGCGGCGCGCCATTCGGCGTTGTCGGATATTTCCGCCGACATGCGCGCGCCTTCGATCAGATCCTTGATCTGCAGCTCGCCCATGGCGCGCTCGTCACCGCCCTGGATGATGGCGACCGGGCTGCCGCGGCGGTCAGCATATTTCAGCTGCGCCTTCATGCCGGCGCCGCCGAGATACATTTCGGAGCGGATGCCGGCGGCGCGCAGCTCCGCCACCATCTTCTGGTAGCGGCCGAGGCTTTCGGTGTCCTTGTCCATCACCAGCACGACGACGGGCGCGATGACATCGGCGCTGTCGAGCTTGCCGAGGTTCTTCAGCGCGGTCATCAGCCTGCTGACGCCGATGGAAAACCCGGTCGCGGGCACGGGTTCGCCACGGAAGCGCGAGACCAGACCGTCATAGCGGCCGCCGCCACCGACCGAGCCGAAGCGCACGATCTGGCCGTCCTCATTGGGGATCTCGGCCAACAACTCGGCCTCGAAAACAGGGCCGGTGTAGTATTCGAGGCCGCGCACGACCGACCGGTCCATGGCGATGCGGTCCTCGCCATATCCAGCGGCCCTCACCAAGGCTTCGATCGTCGCCAGTTCGCCGACACCTTCCTGGTAGGTCGCATTCGAACTGACCATGGCATCCTGGCCGATATGTATCGTCCTTGCTGTTGCGAGAAGAACCGCCTCGGTTTGCCCGTTGTTCAATCCGGCGCCCTTGGCAAAGTCTCCCTCGCCTTCCTTGCCGCCATCCCAGCGGCCCGGCCCAAGCAAGAGCTTCACGCCTTCCGGTCCGAGTTTGTCCAGCTTGTCGATCGCCCGCAGCACCGTCAGCCTGCGCCCAACGTTCTCGTCACCGCCGAGACCGATGGCTTCCAGCACGCCGTCCAGCACCTTGCGGTTGTTGACGCGGATGACGTAGTCACCGCGCTTGATGCCAAGCGCCTCCATCACGTCGGCCATCATCATCGCCATCTCGGCGTCGGCGGCGACGCCCGGCGTACCGATCGTGTCGGCGTCGAACTGCATGAACTGGCGGAAGCGGCCGGGGCCTGGCTTCTCATTGCGGAACACCCAGCCGGAGCGATAGCTGCGGTAAGGCTTCGGCAGGCGCTCGTAATTCTCAGCGACGAAGCGCGCCGTCGGCGCGGTCAGATCATAGCGCAGCGACAGCCACTGGTCGTCATCGTCCTGGAAGGAGAACACGCCTTCATTCGGCCGGTCCTGGTCCGGCAGGAACTTGCCCAGCGCGTCGGTGTATTCGATCAGCGGCTGGTCGGCCGGTTCGAAACCGTAGAGCTCATAGACGGAGCGGATGGTCGCCATCATCTTCTCGACGGCGCGGATGTCCTCGGCACTGCGGTCGGCAAAACCGCGCGGCAGCCGCGCTTTCGTCTTTTCCGATTTTTCGGCCATGGGCTCGGTCTTTTTGCTGGGTAAATCAGGACTTGTCTCGGGTGCGCGTGTCCTAACCGATGCGGCTTGGTGCGGCAAGGCCGGCAAGGCATGCGGAATGTGCGGGACCCCTGGAAACAAAAACGCACCGAGAATGAAACAATCCCGCCATAGACGCGGCATTGTGCCGACACAATCCAGACAGATAAGCGCGGGGACTGAAGGGGTTCGGGATATGACCAACACTGTAAGATTCCATGCCATCGACGGCGGCGCCGGCGATGGCTCCGCGCATCTGCTGCCTGCCAACGACCATGCCCGCAAAGTGGCTGGCCCAGCGACGGTCGGTCAGGTCGCGGGTCCGTTCGACATGCCCATCGATGACGGCAAGGGAGCTTCGCTGCGCGATGCGTTGATGACCGGCCTGCTGGTGATCTACCCGGCCCTGGCAACGGTGGCCGCGATCGTCGCCGGGCTCTTCCTGGCCAGCGCCAACGGGATCTGAGCTATTTCGGCCGCTTGAATGCCTTGCGGTCCTTCTCGACCTGCTTGCGGCAGACACAGCCCTCGAGATGGTCGTTGACCAGACCCATGGCCTGCATGAAAGCGTAGACCGTGGTCGGGCCGACAAAGCTCCAGCCCCGCTTCTTCAGGTCCTTGGAAATCCGTACCGAGACCGCCGTGGTCGGATTGGCGCGCAGATGTGCGAGATCGACGATCTTCGGCCGCTCGTCCCTGGACGGTTCGAATTTCCAGAACCAGGCGGCCAGCGAACCGAATTCGTCGGCCATTTCGCGGGCGCGTTTTGCATTGTTGATGGTCGAGACGATCTTGCCGCGATGGCGGATGATGCCGGCATTGCCGAGAAGGCGTTCGACATCCTTGTCAGTAAAGGCGGCGACCTTGTCGAAGTCGAAGCCAGCGAAGGCCTCGCGAAAATTCTCGCGCTTGCGCAGGATGGTCAGCCAGGACAGGCCCGATTGAAAGCCTTCTAGGCAGATCTTTTCGAAAAGCCTGCGGTCGTCGGCGACAGGCCTGCCCCATTCATTGTCATGATAATGCAGATAGTCGGGCAGGTTGCCGTGCCAGAAGCAGCGCAGGACGCCGTCAGGACCGGCAAGCAGACCGCTGTTTTCGTTGCTCATCGCGAAAAATCCATCCGTTAACGCGGTTTTTGCGTCGCCTTTACCTTGGCTTTACCAGATTCCTGAACCCGGCGGTAACCACACCAAAAGCTTTCCTGACAGCAGCGCATTTTACGCATTTCGATTCATGTTTCGGTTGCCGCTTCGCGCCAATGATCACGAAAACCGGAAGCGTTTCCACCCGGTTGTTGCAGACGATCAAGGTGCGTTCCGATGAAGACAGTTCTGTATTCCCTGCTTGGCGCCGTGGCGATGTTGGCCGCCGGTGTTACGACCTCCGCGGCCGGCGATCGCTATGCCGACAGGCCACCGGTGATGGTAAGCCCCGATCTTTCCGCACCCTGGGTGCTGCAGCTTGGCCGTGCCCCAGGCATCGTGCGGCAGAACCGCCAGGCGGTCCGGCAGCGCCCGGCCTATGCGCAGCCCGACCGTGTGCAGACCGCGGCCGTGCAGGCGCCGGCCAGGCGCATGGTCATGCGGCCGCAGATCAATCCGGTCTACCTGCCGCAGGAAGTCGCCTATAACGGCCCGCAGAAGCCGGGTACGATCGTCATCGACACCACGCAGAATTTCCTGTTCCTGATCGAGAAGAACGGCAAGGCGCGGCGCTATGGCGTCGGCACCGGCAAGCCGGGCTTCGAATGGTCGGGCACGCACAAGATCACCAACAAGCGGGTCTGGCCGGACTGGCGCCCGCCGGCCGCGATGATCAAGCGTGAGGCCGCCAAGGGCCGATACCTGCCGACCTACCTGGCCGGCGGCATGGAAAACCCGCTGGGCGCCCGCGCGCTCTATCTCGGCACGACCGAGTACCGCATCCATGGCACCAACCAGCCGTGGACCATTGGTGGCGCGGTGTCGTCGGGCTGCATCCGCATGCGCAACGAGGACGTGGTCGACCTCTATGAACGGGTCAATGTCGGGACCACCGTCGAAGTGATATAAGGAACCTGCGAATCACCCGGCCAGGAAGCGCAAGACTTCTCGAGATCGGAAGGGACAACGGGGGACGGGCCGTATGGGGATGCGGTCAGTCAAGGAGGGCAGCGCGGGAAACCGCGCTGCCCTTTCTCTTTTGACCGCGTCCCGACTGGTTTGACCTAATCCGCGCAGCGCGAGACCTGACCGGTCGACACGTCGCGCAAGAGGCATGACGGTTCGCTTTCGTGCTGCCCTTTCCGGCATTATTTTGCTATGTCGGCGCCTCCAAGACGAGAGAGTTCCCCCATGTCCCTGTCCGAAGACAGCCGCTATCTCAAGGGCGGCCCGGTTGCCCAGCGCATCATCGCCGCCGTGCGCGAGGATGCAGCGATCGCCAAGGCCGAGGGGTTTCCGCCCAAGCTCGTCTCGATCACTGTCGGCGACACCGCGGCGGTCGACGTCTATGTGCGCAACCAGCGCGCCAAGGCGGAACTGGCCGGCATCGATTTCGAGGAACGACGCTTTCCCGCAACGATCTTATCGGGCGAACTGGAAGCGGCGATCCACGGCCTGAACGCCGATCCGCGCGTCACCGGCATCATCATCCAGCGGCCGGTTCCGGCGCATATCCCGGTCAGGACGCTGCAGGCGGCGGTGCATCCGCTCAAGGATGTCGAAGGCATGCATCCGGCTTCGATCGGCAACATCGTCTACAACCAGCTCGACCTCGCGCCCTGCACGGCCGCCGCCTCGGTCGAACTGCTGAAGGAAACCGGCCTCGACCTCAAGGGGCTGGAAGTCGTCATCGTCGGCCATTCGGAAATCGTCGGCAAGCCGATCGCGTTCCTGCTGATGAGCGAAGGCGCAACTGTCACGGTCTGCCACCACATGACGCGCTCGGTCGCGGCACATGCGCGGCGTGCCGACGCGCTGTTCGTCGCCGTCGGCAAGCCGCGGCTGATCAAGGCCGATATGGTGAAGCCAGGTGCCGCCGTCATCGATATCGGCATCAATTCCGAGATCGGGCCGGATGGAACGAGCCGCATCGTCGGCGATGTCGACACCGAAAGCGTGCGCGAGGTAGCCTCATGGATCACGCCGGTGCCGGGCGGCGTCGGCCCGATCACGGTGGCGATCCTGCTGCGCAACACGATGGTGGCGCTCAGCCGCCAGCGGGCGCTCTACGAGGCGACCTACGGAACCGCGGACAGGCTCGCGGCTGAGTAGGGACAGGGCGCCGCGCCAAGGCCGCCTCACCCAGCCTCCGCTTCGCTCGGCTGACCTCTCCCCGAGGGGAGAGGAGATTTTCTGGCGCCGCCGCCAACCTCTTCTCCCCTCGGGGAGAAGGTGGCCGCGAAGCGGCCGGATGAGGGGGCGCCGAAGGCGAAGATTACTCTGCCGCCACAAGCCCCTGCTCCGAAACACCCTCCGGCTTTGGCCCGCCATAGGCCCAGTCGAGCAGCTTGATTGTGTGCACTACCGGCAGCTTTGCGGCGGAGGCAATCTGGGTGATGCAGCCGATGTTGCCGGTGGCGACGATTTCGGCGCCGGTCGCCTCGATGTTCTTCACTTTGCGGTCGCGCAGCCTGGCCGAAATCTCGGGCTGCAGGATGTTGTAGGTGCCGGCGGAACCACAGCACAGATGCCCCTCGCGCGGCTCGCGCACGACGAAGCCGGCTTTGGCCAGCAGTTCCTTCGGCTGGCGGGTGATCTTCTGGCCGTGCTGCATCGAGCAGGCCGAATGATAGGCGACGACGGTGCCCGGCTTGCGCACCGGCTCCGGCATGTCGAAAGCGGCGAGATATTCGGTGATGTCCCTGGCCAGGGCCGAGACGCGCGCGGCCTTGTCGGCATAGGCCGCATCGAGCCGCAGCATGAAGCCGTAATCCTTGATCGTCGTGCCGCATCCGGACGCGGTGATGATGATGGCATCGAGCCCGCCCTGGTCGATGGCGCGTGTCCAGGCATCGACATTTTGTCTGGCCGAAGCAAGTGCGGCCTGTTCCCGACCCATGTGGTGGACGAGCGCGCCGCAGCAGCCTTCGCCCGGCGGCACCACCACCTCGACGCCGAGTCTATTGAGCAGCGAAATGGTCGTGCCGTTGATGGCGGGATCGAGCACCGATTGCGCGCAGCCGGTGAGGATGGCGACGCGGCCCTTTTTCACCGCCCGCCCGGCGTGGACGCCGGGTTTGGCCATTGGCGAGGCTGCCGGGATCGAGGCCGGAGCGAGCTTGAGCATCGCGCCCAGCGGCTTCAGCGCCGGGATCTTTTCGAACAGGCCAATGAACGGTTTGCCCAGTTTCGCCAGCCTGAGCGCGGCGCGGAACCGCGCGGGATAAGGCAGGACAAAGGCCAGCATCGACCGGATCAGCCGATCCAGCAGCGGTCGCCTGTAAGTGTCCTCGATGTGGGCGCGGGCATGATCGACCAGATGCATGTAGTTGACGCCCGACGGGCATGTCGTCATGCAGGCCAGGCACGACAGGCAGCGGTCGATATGGGTGACGATCTCCTTGTCGGCGGGACGGCCATTCTCCAGCATGTCCTTGATCAGGTAGATGCGGCCGCGCGGCGAATCGAGCTCGTTGCCCAGCGTCACATAGGTCGGGCAGGTGGCGGTGCAGAAGCCGCAATGAACGCATTTGCGCAGGATCTTTTCCGATTCCGCGACGTGGGGATCGGCGAGCTGGGCGAGAGAGAAATTCGTCTGCATCGCTAATGTCCTAGGCCATGCGGCCGGGATTGAGGATGTTCCTGGGGTCGAATTCCTGCTTGAGGCGCCGGCTGAGCGCGGCGAGCGCCGGCGCCTGCGGCTCGAACACCGGCAGCGCGGCGCGATGGGCGGGAGCGGCACGCACCAGCGTCGCGTGGCCGCCGCCATGTTTGCGCAACAGGGCGCGCAGCAGCGCGGCTTGCGGATCGCCCTCTTCCATGCGCAGCCAAACCAGCCCGCCCTGCCAGTCATAGAAGGCGCTGACGGCGGCCTGCATGCGTAGCGTAAGGACCATCCGGTGGCCCTGGGACGGCGTCATCGACACGCGCCAGACCGGCTTCTCGCTGCCATCGGCGAAGGGCCTGACATCGCGCACGTCGCGCCAGATCACTTGCGAGGCCTCACCGGCGATCTCTTCCAGCGGCCCGGCATTGCCGAGCAGCGTCTTCAGCGCGCCGATGCGATAGGCGACGGAGGGGCCGAAACCTTCGACGCGCAGCAGTGTGGCGGCGTCGCTGCCGAGCGCACCGTCGGCAACACGCGCGGCGATGCGCTCCGGCAGATGGGCAGCGCTCGACACTTCCGCGCTGGAGCCGAGCGCCAGCGCCATGGCTGCGGCGGCGGCATCGTCGAGCAAGCCACGGATGGCCAGCGTGACCTCGGTCTCGGCCGCCGGCAGCACTTTGAAGGTCACGTCGGTGAAGACAGCCAGCGTGCCCCAACTGTTGGCCATCAGCTTCGACATGTCGTAGCCGGTGACGTTCTTCACCACGCGGCCGCCGGACTTGAAGGCCTCGCCGCGTCCGGACACCACATTGATGCCGAGGATATGGTCACGCGCCGCACCCGCCTTCAGCCGGCGCGGGCCGGACAGGTTCGCGGCGAGCACGCCGCCGAGGGTGCCCTTGCCCGGTTCGCCGCCGAGCAGCGGGCCATAGTCCATAGGCTCGAAGGCCAGTTGCTGGCCATTTTCCGCCAGCAGCTTTTCGATCTCGGCCAAAGGCGTGCCGGCCTTCGCCGACAGCACCAGTTCGGCGGGCTCATAGAGGGTCACGCCGGAGAGCTTCGAAAGGTCCAAAGTGTGTTCGGTCTGCAGCGGCCGACCGATGCCGCGCTTGGAACCGTGGCCAAGGATTTCCAGCGGCGATTCTTGCGCCACGGCCCAGGCGACGGTGGACAGGACTTCGTCCGAGGTGGTGGGGGTGAAGGTGGTCATGGTTTCGAACCTTTCCTCGCCCCCGCAAAGCGGGGGAGAGGTGGCTCGGGCGAAGCCCGAGACGGAGCGGGGGCAGTCATAGAGCGCGACCTCCCGGACGCTTTGGCTGCGAAAACAAACCTCAAATCTGTGGCGACGACGTCTTCTGCCAGTCGTCCCTCCAGTGCCGCAAGAATGGTTTCGCAGACGCTCCGCGGGATCTTGAGAACATCGACGTTCCAGAAACGCAAAACCGAAAACCCTTCGGCACGCATGAACTCATCTCGTAGTCTGTCATAGGAGCTTCCGGCATGCTGGCTTCCATCCAGCTCAACGACCAGCTTCTCGCTCCGGCAAGCAAAGTCCGCGAAATACGGCCCGATCGGCATCTGCCGAACGAATTTGTAGCCGCCGAGCTGTTTTGCCTTCAGCTCACTCCATAGGATTGCCTCCGCCTGATTATCACCCCGGCGAAGCGCGCGAGCGCGGGCGATTTTTACGGGCGAGCGGCGGCTCGGCACATCGGCCGCAGGCCCCCTCTCCGTCTCGGGCTTCGCCCGAGCCACCTCTCCCCCGCTTTGCGGGGGCGAGGAACCCTTGTTCTGGGACTTCATCGCCACTCAAAACCTCGGAATGTCCGGAAACGGCAGTTTCCCGCCGGAAATGTGCATGCGCCCAAGTTCGGCGCAGCGGCGCAGTTGCGGGAAGACCTTGCCGGGGTTGAGCAGGTGGTTGGGATCGAAGGCGCATTTGACGCGCATCTGCTGGTCGAGGTCGACCTGGCTGAACATTTCCGGCATCAGGTCGCGCTTTTCGACGCCCACCCCATGTTCGCCGGTGAGCACGCCGCCAACTTTCACGCAGAGCCGCAATATGTCGGCGCCGAAGCTTTCGGCCTTGTCGAGTTCGCCCGGCACGTTGGCATCGTAGAGGATCAGCGGATGCAGATTGCCGTCGCCGGCGTGGAAGACATTGGCGACGCCGAGGCCGTATTTCTCCGACAGTTCGCGCATGCCGGCGAGCACGCGCGGCAGTTCCTTGCGCGGGATCGTGCCGTCCATGCAGTAATAGTCGGGCGAGATCCGGCCGACCGCCGGGAACGCCGCCTTGCGGCCGGCCCAGAAGCTCAATCGCTCCTGCTCGGACTGCGAGATGCGGCAGGTCGTCGAGCCGTTCTTGTAGGCGATCGCCTCAACGAGGCCGATGAGATGATCGACCTCGACGCCCGGCCCGTCGAGCTCGACGATCAGCAAAGCCTCGACATCGAGGGGATAGCCGGCATGAACGAAATCCTCGGCGGCGTGGATCGCCGGGCGGTCCATCATTTCCATGCCGCCCGGGATGATGCCGGCGCCGATGATGTCGGCGACGCATTGGCCGCCCTGCTCGCTGGTCGGGAAGCCGATCAGCAGCGCGCGGGCCGTCTCCGGCTTTTTGAGGATGCGCACGGTGACCTCGGTGACTACGCCGAGCAGGCCTTCCGAGCCTGTCATCACACCGAGCAGATCGTAGCCTTCCGCATCGAGGTGGCTGCCGCCGAGCCGCACAACCTCGCCATTCATCAGCACCATTTCGATGCCGAGTACATTGTTCGCGGTGAGGCCGTATTTCAGGCAGTGCACGCCGCCGGAATTTTCCGCGACGTTGCCGCCGATCGAGCAGGCGATCTGGGAGGATGGATCGGGGGCGTAATAGAAGCCCTCCTGCTCGACGGCGGTGGTGATGCCGAGATTGGTGACGCCCGGCTGCGCGACGACGACGCGGTTGGGAAAATCGATGTCTAGGATGCGGTTGAAGCGGCTCATGACCAGCAGCACGGCGTCCTCGAGCGGCAGCGCGCCACCGGATAGCGACGTGCCGGAGCCGCGCGGGACGACGCGGATGTTGCGGTCATTGCAGTATTTCAGCACCCGCGAGACCTGCGCCACGGTCTGCGGCAGCACGACAACCAGCGGCAATTGCCGATAGGCGGTCAGGCCATCGCTCTCGAACGCCCGCATGGAATTGGCGGCGTCGACAACGCCCTCGCCCGGTACGATGATGCGCATGTCGGCGACGATCTCGTCGCGCCGTCGCATGGTGGCGTCGTCTGGTTTCGGCATTGCCAGGCCGGACATCAGCAGCCTCATTTTACTTGACTGGTAAAAATCTTTTACCAGTGAGGCGCATTCTTTGCAAACGCTGCGGTGACGCCGCCTCCGATAGCAAGGTCGCAACAAGCTTCCGCAGCGTCAATGTGCCGCTGGCTTACCCTCTCTTATGGCGAGGCAAGTCAGATCTACTCACCCGGATGCTTCCCCGGTTCCGAATGTGTGCGGCGCACGCGGCGCACGCCCCACCAGACCAGCAGGATGGCGACCGGGACCGAAGCGGCGGTGACGATCTCCGGCGCGAAGGCGTGGCCGAAGATGGAGGCGCCCTTGGCGAGATAGCCGATGAGGCCGACGACATAGTAGGAAACGGCGGCGACCGACAGGCCCTCGACAGTCTGCTGCAGGCGCAATTGCAGGCGGGCGCAGTTGTTCATCGAGGCGAGCAGATCGCGGTTCTGCTTCTCGACTTCGACATCGACCCAGGTCCGCAGCAGCGTCGTGGCGCGGGTCAGCTTGCGCGACAGATTGGCCTGCCGCTCTTCGACCGACCGGCAGGTGCGCATCGCCGGCGCGACACGCCGCTGCAGGAAGCCGCCCCAAGTGTCGTAGCCGGGCACTGCCTCTTCCTCGAGCGCCTCCAGCCGCTCGCCGACGATGCCGTCATAGGCGCGGCTGGCGCCGAAACGGTAGAGGCTTGAGGCCGCGTCGGCTTCCAGTTCCGCGGCAAGCTCGGTCAGGTCGGCCAGCAAGGTCTGGCTGTCGCGGGTCTCGGCGACCTTCATCTCCAGCGTGGTCTGCGCCAGCCTGTCCTCGATGCGGCGGGCGCGGCCCGACAGCGTCAATGCCAGCGGCAGGCCCAGCATCGCCAAGGTGCGGTAGGTTTCGATATCGATCAGACGCTGCGACAGCGCCCCGGTGCGGGCGGCGGTCAAGCCCCGATCGAGCACAAGCATGCGGGTCATGCCGTCACCATCCTGGCGGAAGTCGGTGACGATGGCCGCGTTGCCGCGCTCGACCAGCGAATAGCACAGGCTGGTCGGGTCGAAGCCAGCGATCAGCCGCTCGCCCAGCTCTGTCCATTCGCGGATTTCGAGCCGGATGCCGGAGATGACGGTGCCCGGCGGCGAGAACCCGTTGCCGAACGGCGAGTCTTCCTGCGTCCTGCCGCCTTCCGGAAGCGGTCCTTCCCAAAGATAGGTCGAGAATTCCGTATGCCGCTCCCAGCGCAGCGAGCCCTTGCCCCACTTCATGGCATGGTGGCGGGCCTGGCGATCGGGCGCGGCGATGCCAAGGCGCCGCGACAGCTCGGACAGCACCGCATGATCGACCGCGGAGCCACCCTCGGTCATGAAGGCGAGCTGCATCAGGACGCGTGGCTTTTCGATCAGCGGATGTGGCCGCGCATGCACCTCGCCCAGCGCACCCGGGCGGCCCTCATGCGCGGGAAACCCCATGACGCTGCCCTTGGCGCGCGGCTGGAAATCGAGATTGGACGGGTCGTCCGACACGGCTTGCCCCCGGGCTTGCTTGAACCCTCTTGCGCGTCCGTCTAAAGCCAATCTCCCGACGACGCAAACAGCAACGGAGCCGGCGAACATCATAGCGCGCCAGGCCCCGAGGTCGACCCGGTTCGAGCAATTGGATAAATAATTTGACCAGTTGGCGACGCAAGCCTTATCGTGGCGCCACACCGTTTCGCTTACCGGGCACCCTATTGAGCGACATTTTTTCCAGGATCGAGCATTCGCGCACCGCCGACGAGGTGGTGCAGCAGATCGAGAGCCTCATCCTCGAAGGCGTGCTGCGCACCGGCGACCGGTTGCCGGGCGAACGCGAGCTGGCGCGCCAGTTCGAGGTCTCACGGCCGATCCTGCGCGACGCGCTGAAGGCGCTGGAAGGACGCGGCCTGCTGACGACCAGAGCCGGCGGCGGCACCCATGTCGCCGACATCATCGGCCAGCTGTTCACCAAGCCGGTGGCCGACCTGATCTCGACGCACCGCAAGGCCGTGGCCGACTATCTGGAATATCGCCGCGAGATCGAAGGCATCGCCGCCGAATACGCGGCGCGGCGGGCCACGCCGGAGGACCTGGCGCTGCTCGACCGGATCATGGCGCGCATGGACGAGGCCCACAGGACGGGGGATTTCGACGACGAAGCCGAGATCGACGTCGAATTCCATCACGCGATCTGCGAGTGTGCGCACAATATACTGCTGCTGCATACGCTGCGCTCCTGCTACCGGCTGCTGTCGGAAGGCGTGTTCCAGAACCGGCTGCTGGTGTTCACCGTTCCCGGCGCCCGCGACGCATTGCTGGCACAGCACCAGGCGATCCATGCCGCTGTGCAGGCAGGCGATCCGGCCGCGGCCCGGAAAGCTGCAATGGACCACATGATCTATGTCGAGCGGTCGATGGCGGAAGCCGAGCGCAGCGGCGACTGGCAGCGCGTTTCCCGGCTGAGGTTCAAGCAGCGTGTCGACGCCGCCGACACTGAACAAGCGCGCAAACGCTCCTAGACTCGAATGGGGACATCATGAGCGACATTCTCACTATCGCCGACCTCAAGGACCTGGCGCGCCGTCGGGTGCCGAAGATGTTCTTCGACTACGCCGATTCCGGCTCCTGGACCGAAGGCACGTACCGGGCAAACGAGGAAGACTTCCAGAAGATCAAATTCCGCCAGCGCGTGCTGGTCGACATGGACAATCGCTCACTGGAATCGACGATGATCGGCGAGAAGGTGTCGATGCCGGTGGCTTTGGCGCCAACCGGCATGACCGGCATGCAACACGCGGATGGCGAGATGCTGGCAGCGCGGGCAGCTGAGGAATTCGGCGTGCCATTCACGCTGTCGACGATGAGCATCTGCTCGATCGAGGATGTCGCCTCGGCAACCACCAGGCCGTTCTGGTTCCAGCTTTATGTCCTGCGCGACAAGGGGTTCGTGCTCGACCTGATCGACAGGGCGAAAGCCGCGAAATGCTCGGCTCTGGTGCTGACGCTCGACCTGCAGATCCTCGGCCAGCGCCACAAGGACATCCGCAACGGGCTTTCGGCGCCACCCAGGCTGACCCTGCCCAACATCATCGACATGGCGATCCGCCCGCGCTGGTGCGCCGCCATGGCGCGGACGAAACGGCGGACGTTCCGCAACATTGTCGGCCACGCCAAGGGCGTCGGCGACCTGGCTTCCCTGGCATCGTGGACGAAGGAGCAGTTCGATCCGCATCTTTCGTGGAAGGATATCGACTGGATCAAGGAGCGCTGGGGCGGCAAGCTGATCCTCAAAGGCATCCTCGACAAGGAAGACGCGCTGATGGCCGCCGGGACCGGCGCCGACGCGATCATCGTCTCCAACCATGGCGGGCGCCAGCTCGACGGCGCGTCGTCATCCATCATGGCGCTGGAGGAGATCGCCGATGCGGTGGGCGACACAATCGAAGTGCATATGGATGGCGGCATCCGCTCCGGCCAGGACGTGCTGAAAGCGCTGTGCCTGGGCGCCAAGGGCACCTATATCGGCCGGCCCTTTCTTTATGGATTGGGCGCGCTCGGCATGGAAGGGGTTACCAAGGCGCTGGAAATCATCCGAAAGGAGATGGACATAACGCTGGCATTGTGCGGAAAGCGGCTGGTCACCGACATGGGCAAGGACCAGCTCCGGCGTTAGTGTCGGTAGTCCCAGCATGGAGACGACGCAGGCTTTGGCATCCCCCGGCATCCATTTTCTCGACGCACATGGCCCCGCCGGCATGCGCCTGTACGCCATCGGTGACGTGCATGGCAGGCTGGATCTGTTGGCCGCGATGCATCATCGGATCCGGGAGGAAATCGACCGTGACTCGCCGACCGACTGGCGCGTCATCCATCTGGGAGACTATGTCGACCGTGGCCCCGATTCCAAAGGCGTGATCGATTTCCTCATCGAAGCGCGGCGGCGTGACCCCCGCCATCTGATGCTCGCCGGCAATCACGACATCGGCTTTCTGGATTTTCTAAGGGCGCCCGATCCCGACGGGCTCTTCATGCGCTTCGGGGGCGTCCAGACGGCGCAATCCTATGGCGTTCCGCTCAACGAAGGACCCAACGCCTGGTTCGGCAAGGCCGAGACGCTGCTGCGAAAGGGACACGCGGCCTTGGTCAAGGCCGTTCCGCAGAGCCATGTCGACTTCCTGCGGTCGCTGGTGTTTTCCGTGTCGCTGGGCGATTTCTTCTTCTGCCATGCTGGCATCAAGCCCGGCACGGCGCTGAACAAGCAAAGCCCGCAGGATCTGATCTGGATCCGCGATGTCTTCCACGATCACACCGGGCTCTATCCGAAGATCGTTGTGCATGGGCACACGCCGGTGCCGGAGGCGCAGGTGCTGGCCAACCGCGTCAATGTCGATACGCTTGCCTGGCAATCAGGCATGCTGAGCGCGCTCGTCGTCGACGGGCCGGACAAGCGCATCCTGACAATAACAGTGAAGGAAGCCTGATCTCGCGCCGGAAAAGCCGCGACAGGCAGCCGGCTTTTAACGCAGCGACGCGGTGACGCCGTAGCCGTCGACGGCATTGTGGTTATTGGCCGCGTCGGCGGCATAGATGCCAAGGCCGCACAGCACAATGGCAGATAGCATGGCAAAGGACAGAAGTGCTGCTTTCACGGAAGTCATCTCTTGTTTCGAGCCTTCTGCATCTGTGCATCAGACGGTTACCAATGCGTTGAAACGGAGAATTCGCTTCAAAGTTTCGGCGATTTCGCGCTTCTAGGCATGTTCTGTATCGGCGGTGTGTCGCGCGGGTCACACAAAGGGTTCATCACCGTTGCATGCCGATGCTGAGCGTGGGCCTTCTAGGACAGGCAGCGGACACAAGCCAAGTTCAAACCGGTTTTCCCAAGCGGTTTTGCCGCCGCGTGCCAATTATATCACTGGGCAGGAGTCCAAAGGTCACCGATCAGATCGTGGCTACCCAGGCGCGAGCAATGGCCAGGCCGGCAGCGTCGGCTTCCGGCCCGTTGCGGGCCATCTCGCCATCGAGCTGGCTGGCCCAGTCGGGATGGCGCTCGGCGATGGTCGGAGCAAAGGAGGCGCTCCAGTCCTTCACCATCGGCCGGTCAGCTTCGAAATGGAACTGGAAGCCGTAGACGGCGCGACCGATTCGAAACGCCTGGTTCTCGGCGACATCGTTGCCGGCGAGCCGGACGGCGTTTTCAGGCAGCACAAATGTATCGTCATGCCATTGGAAGATCGGGAATTTTTCCGGGAGCCCAGCCAGCACGGGATCGGCCTTGGCATCCGGCGTCAGCGATACGCCGCGCCAGCCGAATTCATTGGCGCCGCCGATGCGGTTCTCGCCGCCGAAGGCACGGGCAAGCAGCTGGCCGCCGAGGCAGATGCCGAGAACGGCCCGATCCTTGTCGGCGAAATCGCGGGTCAGTTCGAGCAAGGCCGGAAAATAGGGATAATCGTCGTCCGCCAGCGCATTCTGGCCGCCACCCAGCACGATCATGGCATCGTGCCCCGCCCCGTTTTCAGGCAGTGAGTCACCTTTGTAAGGCAGGCGCAGGTCGAGTTCGGCGCCCGCTTCAGCCAGCGCCGCGCCGACCTGACCGAGACCGGTATCTTCGTAGTTCTGGACCACCAGCACCCGCATCTCAAAACCCTGCTGACATGAAAAAGCTGCGACGACCGTTATCATGCCGCTTGCGTTGCAGCCAAGACGCGGATTCCGGAGACAACGATGCCACTGCAGAACCGTGTCGATCCGTTCGGCGTCATCCACGCCGTGCCCGAGCGTGGCATGTTCACCGGCAATCGCGGCATCATCCACGATCCCGAGACGAAGACGCTGTTGAACAAGCGCTGGACGCTGAACGCCTGGATCATCTGCCTGTGCGCGTTCCGCGATGCGCGGCGCGAGCCGATGGGCCGCAACCGGAAGAGCGAGGGCCATCCCGGCGGCAAGGCTGGCTGGACCGAGCTGTTCTTCCTCGACGAGGTGACGGCGCTGGCGGCAGGGCATCGCCCCTGCTTCTACTGCAGGCGCGAACGGGCGAGGGATTTCGTTTGCCGTTTCGGCGAAGCCTTCGGCATTGCCGAGCCGCGCGCGCCGCAAGTCGACAAGCGATTGCACAAGGAGCGGCTGGCTTCCGGCGGCAAGCCACCGAGGCTGGCCATGGAGGAGCTTGCCGGCCTGCCTGACGGCGCCGTGGTTGCAAATGGCGGAAACGCCTTTGCGCTTTGTGCCGGCAAGGCCCGGCGCTGGTCTTTTGCCGGATATGGTCCACCCGTCGATATCGGCCGGCTCGGCAACGGAATCGCGCTGCTGACACCCGCGACGACGCTCGCTGTCCTGCGGCATGGCTTCCGACCCGTTTGGCATCCGTCCGCCGAGGCTTGACGCCGGCGACAGGCTCGCTCATTCCTCGGCGATGCGCGCCAATTACAAGATGCAACGCCTGTTCGTGCCCGACGATCTCGGGCCGGACACGGAGTTCGAAGCCGGACAGCAGCAGAGCCATTATCTCCTGCATGTGCTGCGGCTGGCCGAAGGCGCCGAAGTGCTTGTGTTCAACGGCCGCGATGGCGAGTGGTCGGCCACCATCGCGGCGAAAACAAAAAGGGCGGTGCGATTGAAAGTGCTGGCCTCGCAGCGGCCGCAGCCGCCGCCGGCCGATCTCATCTACTGCTTCGCGCCGCTGAAGCAGGGCCGGCTCGATTATCTCGTGCAGAAGGCGGTCGAGATGGGCGCCGGCATCCTGCAACCGGTCATCACCCAGCATACGCAAGTGGCGAAGCCCTCGATCGACCGCCTGCGCGCCAACGTCGTGGAAGCCGCCGAGCAATGCGGCATCCTGGCGGTGCCGGATGTGCGCGAGGCGGAAAAATTCGAACGGCTACTGGCCGGCTGGGACAAAG
>NZ_JBAZUD010000018.1:0-47968 GCF_041661565.1 Mesorhizobium sp.
TCGAAATCGAGCGGCCGGATCGTGCGCAGGTCGATGATCTCGGCATCGATGCCCAGGCCGCGCAGCTCGGCTTCGGCCTTCACCGCATAGGTCATGCCGATCCCGAAGGAAACGATCGTGACGTCCTTGCCAGATTTGTGGATGCGCGCCTTCCCGATCGGCAGCACGAAATCGTCCAGCTTCGGCACGTCGAACGACTGGCCGTAGAGGATCTCGTTCTCGAGGAAGATGATGGGGTTGGGATCGCGGATCGCGGCCTTGAGCAAGCCCTTGGCGTCGGCGGCGCTATAGGGCATCACCACCTTCAGCCCGGGAATATGGCTGTACCATGCGGCGTAGCACTGCGAATGCTGGGCGGCGACGCGGGCGGCAGCCCCGTTCGGGCCGCGAAACACGATCGGCGCGCCCATCTGGCCGCCGGACATGTAGAGGGTCTTGGCGGCCGAGTTGATGATCTGGTCGATCGCCTGCATGGCGAAGTTGAAGGTCATGAACTCGACGATCGGCTTCAGGCCGGCCATCGCCGCGCCGACTCCCACGCCGGCAAAGCCGTGTTCGGTGATCGGCGTGTCGACGACGCGACGCGGCCCGAACTCCTGCAGCAATCCTTGCGTAATCTTGTAGGCGCCCTGGTATTCGGCGACCTCCTCGCCCATCACGAAGACGTCTCCGTCACGGCGCATTTCCTCGGCCATCGCGTCGCGCAACGCTTCGCGAACCGTGGTCGAGACCATCTCGGTGCCAGCAGGAATGTCCGGATCGGCGGCGATCTCGGTTTTTGGCGCGGCTGCCACGGGTGTAGGGGCAGGCTTTTCAGCCTGCTTTTCATCCGCCGGGGCTTTTTCCACCGGAGCTTTTTCCTCGGCCACGGGAGCGTCTGCCTTCGGCGGTGCTTCCGCCTTTGCGGGAGCAGCGGCCTTGCCGATATCGGAGGCGCTCTCGCCCTCCTGCAACAGGACCGCGATCGGCGTGTTGACCTTGACCCCTTCGGTGCCGGCAGCGACCAGGATCTTGCCCAGCGTGCCCTCATCGACGGCTTCGACTTCCATCGTCGCCTTGTCGGTTTCGATCTCGGCGATGACGTCGCCGGCGACAACCTTGTCGCCCTCGTTCTTCAACCACTTGGAAAGATTGCCCTCTTCCATGGTCGGCGAAAGGGCGGGCATGAGAATTTCGATCGGCATGTCCTTGCCCTCCCGTTACAATACGATATCGGTCCAGAGCTCAGACGGATCCGGCTCCGCGTCGTTCTGGGCAAATTCGGCGGCATCGGCAACGACGTCGCGAACCTCCTTGTCGATGGCCTTCAATTCGTCCTCGGTCGCCCACTTCTTCTCGATCAGCCGTGCCTTGACCTGCTCGATCGGGTCATGCTCCGAGCGCATCTTCTGCACTTCTTCCTTTGAGCGGTACTTCGCCGGATCGGACATCGAGTGGCCGCGGTAGCGATAGGTCTGCATCTCGAGGATCAGCGGGCCATTGCCGGAACGGCACCATTCGGTAGCCATGTCGCCGGCCGCCTTGACGGCCCGCACGTCCATGCCGTCGACCTGGATGCCGGGAATCTTGAAGGAGGCGCCGCGATGCGAAAAATCCGTCTCGGCCGAAGAGCGGGAGACCGAGGTGCCCATCGCGTAGCGGTTGTTCTCGATGATGTAGATCACCGGCAGCTTCCACAGCGAGGCCATGTTGAAGCTTTCATAGACCTGGCCCTGGTTGGCCGCGCCATCGCCGAAATAGGTCAGCGAAACATTGTTGTTGTCACGATAGCGGTTGGCGAAGGCGAGACCCGTGCCCAGCGACACCTGAGCGCCGACAATGCCGTGGCCGCCATAAAAGTGCTTTTCCTTGGAGAACATGTGCATGGAGCCGCCCTTGCCCCGGGACAGCCCCCCGCGGCGGCCGGTCAATTCGGCCATGACGCCGCGCGGCGAAAGCTCCATCGCCAGCATGTGGCCATGGTCGCGATAGGCGGTAATCATCTGGTCGCCGTCGATCAGCGCCATCTTCATGCCGGTGACGACAGCCTCCTGTCCTATATAGAGATGGCAGAAGCCGCCGATGAAGCCCATGCCGTAGAGCTGGCCGGCCTTCTCCTCGAAACGACGGATGAGCAGCATGTGCCGATAGGCGGCAAGCTCTTCGTCCTTGGTGAAGTCGACGGGCTTTGGTGTCGAAAGCCCTGATTTTCCATCGGATTTGGATTTCGCAGGCGCTTTTCTGGCGGCGGTGGCCATGCATAACTCCCTGTTGCGTCTCTTCGCGGACATTGGAGCAAGATCAAATCCGCTCCGGGGAGATCAGCGCCTCCCCATCGATTTCCGGGAGGCTAACACGCGTAACAGCGTTGCGCCATGCCGAATTTGCATAGCTGGCATGCGACTAACCGTTTAAAATCATTGAAAATATTGGCGATTAACCAGATAACGGTTATTTTGCTGGAGCCGGCAGCATGATGGTGATTTCGTCGGCCTGGGACAGGTTGAGCGCCCGGCGCGCCTGCTCGTCGAGCATGTCCTTCTCCAGCGTGCCTTCGTGCATGAGGCGAACGCGGCGTTCGAGCTCCATCCGGCGCGCCTTGATCGCGTCGAGTTGCCCCTGCAAGGCGACCGTCTGGGCTTCCAGCTGATATTTCGAATTGATGCCGAACTCGCCATGGTAGGCGTGGAAGCCGAAATAGGCCAGGAAGGCCACGCAAAGCGAGGGTATGATCAGCCGGCCGGTGTTTCTCTGCTTGTGCTGACGCGTCCACATCGCCCGTTCCCTCGCGGCCGCGGACTCAAGGCGGCTCCCGATCTTTTTGGCCCGATTGTGCTTAACGGACGGTTACGCAGCGCCGGCCCGGCGGCAACGAAATGAAAAAGGGCGGGAATGACCCGCCCTTTGTTTCGACATTCATCGAACCGTTTGGCTCGGTTCAACCCTTCAGCACCGACTTGCCGGCGTAAAGCGCCTGCTTGCCCAGCTCTTCCTCGATACGGATGAGCTGGTTGTACTTGGCCATTCGGTCCGAGCGCGACAGCGAGCCGGTCTTGATCTGTCCGCAATTGGTGGCGACGGCGAGATCGGCGATGGTCGAATCCTCGGTTTCGCCCGAGCGGTGCGACATGACGGCGGTGTAACCAGCTTTGTGCGCGGTCTCGACGGCGTCGAGCGTTTCGGTCAGCGAGCCGATCTGATTGACCTTGACCAGGATCGAATTGGCGACGCCCATGCGGATGCCGTCGCGCAGCCGCGCGGTGTTGGTGACGAACAGATCGTCGCCGACCAGCTGCGTCTTCCTGCCGATGAGGTCCGTCAGGAACTTCCAGCCTTCCCAGTCATCCTCCGCGAGGCCGTCCTCGATCGAGATGATCGGATAGTCGGCGGCCAGCTTGGCGAGATATTTGGCCTGGGTCTTCGGGTCGCGAGTCTTCTTCTCGCCCTCATAGACGTAATTGCCATCCTTGAAGAATTCCGTCGCCGCGCAATCCAGGCCGAGCGCGACCTCCTCGCCCGGCTTGAAGCCGGCCTGCTCGATCGATTCCATGACGAAATCAAGCGCCACCGGCGCGCTCTTCAAGTTCGGCGCGAAGCCGCCCTCGTCGCCGACATTGGTGTTGTGGCCGGCGTCCTTCAGCTTCTTCCTGAGCGTGTGGAAGATCTCCGAACCCCAGCGGACGCCTTCGCGCAGCGTCGGCGCGCCGATCGGCAAGATCATGAACTCCTGGAAGTCGATCGGATTGTCGGCATGCGCGCCGCCATTGATGATGTTCATCATCGGCACGGGCAGGATATGCGCCTTGGTGCCGCCGACATACCGGTAGAGCGGCAGGCCGGCAGCTTCTGCGGCCGCCTTGGCCACCGCCAGCGAAACGCCGAGAATGGCGTTGGCGCCAAGCCGGCTCTTGTTGGGCGTACCATCGAGTTCGATCATGGTCTGGTCGATATGGATCTGGTTCTCGGCTTCCATGCCGCCGATCGCCTCGAACAGTTCGCCATTGACCGCTTCGACGGCTCTCAGCACGCCTTTGCCGAGATAGCGGGCGCCGCCGTCGCGCAGTTCAACCGCTTCGTGAGCGCCTGTCGACGCGCCGGACGGCACGGCGGCGCGGCCCATAGAGCCGTCTTCGAGAATCACATCGACCTCGACGGTCGGATTTCCACGGCTGTCCAGGATTTCACGCCCGACAATGTCGATGATGGCGGTCATTGCTATGTCCCCGATTGATCGATGAAGCGTTGGCGCCCGTCTTAGCCAAAGCAACGCAAAAGGCAATCGGCCGAGCGGCGAATCTTGAGACGCACGCGATTCACGAAGCGCGAATTCCTGTCATCATAAGTCATGTCCGCGGGCATTTGATTTAAGCTATGGGTGTCTCCGCGCGGGGCGAAACGAGAGGAGTTTCGCCATGTCTGAGTTAAGCGGTATTGTCAGTCTTTTGCTGATCGCGGCTGCGTTCCTGACCTCATGCGACAATCAGCAGTCTCCACCCAAGGCCATGGCGCCGCTGCAGATCAGCGGCCAGGCGGCATATTGAATCAAAGGGGGCGCCAGTGATGGCGCCCCCTTTGATTTCAACGTCCGAAGCTCAGTGCCAATACGGCGTGACCTTGAAATATTCATAGGACGCGTCGCGCGCGGTTTGGCCGTCGGCTCCCGCCAGTTCGTTGATCGAGTAGGCAGGGGCCGCCTGCAACTCATCCTTGGAGAACGGCACGACATAGCCGCCCTTGTCCTTGTCATAATCGAGGCTCGCCCAGGGAACCGCGTGATATTTCTCACCGATGCCAAGAAAGCCGCCGAACCCGATCACCGCGAACATGATCCCATTCGACGTCTTGTCCAGCATGATGTCCTCGATGCTGCCGATGCTCGTGCCTTCGGTGTTGTAAACCGAGGTGCCGATGACTCGCGAAGCGGCGATGGCTTCAGTATGGCCTGTCTGGGTCGTCATGATCTGCTCCTCATGTCATTAAATGATACTTTGACAATGAGCAGCCGGAACGAAAGTTCCCTCATTTGTTAAGGCCTGAGCCGGCAAACCCGACAAACAGAACCTCCCGCCCGAGCATCATCCGCGCTTACAAACGCCGGCAGCAAGCGCTTGCTTCAGCGACCCTTCGCGATACGATCGAATGCCATCAGCTTTTCCAGCAGGGCCGGCATGTCCTTCAGCGGCAGCATGTTCGGGCCGTCGGAAGATGTCGAATGGTCAGGGTCCTGGTGGGTCTCGATGAAGACGCCGGCGACGCCGACAGCGACGGCCGCGCGGGCCAGCGTCTCGACAAAGCGACGCTCGCCACCTGATGAGCCGCCCTGCCCGCCCGGCTGCTGAACCGAATGCGTGGCATCGAAGATGACCGGCGCTCCGATCTCGGCCATGATCGGCAAGGCACGCATGTCCGAGACCAGCGTGTTGTAGCCGAAGGACGCGCCACGCTCGGTGGTGAGCACATTGGCGTTGCCGGAACCGGTAATCTTGGCGACAACGTTCTTCATGTCCCAGGGAGCGAGGAACTGCCCCTTCTTCACGTTGATGACCTTGCCGGTTTTCGCGGCGGCGACCAGCATGTCGGTCTGGCGCGACAGGAAGGCTGGTATCTGCAGCACATCGACATGCGGTGCGACGATCGCACATTGCTCCTCGGTGTGCACATCGGTCAGAACGGGAAGCGAAAATTCCTTCCGAAGTTCGTCGAAGACGGGAAGCGCCGCGTCCATCCCGGCACCCCGCGTCGCTGACAGCGAGGTGCGATTGGCCTTGTCATAGCTGGTCTTGTAGACGAGGCCGATGCCGAGCTTGCTGGTCAATTCCTTCAGTGCGCCGGCCATGTCGAATGCATGCTGGCGCGATTCGAACTGGCATGGGCCGGCGATCAGCGACAGCGGCGCGCTGTTGTCGAAGACGACAGTGCCGACGGTAACCGACGAGTTGGGCCCCATGGAATTGGCCGCTTGGGGGTTGGTCATGGAATCTCCCGGAAGATGAAAGCCACGCCCTGCCCCGGCGCAGGCGGCACGACGATATCCTTGCCCGATATATCGTGCTGGATGGCGTTGCTCGCAAGCAGCCTCGATGTGGCATCGATGCGGTCGACCGAAAAGACGACGGCGGCAAAGCGAAGGTCCGTCGGCGGGCCGGACGGCAGGACAAAGCGCGAGGTGAAGGACGCCGGATCGAGGACGCTAAGGACCGCGTTCGGCAAGTGAAACGCGCCGCCCTGCTCTTCGGGGACGGGAGCGTTTATTGCCACCGAAATCAATCGATGCTGGTCGACAGGCCGGTCGCTGACCGCCACGATCTCGACAATCCCGGTGGCGCCGTTGGCATGAGCTTGCAAAGCCGCACGGTCCACCTTCGGCGCATTGACCCGCTCGCAGGCGAACAGGAAAGCGTCCGTCGCCTCGCGGCCAGATGCGAAGGCGAGCTTGAAGGAGGCAATCTCACTCTTTCCGGCCGTATCCGTGAAGGCGCGCGAAAAGCTCAGCTTATCTCCGGCTGACAGGCCGGCATCGACAAAACGGGCATGGTCGGCATCCGCATCGGCGGTGCCCAGGACGACCGCGGAAAACCCCTCGTCGCCAAGGACGTCGCGATAGAGACGGTCACGCGCGACAAAGACATTGCCGTCGGCAATAGCCTGCATGGCGGCCTGTTGATTGCCGACCGCGAGGGGTTCGAGATACGTGCCGTCGGCGAGGAAGACGCAGCAATTTTCTGTCCCGAACGGATGAATGCCGGTGGGCGCGACAACGAAGCCAAGGGAACCAAGCCGCCGTCGCGCGCCCTCGACGCTCTGCGTCGGCAGCACCAGATGATCGAGCGGATGAGTGCTGGATGAGGCTGTTCGGATCATGCCGGCGCGATGTGCATCATTCCGCGCCGCGGTTCAAGGCTTGATCGTGATCGTCGCCCCCAGATGGCGTCGCAACATTCAAGCGAAATACTCCCCCGTCTCTTCTGCCGCATCAAGAATTGACGTTAGGATATCCCCCGCGTGGGGGATGCTCCGAATTCCGGTGTGAACCATGGTCACGCGGTGTGCGATTCGACACCGACCGACTCTGGTTGCCCTGCCCCACGGCTGAAACTGATTGACGATGACGGGCAACAGCATGCTCAGGCTCGTGGACCATTGCCGGATCTGTCGCATTGGACGAGGTGAAGGCTTGGCGAAGGGCCCGCAACCTGCCCGGCGACCTCCATGTGCTGCCAGGCTATTTCGTGGGCGCCGAGAAACGCGCTTGCTTGAGCGCGGCCTCGGTCAGGTCCTTGCCACGACGTCGGCGGAATAACGCATTTCGCGCAAGGGTTTGACCTTGCTGGTTGTCTGCGCGTAGAGCGGGTGCGCCTTGTAGGCGGCCAAAGCCGCGTGATCGGCGAATTCGGCGTAGACAACGACATCGACCTCGTCCGACAGCGGATCAACCTTGGTGTTGAGGGTCACCTCGAAAAGACTGGAATGAGGAATTTCTCCCAGCGCCAGCAGGCCGGTGCGCACCGCCTCCACATCCTCTTTGCGCCGCGCGCTGAAGAAAACGATATGCCGGATCAACCCCGCCTCCTCGATCTGATTGCCGGGGTCTTTTGTGTCGGCATGAGGGGTGCGTCAACCGGCAGGATGTCGCGGCGGCAGGTCGTTCTTGTCGAGGCTAGAACTTGGCGGTGACGTATCGCACCGCATGGCTCACTTGCCTGACCGTAGTGTCAAGGTACCGGCCCTGATTGTAGAGGCCATCCCAGATCAGGAAAAACGCAAGCGCGCTGATAATGATTACGTAACGCATGCCTAAAGCTATCGCATCATCTGGCCCGCCGCCATAGGCGTATTGGCGACTTTGGCTCGGATCGTCGCAGACAAGCGAAAGACACCGCCGTCGTGAAACTCGGCGGCGATTGGCCCGTACCTTTCATTGACCACGCCTTGGCGTGCAGGTGCCGCCCAGAGCGGACGAGTCGATGCAAGGGGACCAGATGAATATCGTGCCTATCAACCGTGGCGGAGATGG
The DNA here is from genome assembly GCF_041661565.1 of Mesorhizobium sp. Classification (GTDB taxonomy): domain Bacteria; phylum Pseudomonadota; class Alphaproteobacteria; order Rhizobiales; family Rhizobiaceae; genus Mesorhizobium. The sequence goes on from NZ_JBAZUD010000018.1 coordinate 7,994, forward strand.
CGGCAGGAAGAAAATAGCTGTGATCGGGTCGGGAGTTTCGGGAGCTGCGGCGGCGTGGGCGCTTCACCCCACGGCCGATGTGACGGTGTTCGAGGCATCCGATCGCGCGGGCGGGCACACCGCGACGGTGGATATTGACTATGACGGCACGCCGATCTCGGTCGACACCGGTTTCATCGTCTACAATCAACTCGCCTATCCTAACCTTTGCGCGCTGTTCTCGCATCTCGGCGTCGCCACCCACGAGAGCGACATGGGTTTTTCGCTGTCGCTTGACGGCGGCAAGCTCGAATGGTGCGGCTCGACGCTGCGCACGATATTCGCGCAGAAGCGCAATTTCTTCTCGCCCGGATTTCTGTGGATGCTGCGCGAGATCCTGCGCTTCAACAAGGAATGCGTTGTCGATCGCGACAGCGGCTCGCTCGGCCATACGACCATCGGCGACTATCTCGAGAAGAAGGGCTATTCGGCGGCATTCCGCGACAATTACCTGATGCCGATGGCAGCCGCGATCTGGTCGACCCCAAGGGCCAGGATGCTCGACTATCCGGCCACGAGCTTCATCTCGTTCTTCGAGAACCACCGCCTCATCCACGGCGAGCGCCCGACATGGCGCACCGTCAGCGGTGGCTCGCGCAATTACCTGCGCAAATTGCTGGCCCCGCTCGGTTCCCGCGTGCGGCTCTCTAGCCCGGTCAGGACCATCGTCCGCGATGCGTACGGCGTCACCGTTTGGGCGGGAGACCAGCCCTCCGACCGATTCGACGCCGTGATCATCGCGGCTCACAGCGATCAGGCGCTCGCCATGTTGGGCGATGCGTCCAACGTCGAGGAGACGGTTCTTTCCTCGATTCCGTACCGGCCCAATCGCGTCGTCCTGCACCGTGACACCAGGCTGATGCCCAAGCGCCGGGCCGCGTGGGCGGCGTGGAACTATCTGCGCTCGTCCTGCGACCGGGACGAGCCCGAAGTCTCGGTCACCTACTGGATGAACAAGCTGCAGGGCATCGATGCGGCCAAGCCGCTCTTCGTTTCGCTCAATCCCGTAGTAGAGCCACGCAAGGATCTGGTGTTCGGCGAATGGACTTTCGACCATCCGCAATACGACGCCCGCGCCTTGTCCGCGCAGGCTCGGCTCGATGACATCCAGGGCGTGCGCGGTACCTATTTCGCGGGTGCCTGGACTGGCCATGGCTTTCATGAAGATGGACTGCGTTCCGGGCTTGCGGCGGCTGTGGCACTCGGTGCTAAGGTGCCATGGCATGCCGTCCCCAGCGAATTTCCCGAGCGCGCCATGGCGGCGGAATAGTGCAGACCCGATGACCAGGAAGCGCGTCTCGACCATGGCAGTAAACGGACCGCCGCCAAGAGCGGCGGGCGTGCTCTACCCTGGCGAGGTCATGCATGCGCGGCTAAAGCCGTTCGGCCACCGCTTCACCTACTCGGTCTTTTCCTTGCTGGTCGACATCGATCGACTGGCCGAACTGGGCCGCGCGACCTTCTTGCTGGGGGTCAACCGCCGGGGCCTGTCCTCATTCCACGAAAGCGACCATGTCGAGCGTGGCGGCGAAACGCTGCGGGCCTTTGCCGACCGGTTGCTCGCCGGCGCGGGATTGACCGTACCGGCCGCGCGCGTCCTGCTGCTCGCCTATCCGCGCATACTGGGCTACGTCTTCAATCCGATCTCGGTCTATTTCTGCTACGACAGGGCGGACAGGCTGATCGCCATGATCTATGCCGTCCGCAACACATTCGGTGAGCGGCACACCTACGTCGCCCCGGTCGAGGTGGGGGATCTCAGTGAGGCCGGCGTGCGCCAGGCGCGAACCAAGATCTTCCATGTATCGCCATTCATCGACATGGGCGCGCGCTACAACTTCCACATATTGCCGCCGGGCAAGGTGGTGCGCCTGCGTATCCATGAAACGGAAAAGGGCGAACCGTTGCTGTCGGCGACCTTTGTCGGCGAGAGCAGAAAACTTGGTACAGCCCAGCTTGCAGGCTGCCTCTTGAAGTTCCCCCTCATGACGTGGAAGATTGTGGCCGGGATTCACTGGGAAGCGCTGAAGCTCTGGTTGAAGGGCGCGCGCTTTCGTTCGAGCCCGCCCGCCGCCGAACCGGTCAGCTACCGGGATCAGGCGACGGCGTTCGAACCTGGCGAATGATCCAAGAGAACCGTGGCCGGGCAATTGGGGCCGGCACCACGGAAATCCAGGGGCATGAGATGGCGCAAAAGGAACATCTTGGCATTTCGTTGAGCGAGGCGGTGAGGCTTGACGAGTTCAATTTCGCCGAGATCGTCAAGGGCCTGCCGGCCAAGGCGCGCATGGTGCTATCCGCGGCGATGAACCTGCCGCGCGGCTCGCTCAAGGTCAGGATGCCGGACGGCCGTGCCGTTCTCGTGGGGGGCAAGGGCCCCGGTCCGGACGCGGAACTTGTTCTCAAGAACTGGCGCCTGCCCGGCCGCGCTTTTTCCGGCGGCACGATCGGCGTTGCCGAATCCTACATGGACGGCGATTGGGAGAGCCCTGACGTCACCAGCTTCCTCGAATTGTTCGTGGTCAATTCTGCGACCGGCGAGCGTATCGCAGGAGGTGCAAGCTGGCTCATCAACACGGTCCAGCGCATTCGCCATTGGTTCAACGAGAACACGCGCACCGGCTCGCGGCGCAATATCTCCGCCCATTACGACCTCGGCAACTCCTTCTACAAGGAATGGCTCGACCCGAGCATGACCTATTCGTCGGCGCTCTACGCCAACGGCGCCAACGACCTGGAAAGCGCACAGGCCGCGAAATACCGGGCGCTGGCCAAGGATACAGGGATCGGACAACGTGATCGCGTCCTCGAGATCGGCTGCGGCTGGGGCGGTTTCGCCGAATTCGCGGCGCGCGAGATCGGCTGCCACGTGACGGGCCTGACGATCAGCCGTGAGCAGCACGACTATGCCCAGGCCCGGATACAAAAGGCCGGACTTGGCGAGAAGGTCGACATCAAATTGCAGGATTATCGCGACGAGACAGGCACCTACGATCGCATTGCTTCCATCGAGATGTTCGAGGCCGTTGGTGAAAAGTACTGGCCCGTCTTCTTCGGCAAGATGAAGTCCTGCCTGAAGCCCGGCGGCACCGCCGGCCTGCAGATAATTACCATCAACGAAGACTCCTATGAAACCTATCGCGCCAGGCCCGATTTCATCCAGCGCTATGTGTTTCCCGGCGGCATGCTGCCGACGCCATCCATCCTCAAGGCGCTGGGCACGGATCATGGCCTCGCCCAATTGCGCGAGCGCGTGTTTCCGCAGGACTATGCACGCACGCTCGCCGAATGGCGCGAACGATTCTGGGGATCGTGGGAGAAGATCGTCCCGCTCGGCTTCGACGATCGCTTCAAGAAGCTCTGGGAATTCTATCTCCACTATTGCGAAGCCGGCTTTCGTGCCAGCTACATCGACGTTCGCCAGGTAGTCTACAAGGCGTAGGTGACGTAGCTGCTGACGGCTCGGAAAGGGGGCGTGGTCGAACCGAACCGGTTCGAGACGGATGTCTCATTCGACGACCTTGCCCGACGGCTCGAGTGCGCGAATCGTCCGACTGCGGAATTCAGCCCTTGTCCTCGTCACCCTGGGTGATCAGTCGGGCACTGCGCTGGCCGGTCGCGTAGATCCATAGCCAGCTTAGCGACACCGCCAGCCGGTTTCGAAAGCCGATCAGGAAATAAATGTGGGCTACTCCCCACAGCCACCAGGCCGCCCAGCCGGTCAGCTTGAACCAGCCCAAATCGATCACCGCCGCACGCTTGCCGATGGTGGCGAGATCGCCATCATGCCTGTAGCGGAAAGGACGCGGGGTCGCGTCGCCGGCCAGGCGCGCCTTCAGCGTGGCAGCGACATGCTGGCCCTGTTGCTTGGCGGCCGGCGCAACGCCGGGGACAGGCCGCCCATCCGGTCGCAACACATGCGCGGCATCGCCGATGACGAAAATTTCCGGGCTGCCGGGCACCGTGAGATCGGGCTCGACGAGCACCCTCCCCGCCCGGTCGGCTTCAGCGCCAAGCCACTCGGCGGCCGGCGATGCGGCGACACCCGCGGCCCACAGGATGGTTCTCGCGGCCAGTTGCCTGTCGCCAAAGACCACGCCCTCCGCGTCGCACCGTGTCACGGCCCGGCCGAGTTCGATCGTCACGCCCAGCCGTTCGAGCGCCTTTTCGGCATAGTCGGAGAGCTTTGGCGCGAAATTGGCAAGGACGCGATCACCTGCCTCGATCAAGACAACCCGTGCCTGGCGTGTATCGATGTTGCGGAATTCGCCACGCAGCGTGTCGTGCGCCAACTCGATGATGGTGCCGGCCAGTTCCACGCCGGTCGGCCCACCGCCGACGATTGCGATGGTCAGCAGCGCCTGGCGCTTGATGGGATCGGTCTCCCGCTCGGCCTGCTCGAAGGCCAGCAGGATGCGCCGCCTGATCGTGGTTGCATCCTCCAGCGTCTTCAGGCCCGGCGCGAAAGGCTCCCATTCGTCATGGCCGAAATAGGCGTGGCGGGCACCGGTGGCCAGCACCAGCGTGTCGTAGGCGACCGCACTGCCGTCGTCGAGCAGCACGCGTTTGCCGGGGCGGTCGACGCCGACGACATTGGCGAGCAGCGTGGTCACATCCTTGCGCTTTCGCAAAAGGTGCCGGATCGGCCAGGCAATCTCGGACGTTGCCAGCGCCGTGGTCGCAACCTGGTAAAGCAGCGGCTGGAAGAGGTGGTGGTTACGCTTGTCGATCATGGTTATGCGCACCGGCGTGCCACCAAGTGCTCGGGTGAATTCCAGACCGCCGAAACCCGCGCCGACGACGACGACATGATGGCTGGCCTCACTCATCTCACTCACCCCGGTGGATCGAAGCTGAAATAGGAGTTCTTGTGCGCCGCAACAATGCCTCGGCTCTTGCGTCTCCCCCGGTGCCTGGTGCGCCACGCTCGCCGATTTCGCTGCGGAGTCGCCGTGTAGTGTCGGGAATGCACATGCCGGATGCTCCTGCCCCGGTATAGCCTCGCGCGACACATTGAGGTGACACATGGCTAAAGATCACGAAGACGGGGGTCCGGCGCAATATCCTTCGTCGCCCTCCTCTACGCACGAACCGGGCCCCGAGGCTGGACCGACTTCGAGCGACTGGAGCGATGTCAAACGATGGCGCAAGGCCGAGCGTGAGCGCTTGATCGCGGCCCGGCTTGCCGTTTCTCCCGACACGCGCGCAGCAATGTCGCATCTTATCGCCGAGGGCCTCGACACCATCATCGGCGATGTCGCCGGCCGCATGGTCAGTCTCTACTGGCCGTTTCGTGGCGAGCCGGACCTGCGGCACTGGATGGCGTCCATCAATGCACGTGGCGGCCGCACCGCACTGCCCGTCGTCATCGAAATCGGCCAGCCGCTGATCTTTCGCGCCTATGTGCCCGGAGACCGGCTGGACAAAGGCGTCTGGAACATACCGATCCCGGCCGAGGGCGACCCTGTGCTGCCGGACGTGGTCATATCGCCGATCGTCGGCATCGACCCCGGCAACTATCGCCTGGGCTATGGCGGCGGATTCTTCGACCGCACGCTGGCGGCGATGCCGTTCAAGCCGCTGGTCATCGGCGTCGGTTACGAACTGCAGCGCATGGCAACGATCCATCCGCAGCCGCACGACATTCCGATGGACCGGGTCGTTACGGAGGATTCGCGCTAGCTAGGCCATCTCCGGCTTCATGCCCATCGCGGTTCGATCGACGATCTCGCGCAGGGCGAAGGAGGAATTGATCTTGGTGACGTGCGGCATCGCCGACAGCCACTCCTTATGGATGCGCTCATAGTCGACGAGATCCTTGGCCGCGATGCGCAGGATGTAATCGTACTCCCCCGACATCAGGTGGCAGGACAGCACATTGGGGCAGCGCTTGATCGCTGCCTCGAAATCCGACAGTGTTTTTTCGAACTGTCCAGACAGCGAGATGTGTACGATCGCCGTCATCTGATGACCAAGCGCCGCGTTGGAGAGACGCGCGTGATAGCCACGGATGGTCCCCGACTTCTCCAGATTGTCGAGCCGGCGCGAGCAGGCCGACTGCGACAGGCCGACCTTCTCGGCAAGGGCCGCGTTGGGTATCCGGCCGTCCTTCTGCAATGCCTCCAAAATGGCGATATCAATCCTATCGAGCGGCATTATTCGTGAATCCTGCGAACATATCACTGTTTTGCGCAACGATTATCGAAACAAGAGGATCCGCGCAAGCGCATTCGCAAAGACCTGCGCCACGATTCGTGGTTCAATTCTCCCATACAGGGAACGAGCCCCCAAGGGCCGGATCAGGAGAAGAAGAATGCGCGTCGGCTGCCCCAAGGAAATCAAGAATCATGAGTATCGCGTCGGGCTGACGCCCGGTGCTGTCCGCGAATATGTCGCCCATGGCCATGAAGTGCTGGTCGAAACCGGCGCCGGCGCCGGAATCGGCGCCGATGACAATGCCTATCGGGCCGCCGGCGCCACCATCGCCAGGACCGCCGCCGACGTGTTCGCCAAATCGGACATGATCGTCAAGGTCAAGGAGCCGCAGCCCAATGAATGGGCGCAGCTTCGCGAAGGCCAGATCCTGTACACCTATCTCCATCTGGCACCGGACCCGGAGCAGACCAAGGGACTGCTTGCTTCGGGCGTGACTGCAATCGCCTATGAGACGGTCACCGATGACCGTGGCGGCCTGCCGCTGCTGGCGCCGATGTCGGAAGTCGCCGGACGACTTTCGATCCAGGCGGGCGCCACGGCGCTGCAGAAGGCCAATGGCGGCCGCGGCGTGTTGTTAGGCGGCGTGCCCGGCGTACTGCCAGGCAAGGTCACCGTGCTCGGTGGCGGCGTGGTCGGGCTGCATGCGGCCAGGATGGCGGCGGGGCTCGGCGCCGACGTCACGATCATCGACCGCTCGATCCCGCGCCTGCGCCAGCTGGATGATCTGTTCGCCGGCCGCGTCCACACCCGCTATTCGACGGTCGAGGCGCTCGAAGAAGAGTGCTTTTCGGCTGACATCGTCGTTGGGGCCGTCCTGATTCCCGGCGCCGCCGCACCAAAGCTGGTCACGCGCGAAATGCTGTCCGGCATGAAGAAGGGCGCGGTGCTGGTCGACGTCGCCATCGACCAGGGTGGCTGCTTCGAGACCTCTCACGCCACCACGCATGCGGAGCCGACCTACGAGGTTGACGGCATCATCCATTATTGCGTCGCCAACATGCCCGGCGCGGTGCCGGTGACGTCCGCCCACGCCCTCAACAATGCGACGCTGCATTATGGCCTCCAGCTTGCCGACAAGGGCCTGAAGGCGCTGATCGACGACCATCACCTGCGCAACGGCCTCAACGTACACAAGGGCAAGATCACCAATCGGGCGGTCGCCGAAGCGCTCGGTTACGAGCTGGTCGAATCGAAAGCCGTTCTCGCTGCCTGATTCGCAACTCGTGCGCTGATCGATGATGCCGGCGGCGGTGGCCGCCGACAATTTTTTGCCGCGCATTGTCCAAAATCTCACCTTGAAATGCTCAAAGCCATTTCAACCAAAGATTACAAAGAGGCAGCATGGCCCAAGGGGCGTTCGTTTATCCCCGCTGTTGCAATTTTGCTACAGACAAAGCGGGGGAGCCCGGTTAGTCATGACAAATCAATAGGCAAGGGGCAATGTAATGAAACGTTCTATCCTTCTCGCGGCCGCAGCTGTCGTCGCTATCTCTTCCCACGCTTTTGCAGCGGACGCGGTCGTGGAAACACCAGTCGGTGACGCCGCAACCTGGACGGGCCTTTACTTCGGTGGTTTCGCCGGCGGGTCATTCGGCGATACCGATTTCGAGGCAGGCCCAAGCGGTGGCCCTACCCTACTCGGACTTTCGGTCTCGGCCAGCGGGTTCACTGGTGGTGGCCAGATCGGTTACGATTGGCAGGTCGACAATTTCGTGTTCGGCGCCGTGGCTGATATCGCGTTCAGCGATTACAAGGCAAAAGTATCCGCCGAGATTATTCCTTTCGGCTCAGGCGAGGCGGAATCGAAGCTGCAATATCTCGGCACAGTTCGTGGTCGCCTGGGATACGCATGGGATCGCGCCCTGATCTACGGCCATGGCGGTTTGGCCTATGGCAAGTCGGAACAGACGATCTCCTTTAACGGCAATGAGATATACAGCGGTAGCAAGACCCGTACTGGCTGGACCGTAGGTGCCGGTATTGAGTACAAGCTGACGGATCATGTGTCGTTTGGAACGGAATACGCCTATGTCGATCTTGGCAACAAATCGATCTATGATGATGGCGACACCTTCGTGAATGAAGATTTGAAGTTCCACACGATCAAGGCGCTCGTAAACTACCGCTTCTAATCGCCTCGGCCGATTTATAGACTCTCGGCTGCCGGCCAACCCTTCGATCGGTGACAAACCCCGCCAATGGCGGGGTTTTTCTTTGATGACAGCCTTTTTGGCGATACAGGCACCGTTAGTGTCTGGCGGCAGACACCGCTCTATTCCTAATGCTATGCGTTGCGTCGCGACCAGGGAGTGGGAGGCGCTACGGCTAACACCTTGGAACCAGCGCACCACGAGCGAAGCCGTGCTCACAGGCAACAAAAAAGCGGAGCCAAGGCCCCGCTTCCTAGAAGTCGAGATTGCCGCCGGTTCATCCGCGGTCGGCCAATCGATCGACAATGACCTTTTAGCGCGACAATGCGACGGGAGTGCGACAGCCGTTTCAGTCGGCAGCCGAGCCTTGCCCGTCAGGCCCGGTCGATCCTGCACTGGTAGCAATTGTTGCGCGCTGAACGGACATGCACGTAGGCGATGTCGCCGCGTCCAAACAGGGTCTCTGTCCGCTCTGCGATTGTCCCGGTCGGGATGACGCCGCCGCTGCCGTAGACGATGCGGTCGCCCCGGTCGTAGCCGCGCACGATATAATCAGGACTTTCAAGAATCTCCGGCAGCGCTTCATCTTCGGTGGCCCGCTCGCATTCTTCGGCGTGCAGGAAGATCGGCCCGGTCTCCGCATAGGGCTGTAGCTTGGGGAATGGCCGGTAGGCCAGAACAAGGTAGCCCTGCCCCGCAGCGATGTTCTTCAGGCAGTGCCGGCAAGGCACGCCGTCTCCGTCCGAGACCTTCAACTCCGGCATATAACCGTACGCGTCAGGCCCACCGCGCTGCAGGGCCCTGACAGGTTCGGTGGGTAGGGCTTTGAAGTGGATGGGCATGACAAGATCTCCGTTTCCATTGACCGGAGATTATTTGCCAGCACCGATGCTTCCCACCCGATTCATGCAAAGGATACGGTACGGCCAAGCGTCGGTTGTCGCTAAAAGCGCGGTGATTGTAAGCCGGCTTATTTATTGTTAAGCCGGGCCGGGGATTGGCGAATTGATGACTTGGCAACCACTACCTAACGTGGAACGAAGCCTCGATATTCGAACCGTTCAGAAGCCGGCTTAGGTTACGGCCGCATGACACTGGCCGAGCGTTCCAGGAAGGGCATGGGACGAACGGTTTCCTTCTTCTGCGCCACTGGCGTGAAGCCGAGCTTCTGGTAGAGCGGCAGCGCCGCGGGATGGTCCAGCGTGCAGGTCTGCACCGTCACCCGCCGCGGTCCATACGACCATGCCGCCGTGATCGCCGCGCCCAGGAACCAGCGGCCGATGCCTTGCCCGGTGGCATGCTCCATCATGCCGAAATAGGCAAGCTCCACCTCGTCAGGCAGATGCGGCTTGAGATCGAAGAACCCGGCGGGCGCCCCGTCGAGGTAGAGCACCCGGATGTCACGGTCCTCACGGTGTATGCCGGCTGAAAGTTCTTCGTCATCCAGCCTCAACACGTTGACCCAGTGCCATTTACGCCCCACCCGGTCCATCAGGTAACGGTAAAAATGGAGAGGAATGTCCTTGGTCTTCAGCAGCGCGATCTGGCGGTTGTAGGGCACGGGGGGCGAATACGCCGGCGGCACATGCATCTCGAGAAAGGTCACCGTGACGCCGATGTCCCGCGGTGTGCCGTTTTCCATCGTCATCATTCCTTGCCGGTCACCACGGGCGTATCGGGGAGCGAACCCCATTCCGCCCAGGAGCCGTCGTAAAGCCTGTTGTCGCTATGGCCAAGCGTTTCCAGCGCCAGCGTGATGACCGCCGCCGTGACGCCCGAACCGCAGGAGGTGATGACCGGTTTGGAAAGATCGATGCCTGCCTCCTCTATGGCCTTGCGCAGGCTGTCCTTGGACTTCAGCACGCCGTTCTCAGAAAGCGTCGAATAGGGAACGTTGTGCGCGCCGGGCATATGGCCGGAACGGATTCCGGCGCGGGGCTCGGGCTCCGCTCCCGTGAAGCGGCCGGGCCCACGGGCATCGGCGATCTGGCTTTCGCCGGTCTCGACGATCCGGCGCATGTCGGCCAGGCTTGCCACCCGAACGGCGTCGAAATCGGCATGAAACACGTTCGGTGCGATCTTTGTCGGCTCCGCCGTTACCGTCCGGCCAGCGGCTTTCCAGCCGTCAAGGCCGCCTTCCAGGATATAGGTCTGGAAGACCCCCATCACCCGGAACATCCACCAGGCGCGCGGCGCCGAGAAAAAGCCTGGGCCGTCATAGACGACGATCGTGTCGTCCGCCGAAATGCCCATCGCACCGACGTATTGCGCGAAATGCTGTGCCGTTGGCAGGGTGTGCGGCAGAGGGGAATTCGGATCCGAAATCGCATCCTGATCAAGAAACCGGGCGCCTGGAATATGCGCCGCTTCATATTCGGCGCGGGCGTCGCGATTCTGTGCCGGGAGATACCAGGACGCGTCAATGATCGTCAGGCCTGGTTGGCCCAGTCGGTCCTGCAGCCAGTCCGCATCGACGGTGAAAGGACTGTCTTCAGCCATTTGTCTCTCCTGCTTTGCTTGGCGGCGACTTGCTTGTCAGACCGCCGGCATCGGACCAAAACGGATGCGGAAGCGCCGGTTCTCGCGGCCCTTCTTCTCGATCTTGCCGATATGGATCTCACCGACTTCGCCGGTGCTTTTGACATGCGTGCCGCCACATGGCTGACTGTCGACCGAACCGTTGTCGCCGATGCAGACCAGGCGGATCTTGCCGGTGCCGACCGGCGGGCGCACGTTCTTTGATTTCACCAGGCCGGGGTTGGCCGCCAGTTCGTCGTCGCTGATCAGCCTGGTGAAGATGGGATGATCGGCCCGCACCAGATCCATCAGGCTCGCCGTCACCTCTTCCTTGCTGAAGCTGGCATCGGGAATGTCGAAGTCGACCCGGCTGTCATCCTCCGCAACAGAAGCACCCGTTATGGGAAATGGGCAGGCGACCGTCAGCAAATGACAGGCCGCGTGCATGCGCATCAACAGGTGCCGCCGCTCCCAATCGATCGCCAAGCCCAGTTTCTCGCCGACGGCCGGCAGGCCCTGCCCCGGCGCCGGCACGTGAATGATCTCCTCCTTGCTTTCACCGGTGATGGTGGCGGTAATGGCGATGCTGCTGCCATCGGCGCGCTCGAGATGGCCCGTATCGCCTGGCTGGCCACCCGACGTGGCGTAGAAGATCGTCCTGTCGAGAAGGATGCCGCCGCGGTCGTTCACGGCAACGACAGTCGCGTCAGCCCTGCGCAGATAGGCATCGTCGCGAAATAGCGCTTGTGTCTTGTACGCCATCAATCGACCTCTTCGAACGGCACCGAGATGGTGCTCCGCTCTTCCATCCAATGCGGGACCGGCAGGTTCTTCTCACGCAGGAACTCCGGGTTGAAGAGCTTCGACTGGTAACGTGTGCCATAGTCGCAAAGAATGGTCACGATGGTGTGGCCGGGGCCGAGTTCCCTGGCCAGCCGGATCGCGCCGGCGATGTTGATGCCGGACGAGCCGCCGAGGCAGAGACCTTCCTCCTGGATCAGGTCGAAGACGATCGGCAGCGCGTCCTCGTCCTTGATCTGGAAGGAGAAGTCAGGCGTGAACCCTTCGAGATTGGCGGTGATGCGCCCCTGCCCGATGCCTTCGGTGATCGAACTGCCCTCGGCCTTCAGCTCGCCGCTGGTGTAGAAATTGTAGAGCGAGGCGCCCAGCGGATCGGCGAGCGCGATCTTGACGTCCTTGCTCTTTGCCTTCAGCCCCATGGAGACTCCGGCCAGCGTCCCACCCGAGCCGACAGCCGAAACGAAACCGTCGACCTTGCCGCCGGTCTGGCTCCAGATCTCCTCGGCCGTGGTGCGGATGTGGCCATCGCGGTTTGCGGTGTTGTCGAACTGGTTGGCCCAGATGGCACCGTTCGGCTCCGTCCTCGCCAACTGCTCGGCCAGCCGTCCCGACAGTTTCACGTAATTGTTCGGGTTCTTGTAAGGCACGGCGGGCACCTCGATCAGCTCCGCGCCGAGCAGCTTGATCGTATCCTTCTTTTCCTGGCTCTGCGTGTCGGGAATGACGATGACCGTGCGATAGCCAAGCGCCTTGGCCACCAGCGTCAGCCCGATCCCGGTATTCCCGGCCGTCCCCTCGACGATGACGCCACCGGGCTTCAGCAAACCGCGTTGCTCGGCGTCGCGGATGATGAACAGGCCGGCACGATCCTTGACCGACTGACCAGGGTTCATGAATTCGGCCTTGCCCAGGATCTCACAACCGGTTTCTTCCGAAGCCTTGTTGAGGCGGATCAGGGGCGTGTTGCCGATCACGTCGATCACAGAGCGGTTCATTTAGGATTCCTTGTGAAGGTGCGCGAAACCCTAGAAACCCGAAGCATCGGTTTCAAGGCAAGAATTTGCCTGGTCCAGTCGCTTTCCGGCACCAAACCTGCCTCGCGCTCCACCGTTCATTTCCGTACCGCGTTCAAAAGTCCCCTTTTCATTCAATTCCTTCATCGCTAGAGCAGGCAGGCAGAAGTCCACAGGGCGCAGCATGACACTCTATCGGGCAAACCCGAAGCACGGCGTCGCCTGGATCACCGGCGGCAGCAGCGGTATCGGCCGCGCGCTGGCCAGGGATCTTGCGTCGCAGGGCTACGCCGTCGCCGTGACGGCACTCGACGACCAGCCGATCGACACGCTTGCCGTCGAGACCGCACAGATGCCGGGCAGCGTCACCGCCTTCCCCTGCGATGTCACCGACGAGCCGCGCATGGCCAGAACGGTCGCCGCCATCGAAAAGCAGCTCGGCCCCATCGTGCTGGCTGTCTTCAACGCCGGAAACTACATTTCCACGCCAGGGGAGGCACTCGTCGTCGACGATTTTCGTCGCTCCTTCGACGTCAACTATTTCGGGATTATCAACGGCTTGGTGCCTGTCATGGAACGCATGCGCGTGCGTGCCCGCGGCCACATTGTCCTCGTCGGCTCGGTCACTGCCTATTTTGGCTGGCCGACCACGGCCGCCTATGGCGGCACCAAGGCGGCCATCAATATCCTGGCCGAGTCGCTGAAATATGATTTTGACAAGATGAATGTGCGGATCCAGGTGTTCAATCCGGGCTTCGTGGACACGCCGCTGACCGCCAAGAACATGCTGCCGATGCCGGGCCTGATGCCGGTCAACCGGGCGTCGCGCCGCATGGCGCGGGGCATCAAGTCCGGCGGCTTCGAAGTGAATTTCCCTCGTCGGACGAGCTGGCCGCTGAAACTGCTCAGTCTGCTGCCGAGGCCAGTGTGCCGATGGGTTATCGGCATCATGACCAATTGGAAGGCGCGCCCGTTGCATTACGACCGCAAGCCGCCAAGCGAATAACGCTGGTCGAAGCGGCTGGCCTCCCACCCTTGACCGACGTTGCCTGTTTGTGGGCGCGGTCATAATTTGAGACATTGTTGCGTGGAGTTCGCGATGGGGCGACTGATCGTGCTTGCTGTACTGGGCGTCGTCGTCTTCCTTGCGCTGGCGTTTGTACTCGGTCCACGTGTAGCAGTGGACACCACGATCCGTTTCGATCCAACGGTCATCGGTGACGATCCGCAGGCCTATGTGGCAAAGGTGGAAGCCGCGGTGCCCGGAATTCGCGACGGGCTGGAGAAGGAGATAGTGTGGGCCAACCCAATGGTTCATGCCAGGACGCCGCTCGCGATCGTCTATATCCATGGCTTTTCCGCATCGAAGGGCGAGATCCGGCCATTGCCGGACGATGTGGCCGACCAACTGGATGCCAATCTCTACTACACCAGGCTTACCGGCCACGGGCAGGACGGCGCGGCGATGACGCAAGGCAGCGTCAATGCCTGGATCAACGACTATGAGGAGGCGATCGCCATCGGCCGGGCGATCGGCGACAAGGTCATCGTCATCTCGACCTCGACAGGCGGCTCGCTGGCAGCGTGGGCGGCAACGCAGCCGGACGGGTCGAACGGGGTGGCGGCGATCGCGTTCATCTCGCCGAATTTCGGCGTGAGGGCATCCGGTGCCGAAATCCTGACCAAGCCGTGGGGCCAGCAGATCGCCCAGCTTGTCGCCGGCACCGAACGCGGCTTCGTGCCGCGCAACGCGCTGCACGAGAAATTCTGGACCCACAGCTATCCGATGGCCGCGACACTGCCCATGCAAGCCCTGACTGAGCTCGCCTACGCTGCTCCGGTGGAGAAGGCGACGATCCCCGCGCTGTTCATCTTTTCGGATTCTGACAAGGTCGTGCGGGCGGAGCGCACTCGCGAGATCGCCGCCCGCTGGGGTGGCGAGCACGAACTGGTCCCCATTGAAACCACCGGCGATCCCGACAATCACGTCATTGCCGGTGATGCCCTGTCGCCATCGACCACCGCTTTTCTCGCCCAAAGGATCGTGGTGTGGATCCAGGCGGTGGTGAAGTAGGTTCGCACGAAAAAGGGCGGCTGAAGCATCGCTTCAACCGCCCTCGCCTTTGTCTTTCGCAGCAGATCAACCAGCCCTGGGCGGGTTGATCGGAGCGCGATCCGGCTTAAGCCGCGCGCGCCGCTGGACGCTTGCCGCCGAAGCGGCGCTTGTTGTTGCCCTTGAAGGCAGGCTTGGCGCCATCCGGCTTGCGCTCGCCTGCAAAGGCCGGCTTGTCGCCAAAGCGTTTCTTGCCGAAACCATTGGCCTCGCCGCCCGGCCGCCTGCCATCGCGACGGCCATTGCGGTCGTTGCGGTCATTGGCGGGCTCGAAGCGCTCGTTCTTCTCAGCCGGATTGCGCAGCGGATCCGGGCTGCCGAGATGGTCGGCAACAACAGGCAGCTTGGTGCGGATGATGCGCTCGACCTGGCGCAGCTTGCTGGCCTCGGAAGGATCGCAAAGCGTGATCGCAATGCCGTCCATGCCGTTGCGGCCGGTGCGGCCAATGCGGTGGACGTAGCTCTCGGCCTCGTCCGGCAGGTCGAAGTTCACGACATGGCTGATGCCGGGAACGTCGATGCCGCGCGCGGCGATGTCGGTCGCCACAAGGATGCGAACCGAACCTTCGCGGAAATCGTTGAGCGCCTTCTGGCGGGCATTCTGCGACTTGTTGCCATGGATGACGGCGGCCTTGAAGCCATCGCGCTCGAGGTCCTTGGTCACCCTGTCGGCGCCATGCTTGGTGCGCGAAAAGATGATGACGGATTTCATCGCTTCGTCGGCGAGCATCGTCGACAGAACTTGGCGCTTCTGCTTGGTGCGGGCGAACACGACGCCCTGCACGATCTCGGCCGCCGCCGTGCTGTGCGGAGCGACTTCGACGCGGATCGGGTTCTTCAGCAGGCCTTTCGCCAGTTCGGCGATTTCGGCCGGCATGGTCGCCGAGAACAGCACCGTCTGACGGTCGGGAGCGGTCGCCTTGGCGATGCGCTTGACGTCGTTGATGAAGCCCATGTCGAGCATGCGGTCGCCTTCGTCGAGCACCAGCCATTTGGTGTCGGCGAGGACGAGATCGCCTTCCCGCACGAGATCGGTCAAACGGCCGGGCGTGGCGATCAGGATGTCAACGCCGGGAGCAACCTTCTTCACCTGGCTGAAGCGGGAGACGCCGCCCAGCACCAGGGCGGTCGAGACATGCGCGCCCTTGGCGAGCAGCTTGATCATGTCCTCGATCTGCACGGCGAGTTCGCGGGTCGGCGCCAGAATCAGCGCACGCGCCGTCTTCGGCCGGCGCTTGGTGCCGAGAGCGATGATCTTCGACAGGATCGGCAGCGCGAAGGCGGCCGTCTTGCCCGAGCCGGTCTGGGCAATGCCGAAGATGTCACGGCCTTCCATCTGCGGCGGGATCGCTTGGAACTGGATGGGCTTCGGCTCAGTGAAGCCGGCATTGTGGGTTGCCTTGAGCAGCGCGCCCGTAATTCCAAGTGCCGCGAAACCGGTAAGTTCCGCGGTGTTGCCGGTGAGGGTAGTGTTGCCGGCTAGGGTGTTTTCGTTGGTCAAAATAGTCTTCTTTCACGCGGCGCACGGCCGCAAACATCGATGGCGGCGGGGCGCAACCCGCCGTCGAAAAATCTGTCATGAACGACAAGGCGGGCGGACTGTCACGTCCACTCGGCTGCGCTGTCGTGCCCGCAGGCATCATGCCACGGGGCTTTTTCGCCGCTTTGTGATGTACCGGAAAGAGGGCCGATATATCGGAAAGGGGGAAAACAGACGCAACCAGTCTCATTCGTCGAGAAGGCCGGATTGATTCCGGCCCAAGCGCCTATGCCGCCGCATATGGCCCAGTTCGCTCCGAAATGCAAGGGCTTCATGCTGCAGCGCAAACAAACTCGCGGCCAGCGGCGCTTGCGCTGGGCCACGGTCGCGATTACCACGAAATGCCGAGGTCGGGGAGGATGACTGATGAAGGATGTGCTGAAGGAACTCGAGCGGCGCCGCGACATCGCCCGCATGGGTGGCGGCCAGGCGCGCATCGATGCCCAGCACAAGAAGGGCAAGCTCACCGCGCGCGAACGCATCGAGGTGTTCCTCGACGAAGGCTCGTTCGAGGAGTTCGACATGTATGTCGAGCACCGCTCGACCGATTTCGGCATGGAGAAGACAAAGTTCGCCGGTGACGGCGTCGTTACCGGCTGGGGCACCATCAACGGCCGTCCCGTCTATCTCTTCGCCAAGGACTTCACCGTGTTCGGTGGTTCTTTGTCCGAAGCCCACGCCGAGAAGGTCATCAAGGTTCAGGAGATGGCGCTGCGCAACCGTGCGCCGATCATTGGCCTCTACGATGCCGGCGGCGCGCGTATCCAGGAGGGCGTCGCGGCGCTTGGCGGCTATGCCGAAATCTTTCAGCGCAATGTGCTTGCCTCGGGCGTCATTCCGCAGATTTCTGTGATCATGGGCCCATGTGCCGGCGGCGACGTCTATTCGCCGGCCATGACCGATTTCATCTTCATGGTGCGCGACACGTCCTACATGTTCGTCACCGGGCCTGATGTGGTCAAGACCGTCACCAACGAGACCGTGACCGCCGAAAGCCTCGGCGGCGCCTCCGTCCACACGACCAAATCCTCCATCGCCGACGGCGCTTATGACAATGACGTCGAGGCTCTGCTGCAGATGCGTCGTCTGGTCGACCTGCTGCCCGCTTCCAACACATCCGAGATCCCCGAGATCGAATGCTACCAGTCGGTGACCGACCACGATCTGTCGCTGGACCGGCTGATTCCGGACAACGCCAACAAGCCCTACGACATCAAGGAGCTGATATCGAAGGTCGCCGACGAGGCCGACTTCTTCGAGATTCAGCAGAATTTCGCCAAGAACATCGTCACCGGGTTCGGTCGCGTCGAGGGCCGCACCGTCGGCTTCATCGCCAACCAGCCCATGGTGCTGGCCGGCGTGCTCGATTCCGACGCAAGCCGCAAGGCGGCGCGCTTCGTGCGTTTCTGCGACTGCTTTTCGATCCCGCTCGTCACCTTCGTCGATGTTCCCGGCTTCCTGCCCGGCACCGCGCAGGAATATGGCGGCCTGATCAAGCACGGCGCGAAGCTTCTGTTCGCCTATGCCGAGGCCACAGTGCCGAAGATCACCGTCATCACCCGCAAGGCCTATGGCGGCGCCTACGACGTAATGGCGTCGAAACATCTGCGCGGCGACATGAACTATGCCTGGCCGACCGCGCAGATCGCGGTGATGGGCGCCAGGGGCGCGGTCGAGATCATCTACCGAAAGGATATCGGCGACGCGGAAAAGATCGCAGCCCATACAAAGGCCTACGAGGACCGCTTCCTGTCACCCTTCGTCGCCGCCGAACGCGGCTATGTAGATGAAGTGATCATGCCTCACTCGACCCGCCGCCGCATCGCGCGGGCGCTGAGGATGCTGCGCAACAAGGACATGCAGAACCCCTGGAAGAAGCACGACAACATCCCGTTGTGATCAACGTCGTGCAGGGGATAGCCGCTTAGCGGCTGCCCCGAGCCGCGACAAGCTCGTGCAGCACCGGCACCATCGCCGATGGCAAATCTTCGGCGATCAGCCCCGGGCCGAAGCGGCTGCCGGCCTCGGCATGGATCCAGACCGCGGCGCAGGCCGCTTCGAACGCCGGCATGCCTTGCGCCAGCAGCCCGGCGGTGATTCCCGACAGCACATCCCCCGATCCGGCGGTGGCGAGCCATGCCGCGCCATTGGCATTGATCGCCGCCCTGCCATCGGGAGCGGCGATGACGGTGTCCGCGCCCTTGTAGACGATGACGGCGTTGGCCCGAATGGCCGCCTTGCGCGCCTTGTCCAGCTTGGATAAGGCCGCGTCTCCGGCGAGATCCGGAAACAGCCTGGCAAACTCCCCCTCATGCGGTGTCATCACCAGGGCCGGCGCGTTGGCCTGGCGAGAAGCCTCGAACAGACTGTCCGGCGTTTCGCGAAATGACGTGATCGCATCGGCGTCGAACACAAGGCCATCGATGCGGGGCCGGTCCGGTGGTCGCCCGGACGCAAGCAGCGCCATTGCGAAGGCCCGCGTCCTTTGGCCGACGCCGAATCCTGGCCCGAGGACAAAGGCCGACGGCCGGCGCTGTTCGATAAAACCCTCAATATCCGCGACGTCATCGGTCTTGCGCAGCATGATCGAGGTCAGATGCGCCGCGTTGACCTGCATGGCGTTCGCCGGCGACAGCACCGTCACCGCCCCGGCCCCGCTCCTGGCGGCGGCAAGCGCAGACAGCCGGGCAGCCCCTGTGGCGCCCGGGCCGCCGGAAAACACCCCGGCATGGCCGCGCTTGTACTTGTGCGCGTCGACCGCCGGCATCGGAAAATCGGCCAGCCAAAGCGCCGGCGTGTTCTCGAACGTCCGGGGCCGGAGGCTCGCAATGATGCCGTCGCCGATGCCGATATCGGCTACCACGATCTCGCCGCATCGCTCCCTGCCCGGCAGCAGCAGATGGCCGGGCTTCTTGCGCGCGAAGGTGACGGTCACGTCGGCTCGGAACGCCCTACCCCCGAGCACTTCGCCGCTGCCGCCCGAGACACCGGACGGCAGGTCGATGGCGACTACCGGCAATTTCAGACGGGTGACGATGTCAACCGCCCTGGCGGCATCGCCCGACAGCGCCTTGGACAGCCCTGCCCCATAGAGCGCGTCGACCACGATCGAACCCTCTTCGGGGTCGAGTCCAGACAATGGCCGCGGCTTGATCGGGCATTCCGCGGCCGCGAGCACCGCGTCGCTTCCGGGCCTTGGCGCACCGAGTGCCCAGACCACGGTGTCGACGCCGCTCTCGCCCAACAGGCGGGCGACGACGTAACCGTCGCCGCCATTGTTGCCGGGGCCGCAAAGGACATGGACGCGGCGTGCGGCGGGATAGCGCTCGAGGACGACGGCGGCAGCGGCAGCGCCGGCGCTCCGCATCAGCCCGATGCCGTCGACCGGACCTGCGTCGATCGTCAACCGATCGGCCTCGCTCATTTCAGCGGGAGAAAGAAGTTCGTCGCTCATGCATTGCCGATCCGCATCCGATCAAGCATTGTCCAATTTTCGATCCGAAGCAAACAAGGAGGAGTTGGCGCGGTCCGCGATGATAGCCGGGGACGGAAAATCTCCGTCAAAAACTGCCCGTTTATTGGGCACGGTGCCTAATTATTTCGCGGATAGGCATGCTGGCGCTATACATGTTGCAGCGGCCCGAGCCGCGTCCCGGGCAGCGAATGACGCGAATTTGTGTCCCGGCGCGACGTAGCTTGGCGATCATCTAAGACCGCTTCGAATCCATCCGTTTGGCACGCTTCGTGCTTGATGGAGGCGCAAGCGGGGCTCACAACCCGTTCTTTTGGCAGTGGAGGCCATTTTTACATGAAGAAGATCGAAGCGATCATAAAGCCATTCAAGCTGGACGAGGTGAAGGAAGCGCTTCAGGAGGCCGGACTGCAGGGTATCACCGTGACCGAGGCCAAGGGCTTCGGCCGCCAGAAGGGCCATACCGAACTCTATCGCGGCGCCGAATATGTCGTCGATTTCCTGCCCAAGGTGAAGATCGAGGTTGTGCTGGGCGACGACGCGGTCGAAGGTGCGATCGAGGCTATCCGCAAGGCGGCCCAGACCGGTCGTATCGGCGACGGAAAGATCTTCGTTTCCAACATCGAGGAGGTCGTGCGAATCCGCACTGGCGAAACGGGCATGGACGCGGTCTGATCCGGACCGCCATGCTTCCGGGACGCCATCACCAAGAAACGTCATTAAACAGGGACAAATGACATGACGACAGCCAAAGACATCATGAAGCAGATCAAGGACAACGACGTGAAATTCGTTGACCTGCGCTTCACCGACCCGAAGGGCAAGCTGCAACACGTGACGATGGATGTCGTCGAGGTCGAGGAAGATATGTTCGCCGACGGCGTCATGTTCGACGGTTCCTCGATTGCCGGCTGGAAAGCCATCAACGAGTCCGACATGGTTCTCATGCCCGATCCGGACACGGTCCACATGGATCCGTTCTTCGCGCAGTCGACCATGGTTATCCTGTGCGACATCCTCGACCCGGTTTCGGGAGAATCCTACAATCGTGATCCGCGTGGCACGGCCAAGAAGGCCGAGGCCTACATGAAGGCGGAAGGCATCGGCGACACCATCTTTGTCGGCCCCGAGGCCGAGTTTTTCGTCTTCGACGACGTCAAGTACAAGGCCGATCCCTACAACACCGGCTTCAAGCTCGATTCCACCGAACTGCCGTCGAACGACGACACCGACTACGAGACCGGCAATCTCGGCCACCGCCCGCGCGTCAAGGGCGGCTATTTTCCGGTGCCGCCGATCGATTCCGCGCAGGACATGCGCTCCGAGATGTTGACCGTGCTCGCCGAGATGGGCGTGCGCGTCGAAAAGCACCACCATGAGGTGGCGGCTGCCCAGCACGAGCTTGGCATCAAGTTCGACGCGCTGGTGCGCAACGCCGACAAGATGCTGATCTACAAATATGTGGTGCATCAGGTTGCCAACGCCTATGGCAAGACGGCCACCTTCATGCCGAAGCCGATCTTCGGCGACAACGGTTCCGGCATGCACGTTCACATGTCGATCTGGAAGAATGGCAAGCCGACCTTCGCGGGCAATGAATATGCCGGGCTCTCGGAAAGCTGCCTGTTCTACATCGGCGGCATAATCAAGCATGCCAAGGCCATCAATGCCTTCACCAACCCGCTGACCAATTCCTACAAGCGTCTGGTGCCTGGCTATGAAGCGCCGGTGCTGCTCGCCTATTCGGCGCGCAACCGCTCCGCGTCCTGCCGCATTCCGTTCGGCTCGTCGCCCAAGTCCAAGCGCGTCGAGATCCGCTTCCCCGATCCGGGCGCGAACCCCTACCTCGGCTTCGCGGCGCTGCTGATGGCCGGCCTGGACGGCATCAAGAACAAGATCCATCCCGGCCAGCCGATGGACAAGGATCTCTACGACCTGCCGCCGAAGGAATTGAAGAAGATCCCGACCGTGTGCGGTTCGCTGCGTGAGGCTCTGCAAAGCCTCGACAAGGACCGCGGCTTCCTGAAAGCCGGCGGCGTCTTCGACGACGACCAGATCGACAGCTACATCGAGTTGAAGATGGCCGAGGTGATGCGCTTCGAAATGACCCCGCATCCCGTCGAATACGACATGTACTACTCGGTCTAATACCAATCCGACACCCAGGCCCCTGAAGGATTCTCGTCCTTCAGGGGCCTTTTGTTGTCTGCCGACGCGCTGCGCGATTGTCCGCGCCCTCCGCCTTCACGATCCTTGAAACCCGGACGCCTCGCCAAGCGTATGTTATGATGCGTCTTCAGACCGCATCATTTCCGAGGGGCCATCTTTCGAGGAAAACGGAGACAGGCATGCGCCGCGCTTATTTGGCATTCGCAGTCATTCCATTCATCGTCGCGTCGTCGGCGTTCGCGGGCGATGCCGAAATCAAGGCCGGCCAGGGTGCTATCGACGGACAGCTCAGAGCCCTCATCGCCAATGACGGGGCCAAGGCCTACAGCTTTGCCGCGCCGAATGTGAAGCAAATATTCCCGACCGTCGATGCCTTCATGAACATGGTGACCAACGGCTACCCGCCGGTGCGCAAGCCGCAGACCTATGCCTTCGGCAAGGTGGAGGAGACGAGCCCGGGTTCGATCGTCCAGCAGGTGCTGATCGTCGGACCCGACGGCAAGGACTACGAAGCGGTGTATACGCTGCAGCAGCAGCCCGACGGCACGTTCCAGATCACCGGCTGCAGCCTGCGCGCCTCGAATTCGCTGAGCACCTGAGGGTTACAGCGCCGGGATATCGCCCCTCGCCCAGGCCTCTGTGATCTCGGCCCCTCGTGCCTCGAAGGTGCCTGTCTCGATCGCGGCGCGGATGTCCTGCATCAGCTTCTGATAATAGGAAAGATTGTTCCAGGTCAGCAGCATGGCGCCGAGCGCTTCCTGCGATCTCACCAGATGGTGCAGATAGGCGCGCGAATAGTCGCGCACGGCAGGGCAGTCGCTTTCCTCGTCGAGCGGGCGCGGGTCATCGGCATGGCGGGCATTGCGCAGATTGACCTTACCGCGCCTGGTGTAGGCGAGGCCATGCCGGCCGGCCCGCGTCGGCATCACGCAATCGAACATGTCGATGCCACGCGCCACCGATTTCAGGATATCGTCGGGGGTACCGACCCCCATCAGGTAGCGCGGCTTGTCGTCAGGCAGTTCCGGACAGGTGATGTCGAGCATATCGAGCATCACCGCCTGCGGCTCGCCGACCGCCAGCCCACCGACCGCATATCCCTTCAGGTCCATCGCGCTCAAGGCCTGCGCCGAACGGACCCGAAGCTCCGCATTATCGCCGCCCTGGACGATGCCGAACATGGCCTTGCCCGGTTGGTCACCGAAGGCCGTCTTGCAGCGCTCGGCCCAGCGCAGCGACAACTCCATGGCACGCTCGATTTCCTTTAACTCCGCGGGCAGCGCCGTGCATTCGTCGAGCTGCATCTGAATGTCGGAATCGAGCAGGCCCTGGATTTCTATGGAGCGCTCCGGCGACATCTCGTAGGCGGCACCGTCGATGTGCGACCGGAAGGTGACGCCCTTCTCTGTCAGTTTTCGCAGCTTCGACAGCGACATCACCTGGAAGCCGCCGCTGTCGGTCAGAATCGGATGCGGCCAGCGGGCGAATTCGTGCAGACCGCCCAATCGTGCCACGCGCTCGGCGCCGGGCCGCAGCATGAGATGATATGTGTTGCCGAGGATGATGTCGGAGCCGACGCCGCGCACCTGGTCCATGTACATGGCCTTGACGGTGCCGCCAGTGCCGACCGGCATGAAGGCCGGCGTGCGGATTTCGCCGCGCGGCATGTCGATGACGCCGCGCCGCGCCTTGCCGTCGGTTGCCAGAACCTTGAAGGTGAACGGCTTAGCCATTGAATTCCTTGTCGTGCACGGGCGCGCCGGGTGCCTGGCTGTCGAGCGACTGACGGTATTGGACGCAGCCGCGCATGAATTTCGGCCAGGGCGGCACGGCGATCGATGGCTCGGTCTTCTCGGGCAGCAGATCCCACAGGTCGGGATGATGCCAGCAGAGATCATGGCCCGATGTATCTCGGTGCGCCCGGATCGCGGCGCGCAGCTTTTTCACTTCCGCGATCAGACTTTCACGGTCAAAGGCTTGCAGGTCATCGTCCATCGCTCATCTCCGCTCGGTAGAGAAGGCTCGCATCGCCATACGAGTAAAATCTGTAGCCATTTTCGATCGCATGCGCATAGGCCGCGCGCATCGTTTCCAGGCCACTGAAAGCAGAAACCAGCATGAATAGCGTCGAGCGCGGCAGGTGGAAATTCGTCATCAGCAGATCGGCGGTGCGAAAACGGTAGCCCGGCGTGATGAAAATCTCGGTCGGGCCAGACCAGGGCGCCAGCGTGCCATCCGCGCGCGCGGCGCTCTCTATCAGGCGCAGCGATGTCGTGCCCACCGCAATGATGCGCCCGCCCCTCGCCTTCGCCGCGTTCAGGGCATCGGCTGTCGCCTGGCTGACCGACCCGGTCTCGGCATGCATCTTGTGGTCGGCGGTGTCGTCCACCTTCACCGGCAGGAACGTGCCGGCACCGACATGCAAGGTGACGAAGCGGCGTTCGACGCCCTTGGCGTCGAGCGCGGCGAACAGCTCCGGGGTGAAATGCAGGCCCGCCGTGGGCGCCGCGACGGCGCCCTCCTCCCTGGCATAGATAGTCTGGTAGTCGGCGCGGTCGCGCTCGTCGTCGTCGCGCTTGGAGGCGATGTAGGGCGGCAACGGAATGTGGCCGACGGCGTGCAGCGCCTCGTCGAGGAACGGACCCGACAGGTCGAAGCCGAGCAGCGCCTGGCCGCCATCGCCCTTCTCGATCACCGTGGCATCGAGTTGCCCGAGGAAGCAGGAACTGCCGTCATGGCCGAAATGGATGCGGTCGCCGACAGCGATGCGTTTGCCCGGCCGCATGAAGGCCAGCCATCGATCCGGCGCCACGCGCATGTGCAGCGTGGCATCGACTTGCGCCCTCGCCTCGCCGCGCTGACGGACACCCCTAAGCTGCGCGGGAATAACCTTGGTGTCGTTGAAAACCAGCACGTCGCCGGCCTTGAGCAAGGATGGCAGGTCGGCAACCGTCCGGTCGCCCAGCCCTTCGCCGGGCTTGACCACCAGCATCCTGGCACTGTCGCGCGGCTGTGCCGGGCGAAGCGCGATGCGCTCATCCGGCAGATCGAAGTCAAAAAGGTCGACGCGCATTGGAAATCAAAACAGCCGGACGAGCAGCGCTCCGGCCAGGAGAAGCACCGCGCCGGCGACGCGGCCCAGCGAGATTTCACGCACCGCCACGCCGAGGAACCCGATGCGGTCGATCAGCATGCCGGCCAGCAACTGGCCGGCTACGAGGAACGCCATGAGGGCAGCGGCCCCGATGCGTGGGGTCAGGATCGTCGACAACGTGACATAGAAGCCGCCCAGCATGCCGCCGGCCACGAACAACCACGGGGCCGGCGCCTTCCAGTCAAGCGATATGCCTTGCAACTTCACCAGGGCAAGGGAGATGATGCCGAGCACGACCGCGCCCGAAAGAAACGAGAACGCCGCCGCAGCGACCGGGAGACCCAGGCCGCGCGCCAGTTGCGAATTGATCGGGGCCTGAATGGCAATGAAGGCGCCGGACAGGATGCCGAGAATCGACCAGACGACGCCCATCATTGTCGTTTTCCCTATTTGACGTCGGCCGCGACCTTCAGCGACACGATCTTGTCGGGATCCGGCACCGGCTCGCCACGCTTGATCTTGTCGACATTGTCCATGCCTTCGATGACCTGGCCCCAGACCGTATACTGGCGATTGAGGAAGGCTGCGTCGTCGAAGCAGATGAAGAACTGTGAGTTGGCCGAGTTCGGATTCTGCGAACGGGCCATCGAACAGGTGCCGCGGCCATGGTTGGCATTCGAGAATTCGGCCTTGAGATCGGGCTTTTCGGAGCCGCCCATGCCAGCCCGGGACGGAGCGAATGTGGGCTTGCTGGAGTTGCCGAACTTCACGTCGCCGGTCTGGGCCATGAAGCCCTCGATGACGCGATGGAAGACCACGCCATCATAGGCGCCTTCGCGTGCGAGTTCCTTGATGCGGGCAACGTGGCCAGGGGCCAGGTCGGGGAGTAGTTCGATCACGACCGTGCCCTTGGTCGTTTCCATGATGAGCGCGTTCTCGCGGTCCTGGATGTCTGCCATGTGATATATCCTCTTTTGAAAAACAGATTTACTTGTCGGCGGCGATGCGCACCTTGATCATCCGGTCGGGATCGGAAACCGTGCCATTGTCGGCCTCGTCACCCTTCTTGATGTGATCCACCAGTTCCATGCCGCTGATGACGTTGCCGACGATGGTGTACTGGCCGTCGAGCGGCGGCGCCGGCGCGAACATGATGAAGAACTGTGAATTGGCGGAGTTCGGGTCCTGCGAACGGGCCATGCCGACCACGCCGCGCTTGTAGTGCTCGGTCTGCGAGAACTCGGCCGGCAGGTCGGGCAGATCGGAGCCCCCCGTGCCGACGGCCTCGGCGCTGAAGCCCTTTTTCAGATTGCCGAACTTGACGTCGCCGGTCTGCGCCATGAAGCCATCGATGACGCGATGAAAGGCGACATTGTCATAGGCACCCTGGCGCACCAGCTTCTTGATCTGCGCGACATGCTTGGGCGCCAGATCGGGACGCAGCGCGATGGTCACATCGCCATCCTTCAACGTGATGATCATCGTGTTTTCCGGATCGGCGGCATAGGCCGAAACGGATGCGGTCACAAGACCGGCGAGCACGACAAGGAACGAGGCGAGCCTTTTGAGCTGCATGAGGATTTTCTCCGGGCTTATTTCGCGAATTTGGCGGTGAGCGCGCCGGCAACCGCGGCCGGCACGAAGGGACGGATGTCGCCCCCCATCGAGGCAATCTGGCGGACAAGTGTGGCCGTAATGGTGCGCACGGAAGGGCTGGCGGGCAGAAACACTGTCTGCAAATTGGGGGCCATGGTTTCGTTCATGCCAGCCATCTGCATTTCATAGTCGAGATCGGTGCCATCGCGCAGTCCGCGGATCATGATCGATGCGCCTTGCTTCCTGGCAGCGTCGATGACCAGCCCATCGAAGGCGACCACCTTGATGCGGTCGCCATCCCGGCCGAATTCGGCTTTCGCGGCGGTCTCGATCAGCGCCACCCGCTCCTCGAACGAGAACAGCGGCGTCTTGCCCGGGTGAATGCCGATCGCGGCATAAACGATGTCGGCGACCGCGAGCGACGCCTTCAGCACATCGAGATGGCCGTTGGTCAGCGGGTCGAAGGAGCCGGCATAGAGGGCAATGCGTTCAGTCATGGCTGGTGCTTCTAATGCATGATCCCAAAAAGTGGAAATCGGTTTTCGCGGACAAATGGTTTTCGTTTGTCCTGGAGATCATGCCCAAATGAAAGCTGGAGCCTGTTCCATCTTCAGTCCACCAAGATGGAACAGGCTGTAGCGAGCTTCTCTCGATAAGGCAATTCCGACTGGCAAGCGCGCCGTGAACCTTTTCTTGACCATGAACGACAGATGAACACGCTGATCACGAAGCCTTCACGCACCGTTCACTAGCTTGCTTCTTCATAAGATGAAACCAAAGTCCCATCTACTCGTTGTAAGGCGCAGGAGAACACGCACATGCTGATCTACATGCTAGCCACCGCAATGACCGTCGCCATGCTGATCGCCACCGTATTCGGGTTGCATCAGGAAGCACAGCGCGTCCGCGTCAAGGCGACCACAAAACGCTATGAAGGCTTCGGTCAGCGCAAACCGTTTCGCCACTACTAACCAGCCTCGATCTGCCCGAACGCCCGCCATTGGCCGGCGTAGACTGATCGATCGGAGCGGCGACTAGTCCGTAGAATCCGGCGCACCGTCCGGAACCGCAGCGGACCCAGAAGTGTCCTCGAGACCTTCTTCGATGTCGTCCTCAGCCTGGGGCTCAGAGATCCGCTCGACCGAAACCACCTTTTCCCCTTCAGCGGTGTTGAAGATGGTCACGCCCTTCGTCGCGCGGCTGGCAAAACGGATTCCGGCCACCGGGACCCGGATGACCGTGCCGCCGTCCGACACCAGCATGATCTGATCATCATTTCCGACAGGGAACGTTGCAACCAGCCTGCCGATCTCGGCCGCTTTTGAAACGTCGGTGGCGCGGATGCCCTTGCCGCCACGTCCGGTCAGCCTGAAATCGTAGGAAGAGGAACGCTTCCCGTAACCGAATTCGGTCACCGTCAGCACATACTGCTCGTGCGCCTTCAGGAACTCGTAGCGCTCGTCGGAAAGCTCGGTCTCCTCGCCGACATCTTCATTGGTCAGCGCGATCTCTTCCTCTTCACCGGCAGCGATGCCGGTGGCTAGCCGCCGTTCCGCCGCTGCCCGCTTCAGATAGGCAGCGCGCTCGGCCGGTGACGCGTCGACATTCTCGATCACCGACATCGAGATGATGCGATCGGTCTCGGCCATGGTGATGCCGCGCACGCCGACAGAATTGCGGCTCTGGAACACGCGGACGTCGCCGACCGGGAACCGGATGCACTGGCCGGAACTGGCCGTCAGCAGCACGTCGTCATCGTCGGTGCAGGTTTCGACACCGAGGATTTCGTCGCCCTCTTCCTCCAGTTTCATCGCGATCTTGCCGTTGCGGTTGACCTGGACGAAGTCGGAAAGCTTGTTGCGGCGCACCGTGCCGCGCGTGGTCGCGAACATCACGTCAAGTTCGCCCCAGCTGGTCTCGTCCTCGGGCAGCGGCATGATGGTGGTGATGCGCTCGCCCTGCTCCAGCGGCAGCATGTTGATCAGCGCCTTGCCGCGCGACTGCGGATTGCCGATCGGCAGCCGCCAGACCTTCTCCTTGTAGACGATGCCGCGCGAGGAGAAGAACAGCACCGGCGTGTGCGTGTTGGCAACGAACAGCCGGGTGACGAAATCCTCGTCCTTTGTCGACATGCCGGAGCGGCCCTTGCCGCCGCGGCGCTGCGCCCGGTAGAGCGACAGCGGCACGCGCTTGATGTAGCCCGAATGGCTCACCGTCACGACCATATCCTCGCGCTGGATCAGGTCCTCGTCTTCCATGTCCGCGCCACCGTCGGTGAGTTCGGTGCGGCGTGGCGTGCCGAACTCGTCGCGCACGGCGGCCAGTTCGTCCTTGACGATCTGCTGGATACGCGCGCGGGACGACAGGATGTCGAGGTAGTCCTTGATCTCGTCGCCGATCGTGTTCAGTTCATCGGCGATTTCGTCGCGTCCAAGCGCGGTCAGTCGCTGCAGGCGCAATTCGAGGATGGCGCGCGCCTGCTCCTCGGACAGATTGTAGGTGCCATCCTCGTTGATGCGATGGCGCGGATCGTCGATCAAGAGGATCAGCGATTCGACGTCGCCGGAGGGCCAACGCCGTTCCATCAATTGCTCGCGCGCCGTCTGCGGGTCCGGCGCGGTGCGGATCAGCTTGATGACTTCGTCGATGTTGGCGACGGCGATGGCGAGGCCAACCAGCACATGGGCGCGGTCGCGCGCCTTGCGCAGCAGGAACTTCGTGCGCCGGCTGATTACCTCTTCGCGGAACGACACGAAGGCCTTCAGCATGTCGGTCAGCGTCAGCAATTCGGGCTTGCCGCCGTTCAGCGCCACCATATTGGCGCCAAACGACGTCTGCAGCGGCGTGAAGCGGTAAAGCTGGTTGAGGATGACGTCGGCGACGGCGTCACGCTTGAGCTCGATGACGACGCGATACCCCTGGCGGTCGCTTTCGTCGCGGATGTCGGAAATGCCCTCGATGCGCTTGTCGCGCACCAATTCGGCCATCTTCTCGATCATCGACGACTTGTTCACCTGATAGGGGACTTCGGTGATGATGATCGATTCACGGTCGTTGCCGCGCTGCTCGATGTTGACCTTGCCGCGCATGACGATGGAGCCGCGGCCGGTCGAATAGGCGCTGTAGATGCCGGAGCGGCCGAGCACGATGCCGCCGGTCGGGAAATCCGGCCCCGGGATGATCTCCATCAGCGCCGGCAGGTCGATCGCCGGATTGTCGATGATGGCAATGGCGGCGTTGCAGACCTCGCCCAGATTGTGCGGCGGAATGTTCGTAGCCATGCCGACGGCGATGCCGCCCGAGCCGTTGACGAGAAGATTGGGAAACCGCGCGGGCAGCACCTTCGGCTCGCTGCCGGACGCATCGTAGGTGTCCTGGAAATCGACGGTGTCCTTGTCGATATCCTCCAGCAGCTCGTGCGCGACCTTGGTCAGGCGCGATTCCGTGTAGCGCATCGCCGCCGGCGGATCGCCGTCGATCGAGCCAAAATTGCCCTGCCCGTCGATCAGCGGCACGCGCAGCGACCAGTCCTGCGCCATGCGCACGAGGGCGTCGTAGATCGACGCGTCGCCATGCGGATGGTACTTACCCATCACGTCGGCAACCGGGCGCGCCGACTTCACATATTTGCGGTTCCAGTGGTAGCCGCTCTCATGCGCGGCGAAGAGAATGCGGCGGTGCACCGGCTTGAGGCCGTCGCGCACGTCGGGTAGCGCACGACTGACGATCACGCTCATCGCGTAATCGAGGTACGAACGCTGCATCTCCTCGATGATCGAAATCGGCTCGATGCCCGTTGGGCCGCCATCGGCGCCGCGCGGTGTCTTCTGGTCAGTCAAATCTGGTCACAATCTCTGCAGGAATCACTTGCCGCTTATATAGGAAGCCGGCCCGAAACTCCAATGTTCGCGGCGCTTTTCCGCTGTCATATTTGCTGGCGATTTCAAAAGGATACCGCCGATTGCGACGATATGCCGACCGAGGCTCGCCAACCACGGCGGTGCGCCACGCCTCGTGGCCGGCTGGCGGCTAGGATGCCGCGTCTTGCTGGCCGGTCACGCCGTTGCCGTCGCGGCGTCGTATCCCAGGACCATCGGCTTGAAGCGAAAGACCCTCGCTCGGCTGGGTCCGGACCGTCGCGACCGTCCGCAACTTGGATCGGCCGTTGCGGCGACGTCCAGCGACATGGCTTTGCTCTAGGCCCGGCTTTGCTCTACGAATGTCAGGGTCCGGCCGCGCCCGGGTGCAGGGGTTAGAGATGCCGAGCTTCGACAGCTTGTTCAACGCCTTCGTCACCATTCTCGTGACCATCGATCCGCCCGGCCTGGCGCCGCTGTTCCTTGCGGTGACACGCGGCATGAATCGGGAGGAGCGCCAGCAGGTATCGGTGCGCGCCTCGATCATCGGCTTCCTGGTGATGGCGCTGTTCGCGCTTGCCGGCGCCTCAATCCTGGCCGTGTTCGGCATCACGTTGCCGGCCTTTCGTGTCGCCGGCGGCTTCCTGCTGTTCTTCATCGCCTTCGAAATGGTGTTCGAGCGACGGCAGGACCGCAAGGAGAAGATCGGCGACGTCGCCATCACCAAGGACATGATCCACAACATCGCCGCGTTCCCACTGGCGATCCCGCTGATCGCAGGCCCCGGCGCGATTTCGGCAACGGTCCTGCTCTCCGGCTCGTTTCAGGGCTTTGCCGCGCAGGCGGCACTGGTCGGCATCATCTTCGTCTGCCTGGCCATAACCTATCTGGTGTTCGTGCTGTCGGAGCGCATCGACCGCATCCTCGGCCACACGGGTCGCTCGATCCTGACGCGGTTGCTCGGCGTCATCCTGGCGGCGCTTGCGGTGCAGTTCGTGGCCGACGGCATCAAGGCGCTGATGGTGGGATAGCGCAGGATCTGCGCGGTCCCCAACCACGCCTTGGCAACGGTCCATGGGAATTCAACAGTCGCGAAGCTC
This sequence comes from Mesorhizobium sp., assembly GCF_041661565.1. GTDB lineage: Bacteria > Pseudomonadota > Alphaproteobacteria > Rhizobiales > Rhizobiaceae > Mesorhizobium. The sequence continues at coordinate 39,671 of NZ_JBAZUD010000018.1, forward strand.
TTGCTCAGCATCGCGCGCCGACCAATCGCCTAGAGCAATTCCAGGAAAAGTGTGTGCCGTTTTCCGTCCGGAATTGCGTCAAAACAAAGATTTGGAGCAGGTCGCCGTTTCCATGAAGCGGTGAACTGATCTAAACGATCGATCGCTGATTAGCGGATCCGTCCGCTCAGAACGGGATCTCGTCGTCCAGCTCGCGTGACGAACCACCACCACCGCCCTTGGGAGCGCCGCCACCGCGATTGAAGCTCTCACTCGGGCTGGACTGGCCAAAATCGGACCCTCGGCTTCCGCCGCCCGAATAGCCGCCAACCTGCCCGCCCTCGCCTTGGCCGCGTGCATCCAGCATCTGGAGTTCGCCACGGAATTTCTGCAGGACGACTTCCGTCGTGTATTTGTCGTTGCCGGTCTGGTCCTGCCACTTGCGCGTCTGCAGCTGGCCCTCGACATAGACCTTCATGCCCTTCTTCAAATATTGCTCGGCGACCTTGGCCAGCTGCTCATTGAAGATGACGACATTGTGCCACTCGGTCTTTTCCTTGCGCTCGCCGGAATTCTTGTCGCGCCAGCTTTCGGAGGTGGCAATGCGGATGTTGACCACCGGCTCGCCCGAATTCAGGCGGCGAACTTCCGGATCGGCACCGAGATTACCGACCAGAATGACCTTGTTGACGCTACCCGCCATCTCACTTCTCCGCGCTCATCCGAACAAATTTTTGTTGGCGCACCTTACAGCCTTCGGACAGCCGACGCTTGCCGCGGCTGCCTTTTTGCACAAGGTTTTTGTTCCCTGTTCGTTCCTATCGGCATCGCTCATGCATGTCAAGGAGATGAGTCGTTGGGGTTTGAAGCGCCTCGGCCCGCGGTCCTCTGGGAATAGCCCCACCCGACTTGAGGATCTGCCGTCCTTCGACATCGCGGTGTCGAAGTTTTGAACAGACCGGTCTGGTCCCGTTGGCGAGACGCCACTATAAACCTGCGATGACCCCTACCCCTGCGCACCGGAAATCGCATCGCATCATCGCCGTCGCGGCGGTCGTCATTGCCGGCTCCTTATCCGGCGCTGCACGCGCCGGTGACAATTCTGCGCCCAACCAGACAGGCGCCTTGCCGGGGGTTACCAGCGATTATCGCATCGCCAAACCAGCCCCCGCGCCTGAGCCCGACGATGCGTTCCCCAGCAATGGGACTGGCCAGTTCAAGATCGGCGATACCGACGTCAGGATTTCCGGCAGCATCACTGTCGATATGGGTGCCGGCGCGACCGGGCTGCCGCGTCACTGACAAGGCGCAATTCACCTGTCATCCGCTCCATAAAACAGCCCCGCCGCGCTTACGCGTAGGACGGGGCTTTTCTGGATCTCAAATCCAGTCTGTGCCGGAAGTGTACTTCCGGCTGTGATTTCGGATGCTTCGCGGTGTCAGCCGACGATCCGACTAGCAGTCTCTGATTTTCGGGGGATACGGCAGGTCACGGTTTGTCGGGAAGCGAAACGCTAACCCTGGCACTTATGCCTGCCGCGGCTCCAACCAGATGTGGAGCCCTTGGGGACTATCAGGTGGCGTCATGCTCCGCTCCTTGTCCACTGTGACCAGTGCTGTCCCGAAGCGCGGATCGCGACTGCCTGCGGCGTCTCGCAGACCGCCTCTGGGCGGCGATGCCATCGAAAGACGGCGGCTTCGTTGACGTTTGGAGTCTGCTCCCCTCGTTCGAAGACGTCAACCGCTCATTAGCCGATTAGGAAAAATGTGATCGCCGGGTTGTTCGACCCAACCCAGGATGCACAGCTTTTGTCAGGAGCATGTTCGGCCTTTGTTCTTTCTGCTTGCCCCCTCGCGTGAAAGACGGTTAAACGACTGCTGTCGGGAGTTGTGGCGTCTCTCGACGTGGCGGCAAAAAGACCTACATAGGGGGTGGTCGGGAAAACCCCGCCAATCCCATGAATTCCAGATCCGAGGCGGCGAGCGGCGATGGCCGACCATAAATTCCTTTCGGTTCGCGGGGCGCGCGAACACAATCTGAAGAATGTTGATCTCGATCTGCCGCGTGACAGTCTCATCGTCATGACCGGCCTGTCGGGCTCCGGCAAATCGTCGCTCGCCTTTGACACGATCTATGCCGAGGGCCAGCGCCGCTATGTCGAAAGCCTGTCGGCCTATGCGCGGCAATTCCTCGAGATGATGCAGAAGCCGGACGTCGACCAGATCGACGGGCTATCGCCGGCCATCTCCATCGAACAGAAGACCACGTCGAAGAATCCACGCTCGACGGTCGGCACGGTCACCGAGATCTATGACTATATGCGGCTTCTGTTCGCACGCGTCGGCATTCCATATTCCCCGGCCACCGGCCTGCCCATCGAAAGCCAGACGGTCAGCCAGATGGTCGATCGTGTGCTGGCCGTTGAGGAAGGCACGCGCCTGTTCATCCTGGCGCCGATGGTGCGCGGCCGCAAAGGCGAATACCGCAAGGAACTGCTGGAACTTCAGAAGAAGGGCTTTCAGCGCGTCAAGGTCGACGGCGTCTTCTACGAGATCGCAGATGTGCCGGCGCTCGACAAGAAGTACAAGCACGACCTCGACGTCGTCGTCGACCGCATCGTCGTGCGCGGCGACCTCGCCACAAGGCTGGCCGACTCCCTCGAAACCGCGCTGAAACTGGCCGATGGGCTGGCAGTGGCCGAATTCGCAGACAAGCCGCTCGACTCCAGCCAGACCGGCGTCGATTCGGTCAACAAGTCAAAGAACGAGACGCATGAGCGCATTCTTTTCTCCGAGAAGTTCGCCTGCCCCGTGTCGGGCTTCACCATTCCGGAAATCGAGCCCCGGCTGTTTTCCTTCAACAACCCATTCGGCGCCTGCCCGGCCTGCGACGGTCTCGGCAGCCAGCGCGCCATCGACGGCAATCTGATTGTTCCCGACGAGAATATCTCGCTGCGCGACGGCGCCGTCAGCCCTTGGGCGAAGTCGACCTCGCCCTATTACGCGCAGACGCTGGAGGCGTTGGGCAAGGCCTACGGATTCAAGCTCGGCGACAAGTTCAGGGACCTTAGCGAAGAAGCCAAGGAAGCCATCCTGCGCGGCACGGGCGAGCGCGAAATCACATTCCAGTACGATGATGGCCTGCGTTCCTACAAGACGACCAAGACCTTCGAGGGCGTCATCCCCAATCTGGAGCGCCGCTGGAAGGAGACCGAATCCGCCTGGATGCGCGAGGAGATCGAGCGTTTCATGTCGGCAACCCCCTGCCCCGCCTGCAAGGGTTATCGGCTGAAGCCGGAAGCGCTGGCAGTCAAGATTGCCGGCAAGCACATCGGCGAGGTCACCGAACAGTCCATCCGCAACGCCGACAGCTGGTTCACCGCACTGCCGGCGCAGCTCAACGACAAGCAGAACGAGATCGCGGTGCGGGTGCTCAAGGAGATCCGCGAGCGCCTGCGCTTCCTCAACGATGTCGGGCTCGATTATCTCACCCTGTCGCGCAATTCCGGCACGCTGTCGGGCGGCGAGAGCCAGCGCATCCGGCTGGCCTCGCAGATTGGCTCCGGCCTCACCGGCGTGCTCTACGTGCTGGACGAGCCGTCGATCGGCCTGCACCAGCGCGACAATGCGCGGCTGCTGGATACGCTGAAGCATCTGCGTGACATCGGCAACACGGTCATCGTCGTCGAGCATGACGAGGACGCCATCCTGCATGCCGACTATGTCGTCGACATGGGCCCAGCCGCCGGCATCCATGGCGGCGAGATCATCGCCCAGGGCACGCCGCAGCAGGTCATGGCCAATCCCAATTCGATCACCGGCAAATATCTGTCGGGCGAACTTGAAGTGGCGACGCCTGGCGTGCGGCGCGAGGCCAAGAAGGGTCGGCGCCTGAAAATCGTCGGCGCGCGCGGCAACAATCTCAAGAACGTCACGGCCGAAATCCCGCTTGGCACCTTCACCGCGGTCACCGGCGTTTCGGGCGGCGGCAAGTCGACTTTCCTGATCGAGACACTGTTCAAGGCGGCCTCGCGCCGCATCATGGGGTCGCGCGAGCATCCGGCCGAGCATGACCGCATCGAGGGTCTCGAATTCCTCGACAAGGTCATCGACATCGACCAGTCGCCGATCGGCCGCACGCCGCGTTCGAACCCGGCGACCTATACCGGCGCGTTCACGCCGATCCGCGACTGGTTCGCCGGCCTGCCGGAAGCCAAGGCGCGCGGCTACCAGCCTGGACGCTTCTCCTTCAACGTCAAGGGCGGCCGCTGCGAGGCCTGCCAGGGCGACGGCGTCATCAAGATCGAGATGCACTTCCTGCCCGACGTCTATGTCACCTGCGATGTCTGCCACGGCAAGCGCTACAATCGCGAGACGCTCGATGTCCTGTTCAAGGGCAAGTCGATCGCCGACGTGCTCGACATGACGGTCGAGGAAGGCGTCGATTTCTTCGCCGCCGTGCCTGGCGTGCGCGACAAGCTGGAAACGCTGAACCAGGTTGGCCTTGGCTACATCCATATCGGCCAGCAGGCGACGACGCTTTCGGGTGGCGAGGCGCAGCGCATCAAGCTCGCCAAGGAGCTGTCGCGCAAGGCGACCGGCAAGACGCTCTACATCCTCGACGAGCCGACCACCGGACTGCACTTCCACGACGTCGCCAAGCTGCTGGAAGTGCTGCATGAACTGGTCGACCAGGGCAACACGGTCGTGGTCATCGAGCATAATCTCGAAGTGATCAAGACCGCAGACTGGGTGCTCGACCTCGGCCCCGAGGGCGGCGACGGCGGCGGCGAACTGGTCGCCCAGGGAACGCCCGAAGCCATCGTGCGCGAGAAGCGCAGCTACACCGGCCAATTTCTCAAGGAGCTGCTGGAGCGGCGCCCCGGGGGCAAGCGCGAAGCGGCGGAGTGATGAGCGCGACTGTTGGCGCCCAGGGAGCTTTTCAATGACCCCACGGAGGGCATTTGACGGCGATCTGCCAGCCATCGTCTCGCTGACCCAGTCAGCCTACGCGCCCTACACGGCGCTGTTGGGCGCGCCGCCTATCCCGGTCACGGAGGATTATGCACCGCGCGTCGCGCGCGGCGAGGTCTGGCTCCTGGAGGATGGCACCCAGCTTGCCGGGGCGCTCACGCTGGAAAGGCACGACGACCACGCGTTGATCTTCTCCGTCGCTGTCGCACCGCAATTTCAGGGCAATGGCTTCGGCGTAGCGCTGCTCAACTTCGCCGAGCAACAGACGCGATTGTGGGGCCTGCCTGAGGTACGGCTCTATACCAATGCGAGAATGGAGCGGAACATCGCGCTCTATCTCGCCTATGGGTTTCACGAAACGGGTCGAAGGCCCAATCCATATCGGCAAGGATGGGTGCTCGTCGACATGGCCAAGCCAGTCGGGGGCATGGCCAAGCCAGTCGGGGACATGGCCGAGTCAGTCGGGGACATGGCCAAGCTGATCGACGGGATCGCGCCCGCCTGATTTTCTGCCTAGGGGAGGACGACAATGAGCAAATCGGGAACAATTCGCGCCGGCATGGGCGGATGGACGTTTGAGCCTTGGGACACATCCTTCTATCCCGAGAAGCTCTCCAAGGCGAAGCAGCTCCACTATGCCAGCCGCCAGGTGCCCAGCATCGAGGTCAACGGCACCTACTATTCCAGCTTCAAGGAACCGACCTTCGTCAAATGGGCCAATGAGGCGCCGGACGGTTTCGTCTATGCGCTGAAGGGCAACCGCTTTGTCACCAACCGCCGTGTGCTCGGCGAGGCCGGTGAATCCGTGGCGCGCTTTCTCGGTTCGGGCGTCGCGGCGCTCGGCGACAAGCTCGGGCCGATCCTGTGGCAATTCGCGCCGACCAAGAAATTCGATGCGGACGATTTCGAGGCCTTTCTGAAGTTGCTGCCCGAAAGGCAAGATGGCGTAGCACTGCGTCACGCCCTCGAGGTGCGCAACGACAGCTTCATCGTACCCGAATTCGTGGCACTGGCGCGCAAGTACAAGGCGGCGATCGTCTATGCCGACCATGCCAAATACCCCGCTATAGCCGATGTGACCGGCGATTTCGTCTATGCGCGGTTGCAGGCCGGCAGTGACGACAATCCCGACTGCTACACGCCCAAGGCACTCGACGAGTGGGCCGAGCGGGCAGATATCTGGGCGCAAGGCAAGGTGCCAGCCGACCTCCGGCGGGCCGATCCCACGACAGAGGCTCCTGTCAAACCACGGGATGTGTTCATCTATTTCATCAGTGAGGGCAAGGTCCGCGCGCCGTTCGGAGCCATGGCCCTGATGAAGCGGGTCACGGATTGACGGCTTCGCACCGGTCGCGACGTCCCCTTTTGGGCAAGCCGGCGTTCGTGACATGTTAGGCACAATCCGTAACCTTATCGATACTTCCTTGCTCCATGATTGCCGGACGCCAAGCCGCAGAGCTGAACCGCCGCCGGCAAGGAACGAGGGGCATGTCGCTGGACTACACTTCACTTTTGCTGGCCGTAGGTTTTTCCGCGGCCTGCCTTGGCCTGACATTGTTTGGCATGTGGCTGACCGCTCGCTCGGAGAAGTTCCTGCTGACTTGGGCAGTCAGCCTGTTTTTCGTGGTCAGCGATATCTTCGCGTACGACGCCTATATCGACATGCCCGGGCGACTGCTGGGGGTCTTGACGCTTGCCCTGCTCCTGCTTGGCTTTTCAATCATGCTCGGGGCCGCCTACCAGTTCAGAACCGGCGACTCACCGATGCCGCGCACGATATTCGGCTGCGTGTCGCTGGTCGTGACGCTGCCGCCGATGGCTTTGGGCTATGACGGCCTCGCCTTCATGTTCGAGAATCTGTTTGCCGCCTTGCTCCTGTTCGCGACGGCGCGCGAATACTGGAAAGGCCGCGAAGAAGCTCCAGCCCTGACGATCGGCATCACCGCCCTCTATTCGGCCACGGCAGCCTCCTTCGCTCTCTGCGCCCTTGTCCTGGCCCTCGATGGAAAGCTGGCCCTTGGACACGCGCCAAGCAATTGGGCCGAGGAATTGAGCCTCATCATCGTCATTGCCAGCATGACTGGCATCGGCGCCCTGTCGCTGGCGCTCAACCAGGGCCGCCTCGCCAGGCATCATCGCCACAATGCGCTGACCGATCCCTTGACGGGCCTGCTCAATCGACGTGCCCTGTTCGACCTGCACGGCAATGCCCCGGTCGGCGCGTTCACCGCCGTGGTCGTATTCGATCTCGATAATTTCAAGGCAATCAACGACGAATTCGGCCACGCGGCCGGCGACGAGGTGCTCAGGATATTCGCCGGGGAACTCGCCGGCAATCTTCGTCCGTCCGACGTCGCCGCGCGCATGGGCGGCGAAGAGTTCGCGCTGGTAATCAAGCGCGCGCTGCCTGAAACGGTGGAGGCGGCGGCCGAGGCCATAAGAACCGGTTTCGCGACGCGCCAGATCAAGACCGAAACTGGCTCTTTCATGTGCACCGTCAGTGCAGGGTTCGCATTCGGCGCCAAGGAAGGCCTCAGCTTCGACAAGGTGCTCAGCGCCGCCGACAGGGCGCTTTACGACGCCAAGCGCGGCGGTCGCAACCGCGTCAACGCATCGAAATACCGGCGCGCGAGCTAGAGTAATTCCAGGAACGTGTTCGGTCTTCCGTACGGCGGTTACCCAGATCGCCTGCGCTGCGACCTCGTCCTGCTCGCTGGAACGCGAACGATTGCCCGTTTTCCGGGTGGCGCGCTCCTCGGCAGGCTTGGGACGGACTCGAGCCTGCACGTATCCGCTATTGCCGGTACAATCCTTCAGCGTCTGCGATGGCCGTTCGAGCACACCACAGTCATGCAACATTACGTTAGTGAAAGCTGATAGATTTTCTTAACATCATATCATTTAGAATGGTATCTGTTGAGGCGTGGGTGATGTCTTGGGCCATGAATTCAGATACGGTCGGGAGCGAAGACATCCCGAAAAACCAAAGCGTCATCCGCTGAACTTTGTGTTCGACCCTTTGTATCCGATGATCATGGTGGTGATCTTCGCGGCTTTTGGGATCTGGTATTTCGATGTTCCACGGCAAAGGCTGTTCGACATGGACATGAGCCATCTGATCGGAAAATGGACGCGCTAGCCTCAGCACGGTACTAGCCTCATTCGAACAGCCGACCTTGCGCTGCGTCGCATCAGCAAGCCGGTCAGGCCCTACGGATTGGCCTGCCTTGCCGCTTCCGCCTCCGCCACGTCGACCACGCACAGCAGCTCGCCATTTTCGCCGGACACGCGAACCAGCCAACCGGATAGATCGTCGATGCCCGGCTGAAGATCGACCAGGAGATC